>JAREIX010000041.1 GCA_029286945.1 Thauera sp. | reverse complement strand
CTTCTGCAAATGGCACGGCAACTTCGACCCGCGCACGATGGGCACGGTGCCGAACGTCGGCCTGATGGCGCAGAAGGCCGAGGAGTACGGCTCGCACGACAAGACCTTCGAGATCCCCGAGGACGGCATCGCCAACATCACCGATCTGGCCACCGGCGAAGTGCTGCTGACGCAGAACGTGGAAGAAGGCGACATCTGGCGCATGTGCCAGGTCAAGGACGCGCCGATCCGCGACTGGGTCAAGCTCGCCGTGACCCGCGCGCGCAACTCGGGCATGCCGGCGATCTTCTGGCTCGACCCCTACCGTCCGCACGAGAACGAGCTGATCAAGAAGGTGAAGACCTACCTCAAGGATCACGACACCAGCGGCCTCGACATCCAGATCATGTCGCAGGTGCGCGCGATGCGGTTCACGCTCGAGCGCGTGGTGCGCGGTCTCGACACCATCTCGGTGACCGGCAACATCCTGCGCGACTACCTCACCGACCTGTTCCCGATCATGGAACTGGGCACTTCGGCCAAGATGCTGTCGATCGTGCCGCTGATGGCGGGCGGCGGCATGTACGAGACCGGCGCCGGCGGCTCGGCGCCCAAGCATGTCCAGCAGCTCGTGCAGGAGAACCACCTGCGCTGGGATTCGCTCGGCGAGTTCCTCGCCCTGGCGGTATCGCTCGAGGATCTCGGCATCAAGACCGGCAACGCGCGCGCCAAGCTGCTCGCCAAAACCCTGGACGAGGCCACCGGCAAGCTGCTCGACGAGAACAAGTCGCCCTCGCCCAAGACCGGCCAGCTCGACAACCGCGGCAGCCAGTTCTACCTGGCCAAGTTCTGGGCCGAGCGCCTGGCGGCGCAGACCGAGGACGCCGAGCTGGCGGGCAAGTTCGCGCCGCTCGCGAAGGCGCTCGCCGACAACGAGCAGAAGATCGTCGCCGAGCTCGCCGAGGTGCAGGGCAAGCCGGTCGACATCGGCGGCTACTACAAGGCCGATCCCGAGAAGACCAAGGCCGTGATGCGTCCGAGCGCCACGCTCAACGCCATCCTCAAGGCTGCGCAAGCCGCCTGAGGCGGATGAGGCGACACCGGCCGTGCGCGGCCGGTGAAGCGTGAACGGGGCGGGTCGACCCGACGGTCGGCTCGCCCCGTTCGTCGTTCACGCCGGGTGCTTGCGGGGCCTGCGAGCGGCCTGGCCTGCAGGCCGCGCATCCAGGCCGGACGCGGCGGGGCGGAGTGAGGACCTTCGGTCGGGGCGCGCCCCCGCGCGCTGGCTCAGTCCCGGCGCCCGGCGCTGAGCTGGCCGATCATCGCGCGCACGCTGCGGATCTGGATGCCGTCGCGGGTGGCGTAGCCGCTGTCGGTGTAGCCCCACCAGTCCCAGCAGCCGTTGGGGTTCTTCCACGGGATCGACACCGCCTGCGGGAACAGCACCACCAGCCGGTTGGTGTCGGCCCAGCGGTCGTAGCCGGTGTTGCGCACGAAGGTGGTGCCGTTGTAGAGCCCACCGTCGGGCGGCGGGCGCAGCGGCAGGAAGCTCTGGCCCTGCTTGCAGCCGTGGAACACCACATGCAGCCGGCAGCGCTCGCCGGCCGCGCAGGCGGGCGGAATGTACACCCAGCCGGTCTTGTCCAGGCCGGTGCCCCACAGGTAGCTGAAGAAGCCGGTCGCGGGCAGGTAGCGGGTCTGGTCGAAGGCGACGAAGCGGCCCTGCGGCTGCGGCGCGCTACGCGGCGGGGCTACATCGGGCCCGTAGATCCAGTCGAGGATGGCCTGCGCGGTATCGAAGCCGCACTTGCCGATGTAGGGCTCGTCGGTGGCCGCGCAGGCGCCGCCGTAGGCCACGGTCGGCATGGTGTGGCCGGCGTCGGCCAGCGTCACCGCCTTGAGCTGCGTGGCGGGCAGCCCCATTGCCGCGTAATAGCCGTGGAGCTGGCGGGTGACCGGGGTCGGCACCAGCGGATCCTTGCCGCCGACGACGGTGAGCACGCGCTGGCGGCCGAGGTGGGCGGGGTCGTCGATCTGGCCCTCGGTGTGGAAGGCGCGTGTCGCCGCCGCCAGGGCCGGCACGTCCGTGCTGTCGGCGCCGACCTTGCAGGCCAGGGTCGGCGCGCCGGTGCACGAGCAGGCGGTGGTGGCGGTGAGCACGCTGTCCTGCGCGCAGTAGTAGGGCCCGCCGGCGACCACGCCGGCACCGCGGATGATCGAGGCGTGCGCGACCTGCATCTGCACCGACATGAAGCCGCCCGAGGAGATGCCCGACACGGAGGTGTCCTCGATGGCGATGTTGAGCGCGGGCAGGCCTTGCGGCTGCGCCGCGAGGCCGCTTGCGGCGATGCAGAGAAGCAGGCCCGTGTGCAGCAGGCGCAGCAGCGAGGTACGGCCGGGCGACGGGCGCTTCATCAGAGAGCTCCGGTGGGTGGGGGCTGCCCCGCCGGGCGCCGTGGCTGCGCGGGTCGCCCGGATCACCAGCGCGGGGTGGCGCCGGGGACGCTCGGCAGCGCGCCCGGGCGTGGCGCCGGCGGCTCAGCCGGGCGGTCAGCCTCGCGGCGGGCCGCTTCGACCGCCAGCGTGAAGTTGCCGAAGCGCGGGTCGTGGGTCACTTCCTCGCCCACCCAGCGCGGCAGCTTGAGCGGCGTGCTCTCGTGCGGCAGCTCGACCTCGGCGACCACCAGCCCGGCGTGGTGGCCCTCGAAGACATCGACCTCGAACACATGGTGCGCATGGTCGACGAGGTAGCGCGTCTTGCGCACGATGCGGCGCGCGCAGTGGTTCGCCAGCATCGCCTGCGCGTCGGCCACCGGGATGGCGTACTCGTATTCGTCACGGCTGTAGCCCTGGCGCGGCGACTTCAGCGTCAGGTAGGCGCGCTCGCCGCGGATGCGCACGCGCGTCGACATCGAGCCCGATTCCTTGGCGAGGTAACCCTGGATGATGTGCTCACCCTGACGACCGTCGAGGATCCGGACGTCACGGACCAGGAATCTGCGTTCGATCTCTCGCGCCATGATGGGAAGCCCTCTCGGGAGAAAATCGAATTGTAGCAAACGATTTCAAGCGTGTTGTTGCGGTGCAGCGACCGCTCCGCGCGGCGGCCGCCGCCGCCGATGCTTCGGCAGCGGACACACGCTGCGCGGGCAATTGGCTAGACTGTCGAGTATTACCTTTACGGGACGCATCATGACCGCACCCACCCTGATTGCGCTCATCTCGCAGAAGGGCGGATCGGGCAAGACCACGGTGGCCATGCAGCTGGCCGCAGGCCTGGCGCTGGAAGGCCATCGCGTGGCGCTCGCCGACCTCGATCCGCAGGAAAGCGCCTCGCGCTGGGCCGCGTCGGCGCCCCCCGAGTCGCCGTTTGCCGCCGAGGTGGTGCGCCTGCAGGGCGATGCGGCGGCGATGAAGAAGACCCTGCGCCCGGTGGCCAACAAGGTCGACGTCGTGGTGATGGACTGCCCGCCGTCGATCGAGCATCCGCACACGATGAGCGCGCTCGAGCTGTGCGACTTCGCGCTGGTGCCGGTGGTGCCGAGCCCGACCGACCTGTGGGCGACGCGCGGCATCGAGCGCCTGATCCTCGACCGCCAGCAGCGCCGTCCGAAGCTGCGCGGCGCCCTGCTCCCCAACCGCGTCATGCGCACCGCGCTCGCCGGCGACGTGCTCGACGTGCTGCGCGACTTCAGCCTGCCGGTGCTCGACGCCGCGCTGTCGCAGCGCAGCGCCTACGCGCTCAGCGCGGTGCGCGGGACCTCGGTGTTCGGCCTCGGCCGTGCGGCGGCCGCGGCGCAGGAAGAGGTTGCCGGCCTGGTCGCCGCGGTACTGAAACTGATCGAGGACTGAACATGAGCACTCCCAGCGGCACGAAATCGAAACTGCGCGAAACCCTCAGGCAGGAAGACGCCGCGCTGGCGAAGCGCAGCGGTGCCCCACGCACGGTGGCGGCGCGGGCGAAGGCCGCCGTGCCAGCCGCCACGGCAATCGCCACGCCCGCCGCCGCGGCAGCCGAGCCGATTACGCCGGTGCTGCCTCCGCCCCGCCCGGCCGCGGCCCGCAGCGCCGCGCGCGCGGTCGTGGAGAAGCCCGCGGAGAAGCCGGCCGAGGCCGAGCGCAAGGACAAGCACGAGAAGGTCGAGCGCGACTCCTTCTCGATGCCGGCGAGCGAGCACAAGCGCATCAAGGCGCTGCGCGAGGCGCTGGGCAAGGACGGCGTGCTCGCCAGCAAGTCCGAGGTGCTGCGCGCCGGGCTGGCGCTGCTCGCGGAGCAGGACATCGCCGAGGTCGCGCGTCTGGTCGGCGCGCTGCCCAAGGTGGCCAAGGGCAAGCGCGCCAGGAAGCACTGAGGGCTGCCCCGGCGCGGACTGGCTTGTCCGCGTTCTGCCATGAAAGTTTCATCTGGCGGTGAATTTGGATTTTTATAATCGGCCGTATATTGCGATGCAGCAATATGCGTCCGATCGCCGCGCACCGGCTGGCGGGGACGCCCGAACCGTCAACTCCGGAGTGCCAAGATGAATGCGAAAGCCCCCGTCGCCGACTTCCTTGCCGCCAGCCAGGCGAACATGGACGCCATCCACGCCCTCGCCGCCGAGGGCCTCGAGCATGCCGCCCGCGTGGCCGCGCTCAACCTCGCGACCGCCCGTGCCGCCAGCGCCGACGGCGCCCGCCATGCGCAGGCCCTGTTCGGCGCCGATGACGCGTCCGCGCTGATGAAGCTGCAGTCGGCCGGCCTCGAGCCGCAGGTCGCACACGTGGTCGCGTACGTGCGCGACATCGGCGAGATCGCAACCGATGCGCACCAGCAGTTCATCGAGATCACCCAGGCCTGGGCGGCTCGTATCAAGACCAGCCTGGACAGCGCCATGAGCGAAGTGTCGAGCTCGGCGTCGGCGGGCTCCGGTGCGCTGTTCGCCGCCCTCGAATCGGCGACCGAGGTGGCTTCCGGGCTCTACGAGAAGCTCGGCGAGTCGAGCGTGCAGGCGCTCGGCTCGCCGGCGGACGAGACGACCGACGCCGCCGCCAAGGCGGCGCGCGGTCCGGCGCGTGCCACGCGCGCGGCCGGCAGCGAATCCGGCACAGGCAGCGCGTCCGGCGGGCTGCTCGTCTCCGACGGCGAGCGCTGAACGCTTCCAGGAGCGGCTGCGCCGCGCCTCGCGAGCGGCCCGGACGGCGCTTCGCGGGGCGGCGGCCGGCGCGCGATCAGTCCTCGTGCGTGCCCCAACGCCGCGCAAAGCGTTCGTGCGCGCGCGCGGCTTGTGTCTCGCGGTCGCTCTTGAGGCGCGCGAGCTGGCGCCGCACCTGCTCCACGCTGCGCGCGGTGGCGACGATGAGTTCGGTCTGCACCAGGTCGCCGTGGAGCGTGGACAGGGCGGCGTTGGCCATCGCCAGCCGCTCGCGTACGCGCTCGAGGTCCGCGCGCAGTTCGGCGTTGGTCGCCCACATCTCGCTGTAGGAGGGCATGCCCTCGGTCTCGAGCACGGCGTCGATCGCGTCCATGCGGGCCGAGATCTGCGCGGGATTCCTTGCTGTCATCGTCGTCTCCTCGAACGGGCGCCGCCAAAGGGTGCGCCCGGGCGGACATCGAAGCGCCCGTGTGCGCGCCCGCGCGGGTCAGCGCTTCTTGCTGGCAGATTTGCCTTTGCCTTTGCCTTTGCCTTTGCCCTTGCCTTTGCCCTTGCCCTTGCCGCCGGCCTTCTCGCGCCGGCCCTTGGCGTCCTTGGCACGGGCGGCTGGCGACAGCGCCGCGACCCGCGCCACCGCCGCGGTGGCGCCCTCGGCAGCCAGGGCCGCGAGGCCGGCACGCACGAGCTCGGACTTGCTCGGCCGCCGTCCCTCGGCCTTGAGCTGGTCGCGCAGTTCGGCGATGCGGCGGCGGTCGCTCGCGGCGAGCTTGAAGCGCTCATGCGTGCGCTTCTCCGGCTTGCTCGGGGCGCGGCTCGGGGCGGGCGCCGGTGCAAGGGTGGGCGCGGAGGCGGCGTTCGCCGTCGCCACGGGCTGGGCGGGGGCTGCCGCCGGCGTCGGGGCCAAGGCGGGTACGCCGGGCGCAGCGGAAACGGTGGTCGTGGGCGCAGGCGCGGGCTCGGCGGCACGCTTGCCGGCAGATGCCTGCGGTTCGGGCGGCGCCTTCTCCGGCAGGCGTTGCCTGAGCGCGGCGTCTTCCTGTTCGAGGCTTGCGCGCAATGCGGACTGGGTGCGGGTGCCCACGGCCTTCTCCTTGGTCTTAAAGGTAATACTTTATTATTCGATGATCGCGGCGCGCGCGCAAGCACCGCGTCGCTCCTTGGCGGCGTCATGCGGCGTGGTCGCGGTGGCCGGCGCGGCGGCGCCGGCCGGAGGGGGCGAGGGGATGCGAGGGGATGCGAGGGGCGAGGCGCCGACCGCTAGGTGCCGCCGCTGCCGGGGCGGTGCCGGCGCTGGCGCGGCAGGCTGCCCCAGCGCGCGTGCAGGGCCTCGAGGTTGCGGCGGTGGGTGACGACCATGACCTCGTCGCCGCGGCGCAGGCGGGTGTCGGGCGCGGGCAGCGTGAATTGCTCGTCGCGGTAGAAGAACATCACCCGGCTGTCGCTCGGCAGCGCGAGCTCGGCGATCGGCTTCTCGTCGTCCTCGCCGGCGACGAAGGAGAAGACGCGGGCGTCACCCTTGATCAGTGCGAGGATCTCGAGGTGGTCGCGGCCCTCGAACATGTCGGCAAGATAGCGGCTGATCGCGCGCGAAGGAATCACGATGTCTTCCAGTCCGAGCTCCAGCCCGAGATGCTCGAACTCGGGGTCGTCGATGCGCGTGACCACGCGTGCGAAGCCGAGCGAGCGCCCGGCCAGGCTGGCGAGGATGTTGGTCTGGTCGTTGCCGGTGAGGCAGAACAGCACCGCGGTGAGCCCGGGGTCGGCCTCGCGCAGCAGCGCCGGCGTGCTGCCGTCGCCATGCAGGAAGCCGCAGTCGAGCTCGGCCGACAGAGCGTCGATGCGCGCCTTGTCGCGTTCGATCAGCACCACCTCGTGCCCGCTGTGCAGCAGGCGGCGGGCGGTGGTGACCGCCAGCGCGCCCGTTCCCACGAATACCGCCCTCATGCAGCCTCCGCGCGTCTTCCGAACCAGGTGCCGGGATGCAGCACCACCAGCAGGGCGAAGATCTCGACCCGACCGGCCAGCATGTCCAAGCATAGTACGAGCTTGAGCAGCGGCTCCAGCGCGGGGCGCGCGATGCCGGCGGACAGGCCCACGGTGGCGGTGGCGGAGACGACCTCGAACAGCGCGTCGATCCCGCGGTAGCCGTGGGCGACGAAGGCGAGCCAGGACAGGAACACCACCAGCACGTAGAGCAGGATGACCAGCAGCGCACGCCAGAGGTCCTCGTCGTCCAGGCGGCGGCCGCCGAGCCGGGGGGCGATGACGGCGTGGCGCGGGGCGGCGGCGCGCGCGAGCACGAGCTGCACCACGCGCACCAGGAGCAGCAGGCGCAGCAGCTTGAAGCCGCCCGCGGTGGAGCCCACGCTGCCGCCGGCGAGCATGGCGGCGCTCAGCGTGAGCTTGGAGGCGTCGTCGAGCGTCGCCAGCGGCGCGAGCGCGAAGCCGGTCGTGCTCTGCGCGCTCATCGCCAGCAGCAGCGCGTCGCTCACGCCGGCGCCGGCCGGCATCCACAGCCACAGCAGCAGGGTGGTGAGCGCAGTGGCCGCCAGCAGCAGGCGCAGCTCGGCGTCGCGCGCGAGCGTCAGCGGCGCCCGCCACAGGCCTGCGTGCCAGGCGCGATGGTAGAGCGGCAGCGCCACCGCGCCGAGCAGCGCGAAGCTCAGCACCACGGCGGCCGGACCGCCACCCCAGTGGCCCAGACTGGCGTCGAAGCTCGAGAAGCCGCCGGTCGACACCGCGGCCAGGGCATGGACCAGCGCGCCGAAGGCGTCCCCGCTCGCCAGCCAGATCGCGGCGACCGCCGCCGCGGTCAGCGCCGCATAGACGGCGAGGATGCGGCGGGCATAGATCCAGGTGCTCGACACCAGCGTCTCGCCCACCGCCTCGGTCTCCATCAGCTGGCGGGCAAACAGGCCGTTGTGCATGAACAGCGCCAGCGACAGCACGACGATGCCCAGGCCGCCGCACCACTGCAGCCAGGCGCGTGCGAACAGGAAGGCGCGCGGCTTGTCCTCGACCGTGGCCAGCGTGCTGAGCCCGGTGGTGGTGATGCCCGACACCGCCTCGAACAGGCCGTCGAGCCAGCCCTGGCCGCCGAGCGCGGCGAGCGGCAGGCTCATCGCCAGCGCGCCGAGCATGAAGGACAGCACGACGATGGCGAAGGCCTCGTTGAGCTGCAGGTGCTGCGGCGCCTTGAGGCGCGCGAGTGGCAGGCAGAGCGCGAGCAGCGCCGCGACCGGGACGGCGAACAAGGGCGCGTGCGCGGCCTCGCCGAGCAGCAGGGCGGCGAGCAGGGGCACTGCGTTCAGCGCCGCCAGCACCAGGCCGAGCATGCCGAAGTGCTTGAGCAGCACCCGCCCGCGCACGGCGTGGCGCAGGGTATCGATTGGTCCGTTGGCCATGGCGCCGGTATCCGTCGATGGCCCGCCCGGGCGGGCTCCTCTGCAGTATAGCGGCGCATGCCCCGGCTGCCGCGCGCCGCCCCGGGCCGCCGGCTGCGCGCGCTGGCCGGCTGCGGGGCGCCTCTTTCACCCGCGCGGCTGGTCAGCGCCGCGGTGCAGCTATAGACTCGCGGGCGAATCTCAACCGGTCGCCGGGCGCGGCCACCGTCCGGCAATCCGAACATGCTCCAGCAACCCGCTTCCTTTCCCGCCTGGCTCCAGCACGACATGGAGCAGGTCAATGCCCTCATCCGCCGTCAGTTCGACAGCGAGGTGGTGCTGATCCGCCAGGTCGTCGAATTCATCCTGCACGGTGGCGAGCGGCTGCGCCCGGCCCTGGTGCTGGCCGCGGCGCGTGCGCTCGGCCACAGCGGCGATCGCCAGTACGCGCTCGCGGCGGCGGTCGAGCTGATCCACATCTCGCTCGCCCTCCACGATGGCGTGACCGAGGCGAGCGGCGGCGGTGCCGATGCGCACAGCGACGGCGCGCTGTTCGGCAACGCCGGCAACATCCTGCTCGGCGACCTGCTCTACACCGGTGCCTTCCGCATGATCGTGGACCTCAACGACATGCAGGTGATGCGCGTGCTGTCGGATGCGACCAACGTGATCGCCGAGGGCGAGGTGATGTACCGCACGGCGCGCGCCGCGCCGGTGCGCGATCCGGCGCGCCACCTGGAGATCATGAGCCGCCGCCGCGCCAAGCTGTTCGAGGCGGCGGCGCAATGCATCGCCCTCCTGCACCGCGCGCCGCCCGCGGTGTGCGAGGCCTTCGCGCGCTTCGGCCATCACGTGGGCATGGCCCACGCGCTGCGCACCGAGGCGGAAGACGGCGTGCAGTACGGCATCGATGACGCCGAGGCACGCGCGGCGCGCGAGCTCGAGGGCGCGCGCGCGGAGATCGCGGCGCTCGACGCGGGGGCGGTCGCGGAGCCGGAGCGGCTCGCGCCCTTCATCTAGGCGCGACCGGCCTCAGGCCGCGCTGCACTCGTTGGCCAGCGGCTTGTGGGTGCGCCCGTCGAGCAGCAGGCCCTTCCACGGCAGGTCGATCCACACCAGGCCGCTGGCGGCGTCCTCGAAGCGCGGCAGCCCGGAATAGGAGGGATCGCGTTCGAGCTGGTACTGGCCGCCCTTCCAGGCGAGCTGGATGCGGTGATTGACGGCGTTGGCGACCTCGCGCTGCAGCCGCAGCTGCTCGCCCCGTTCGCAGCGGTAGTCGCCGCTCGGCAGCGCGAATTCGAACTGGCCGCCCTGCCCGCCGAGGCCCTGGGCGGTGTCGGCAGCTGGCCGCTGCAGGGCGCAGGCGGACAGGAGCAGGGCGGCGAGAGTGGGGAGTACGCAAGCGGGGAGTACGAGGCGGATCATCGGGCGCGACCGGTTGCTGACGACCGGGTCATTGTAGGACCCGGCCCCGCGCGCATCCGGCAGCGCTCCGGCGGCGCACGGTAAGCATTCGTTACAGGCTGGCAGCCCACCCGCGGCGCGGCGCGCAATCGAGCCTGCGGGCGGGCGGGATGCCTGTGCTCACTTCACATCCAGCAAGCTGTCGTCCCACTTGTCGTGCTTCTGCAGGCCGAGCAGGTTGGCGACGGTGGCGGCGATGTTGGACAGGCCGGCGGTGTCGGTCTGCTTCAGCCCCAGCCTGCCGCCGCTGACCTTGTCGTAGAGGATCAGCGGCACCGGATTGAGCGTGTGTGCGGTCTTGGCCTTGAAGCTGCCGTCCTTGTTGGTGGCCGGCTGCTTGGTCTTCTTGTCGAGCTCGAACATCTCGTCGGCGTTGCCGTGGTCGGCGGTGATCAGCGCCACCCCGCCGGCGGCGTCGATCGCCGGCAACAGGCGCGCCAGCGCCAGGTCCACCGCCTCGATCGCCATGGTCGCGGCGCGGAAGTTGCCGGTGTGGCCGACCATGTCGCCGTTGGCGTAGTTGCAGCGCAGCACCTGGTACCGGCCGGACTGCAGCGCGGCGATCATCGCGTCGGTGATCTCGGCCGCCTTCATCCACGGCCGCTGCTCGAAGGGCACGACGTCGCTCGGGACTTCCTGCCAGGTCTCGCCGTCGAACTTGTTGGAGCGGTTGCCGTTCCAGAAGTAGGTGACGTGGCCGAACTTCTGCGTCTCGGAGCAGGCGAACTGCGCCAGGCCGGACTTGCTGAACCACTCGCTGGAGGTGTCCTTGATCGCCGGCGGCGCGACCAGGAAGCGCTTGGGCAGCTGCAGGTCGCCGTCGTACTGCAGCATGCCGGCGTAGGTCACGCGCGGATGGCGCACGCGGTCGAATTCGGTGAAGGCTTCCTCGACGAAGGCGCGCGTGATCTCGATCGCGCGGTCGCCGCGGAAGTTGAACAGCACCACCGAATCGCCGTCCTCGATGGTGCCGATCGGCTTGCCTGCCTCGGCGATGACGAACTCGGGCAGGTCCTGGTCGATGGTGCCGGGGTGCTGCGCGCGCAGGCCGTGCACCGCTTCGGTGGCGTTGGCGAACTGCGGCCCCTCGCCGAGCACGTGGGTGCGCCAGCCGCGCGCCACCATCGGCCAGTTGGCGTCGTAGCGGTCCATGGTGATGCACTGGCGACCGCCGCCGGAGGCGATACGGGCGTCGAAGCCGGCGCTGCTGATCTCCTTCAGGAAGGCCTCGAAGGGCACCACGTAGTCGAGCGCGCTGGTCTCGGGCACGTCGCGGCCGTCGAGCAGCGCGTGGATGCGCACCGTGGGCACGCCCTCGTCCTTCGCGCGCACGACCATCGCCTTCAGGTGTTCGATGTGGCTATGCACGTTGCCGTCGGAGAACAGGCCGATGAAGTGGAGCACGCCCGCCTTTCCGTTCGCGCCGGCCTTGGCGCCGGCGACGATCTGCTGCCAGGCCTCGCCCTGCCAGAGCGCGCCTTCGGCGATCGCGTTGGCGACCAGCGCTGCGCCCTGCGCATAGACCTGGCCGGCGCCGATGGCGTTGTGGCCGACCTCGGAGTTGCCCATGTCGTCGTCCGAGGGCATGCCCACCGCGGTGCCGTGGGCGCGCAGCCGGATGTTGGGGCAGGTGGCGAACAGGCGGTCGAGCGTGGGCTTGCGCGCGGCGTCGATGGCGCTGCCGACGTCGTGCCTGGGGATGCCGTAGCCGTCCATCACGATGACGACGACGGGGCCCTTGATGCCGGCGAAGGCGGGGAATTTCTGCAGCATGCTTGCTTCCTGGAGGAGAGAACCGTGGGGCCGGCGCGGCGCGGGGGCTGGCGGCCGGCGAGGCCAGTATTTTCCTTCAAATCGGCGGCGGATTCCCAGGGCCGTTCTCGATTGGCGCGCGGCGAGCGGTGTGGGTGCCGAGCGGAGTCGGGATCCGTAAACGAAAACCTGATACCCACGGAAACGCCTGGCTATTCAGTCGCGGCATGGGCTCATAAGATTTGTGCAATGCAAGAGGAAGCGCGGTGCGGATCGGTGGCGCGCGGCCTCTCCCCGGATTTGAAAGGAGTTCTCATCATGCAAGCCCCCAAGATTCTGCCCTGGATCGCCCGCAAGGCCGGTATCAGCGAGCAGGTCGCCCTCGAGGCCTGGCGCCATGCGTTGCACGAGGCCGCGGCGCTGGCAGGCAAGCGCAGCGGCGCGACCTTCCATCGTGCTGCGCTCGATCGCTTCGTCAGCCTGGCGCAGGCGCGCTGACCGCACAGTTCGTTTTTGTCTCCCTCCTCCACGTCAATGTGGTTCATGCCCGCAGCTTGCGGGCATTTTTTTTGAACTCGCGCCCCGTCAGGCTTCAATTGCCAGCTCCACCGAGCTCATCACGCGCTTGAGCGTGGGGTCGTCGGTGGCCACGCAGGCCCGGGTGGCGTCCTCGAAGCAGTCGACGAACAGTTGCCCCGCCGCGCTCAGCGTGTCGTTGCGGCGGACGATGATGGCGGTGTTCATCTCGGGCAGCGGGTTGCGGATCGGCAGCGCCTGCACGCGGCCGCGCAGCCATGGGGTCTCGAGCAGCGGCCAGGGGCAGATGGTGAGCATGTTGCCGACCTCCAGCATGCTGATCGCGACCAGCGCCGAGCGCGCGTAGTGCACGCGATGTGGCGGCGGCGCGATGCCGTGGGGGGCGAGCAGGTTGAGCAGTGGCTCGTCCTGGCCCGAGCCGAGCATCGTCAGCACCCAGTCCTGGTCGACCAGCTCGTCGAGCGAGACGGCCCCGGTGCAGGGATGGCCGAGGCGGCCGACGACGGCAAGATCGCAGCGGAGCAGGTTGCGGATGAAGAAGATCGGCGCCTCCTGGCGCGGGGGCGGCATCGCGATCACCAGGTCTACGGTGCCGTCGCGCAACTGCGGATGGACCGTCCCCACCGCCTCCGTGACGTCCAGATGCACGTCCGGACGCAGGGCGTGGAAGCGGGCCAGGGCGTGGGGCAGGATGGACTGCGCGACCCAGGGCGTGACCCCGATCGCCAGCGTGCCGCCGGTGGCGCCGCGGATCTGCGCGATCTCGGCCTCGGCGCGGCTGACCTGGCCGAGGATCAGGCGGGCGTGGATGAGGAACTGCCGCCCCGCGTAACTCAGCACCGTACCTTGCGACTCGCGCTTGAGCAGAGGCGTGCCCATGGCGGTTTCGAGTTCGCGCAGGGCCTGGCTGACGGCAGCCGCCGACACGCCGAGCGCGGTCGCGGCCGCGCGTACGCTGCCCTTGTCGGCGACGGCGAGGAAGTAGCGCAACTGGTTGATCTTCATCGGTATCGATTGCCCTGCGGGCGACGGTTGCGATTCAGGCCGGCGGCCGGCGCGGCATCAGCCGGCGCAGCGCCCCGCCTGCCACGGCGCGGAAGCGCGCGCTGTGCAGGCAGATGCCACCGACCAGGCCGACCACGCAGCCGAGCAGGGTGTCGATGAAGCGCGACTGGATCAGCTCGGCGAGCGGCGCGTGGCCGAGCGTGGCCGCCTCGGCGAGCAGGATGGTGAGCGGGGTGATGAAGATCACCGCCAGGCCGTAGTGGCGTACCACCAGGGTCTCGATCACGAAGGCGAGCAGGATCACCAGCAGCGCAATGCGCCAGGGGTCGAGCGGCAGGCCGAGCAGGCCCCAGGCGAGCAGCATGCCGGCGGCGGTGCCGAGCACGCGCTGGATCTGCCGGTTCCACACCGCGCGCAGCGACACGCCCTGGATCACCGCGAGGCAGCTCACCGGCACCCAGTAGGGGCGGTCGAGCTGCAGCGCCTGTGCGATCGCCAGCGACAGGCCGACGAAGGCGCCGATCATCACCGCGTCGAAGACGACGAAGTCGAAGCTGGGCGGCTGCGGCGGCGCCACCGGCTCGGGTGCCTGCAGACGCAGGATGTACAGGCTGTAGCAGAAGGCGATCAGGCTGGCGAGCAGGGCGCCCATGGTGAGCAGGCCGACGCGCAGCGGGATCTGCTCGATCGTGCCCGGGGTATAGGCGCCGATCGCGGCCGCCATCACGAAGAACAGGCTGCCGGGCGGACCGACGCGGTAGAAGCGGCACACCATGGTCACCAGCATCGCGATCAGCGCGAGCACGCCGACCCGGGCCAGCGGCAGGAAGTGCGTCATCAGTCCGAGTGCGTAGCTCGCCGCCAGGCCGAAGGCGCAGGCCATCAGCCACACCATGCGGTGCGACATCGGCGTGTTGGGCAGGTGGAGGAAGGCGAGGCCGCCGATCGAGGAGATGAGGCCGTACTCGAGGTGGCCGAACCAGGCGCCCACCATCAGCGGCAGGCCGGAGGCGAGCGCGGCGGCGAACGGCATCTGCCAGCGCCGGGTGCTGGGACTGAAGGTGGTGAGGTGGCGCCATTCGGCGCGCACCAGGTCCTGGACGCGTTGCAGCGGAGAGCGGGTGGTCATGCGGGTCTGCCGGTGGTAGCGGCGATGTTTAGCACAGCGCCGGGCGCGGCGGGGGAGGATTTTGCGGCGCGGACGCGGTCCGCCTCAGCCGCCCTCGCGCGCCGCCTCGTGGCCGAGCAGCGCCAGCTTGCGTTTGCTGCCCCAGCGGTAGTCGCCCGCCTCGCCGCCGGCGCGGATCACGCGGTGGCAGGGGATCAGGTAGCCGATGGTGTTGGCCGCGATCGCGCTGCCCACGGTACGCGGCGCGCCCGGCATGCCGAGCGCGCGGGCGAACTGGGTGTAGGACAGCACGCGCCCCGGCTCGATGCGGATCAGCGCCTCCCACACCTTGATCTGGAAGTTGGTGCCGCGCAGCACGAGATGGACGCTGCCGCGCGTGGGCGTGCGCGGGAAGATCTGCCGCATCAGCGCGCCGGCGCGCACGTCATCGCGCGCCAGCGTGGCGGCCGGCCACAGGCTGCGCAGCTCGGCGAGCATTGCCGCATCGTCACCGGTGCGGAAGGCGAAGTGGCACACGCCGCGCGCCGTCCACGCCACCAGCGCGTCGCCGAAGGGCGTCGGCGCGAAACCGTGGCCGATGTCGATGCCGCGCGCGGCGGCCTTGATCTCGCCCGGCGTCATCGCCTCGCAGCTCACCATCAGCGCGTGCAGGCGGCTCGGGCTGCCGAGGCCGGCGGCCAGGGTGAGGTCGAGCAGGCTCGCGGACTGCGCCAGGCGCTGACGGGCGTACTCCTTGGTCAGGTACTGCAGGAAGCGCTTGGGCGAGATGCCCGCCCATTCGGCGAACACGCGCTGCAGATGGCCGGGGCTGAGGTGCACCGCGGCGGCGACCTCGTCCAGCCCGGGCTGGCTGCGCGCGTGGGCGCGGAGGAAGGCGATCGCGCGGGCGACGATGGCGTAGTGGCGTGCAGCGGATTCGTCGGCGGACATGCTCGGGACTCCGGTTCGGGGCGGGCGGCGCGCGTGGTCGGCGTCCTGCCCCATGTGCAGGGCTTGCGAGCAGTATGGCGCCGGCGCGTCGACGATCAATCCGTTTCTTGCGGACCTGGCCCGCGCAGCCCGGGTGGCGACGCCTTCAGAACGGCACCGGGCTGTCGAACTGCAGCGCGACCCGGGTGCGCGGATGGATGAAGGCGATGCGGGCGGCGTGCAGGTGCATGCGGGCGAAGGCGGCGCTGGAGCTGGGGATGGAGCGCTCCGGCGCGGTGTAGAGCGGATCGCCCACGATCGGGTGGCCGATCGCCAGCAGATGCACGCGCAGCTGGTGGGCGCGGCCGGTGACGGGCTTGAGGGCGACGCGGGTGGCAGCGTCCGCACCCGTGCCGAGGCGCTCCAGCACCTGGTAGCGCGTCAGCGCGCGCCGGCCGCGCAGCGGATCGACGATCTGGCGCGGGCGATTGTCGGCGTCCTCGCCCAGCGGCAGGTCGATCTCGCCCGCCTCCTGCGCGACGTGGCCATGCACCACCGCCACGTACTGCTTGCCGACCACGCGCTGCTCGAAGGCGCGGCTCATGCGCCGCAGCATCTCGAGCCCGCGCGCGAACAGCACCAGGCCCGAGGTCGCCGCATCGAGCCGATGCACGATGAGCGCCTCCGGGTGCATGGCCTGCACGCGCGCCGCCAGGCAGTCCTGACGGTCCTCGCCGCGGGCGGGTACGGAGAGCAGGCCGGCGGGCTTATCGACGACGAGGAGGTCGTCGTCCGCGAAGAGGACGGTGGGCGCGAGGTCGGGCACGGTGAGGACGGGGGCGAAGAACGGGGCTCAGGATAGCGGTTTCACGAGCCGCGCTGCGGCCGGATCGCGGCGGCGAGGGCCGACGCCCGCAGTCGCGCCGCCCTTACCCACCCTGCAGCGTGTCGAAACCGACGTATCGGGCCACGAAGCGCGCCTTGCCCTCGCGCAGGAAGCGCTCGACGTCCCAGTCACCGGCGCCGAGGCGCGCGGCCAGTTCGTCGCGGAAGACGTAGGTCCAGGCGCGCGTGCGTGTGCCATCGGCGCGCACGACCTCGACCGTGCAGCGCTCGTATTCCTCGCCCTCGAAGCGGTCGAGGCGGGGCCACGCAGAGGGTGGCAGGTCGAGGTAGAGCACGCCGCAGACCTGATGACCGGCGCGGGCGACCATGCCGGGATATTCCGCGCCGATCACCGGGTGGCGGCGGTAGCCGTCGAGCGTGGCGCTGCAATGCACGGCGCGGACACCGGCGACCGCGCTCATGATGTCCTCGCTCATCAGCGAGCCGTAGGTGAAGCAGGCGGTGACTTCGGTGAGGCCCGAGTTTGACAGCTCCAAGGCACATTTCCGCCCCACCCCCAGCAACGGCGCGGGTTTCAGGGCGACGGGGCGCCAAAAACCTAGATACACGGGTTGTTGATTTTTCGCCCTT
>JAREIX010000040.1 GCA_029286945.1 Thauera sp. | reverse complement strand
CCGCTCGCGGGCCTGAACCCTCGCGGTCACGGCGACGCGTGAAGCAAAAAGCCGCGCCACCGGGGGCCGAACCGTGAGGGTGTGAGAAATGCGGGCTAGCCTCGCGGCTGCGCCGGTTGTCGCACGGCGCATCGGGAGCGGTGCTCAGGCGGGCAACGAAGGCGGCGAGCAGGTCTCGGGTCAGGACCGCTGCCCGGCAGGCGTTGCGGCCAACTTGCGGTCGCGTTCGTACTTCGCCCAGTACTCCTGGGTCAGGCGGACCACGACGGGCGAGAGCAGAAGCAGCGAGATCAGGTTGGGCAGGGCCATGAAGGCGTTCAGCGTATCCGCCACCAGCCAGACGAAGTCGAGCTGGGTGACCGCACCCACCAGCACGAAGAGCGTCCACAGCACACGGTAGGGAACTTCCACCGAGGTGCCGACCAGGTATTCCCAGCATTTTTCGCCGTAGTAGGCCCAGCCGAGGATGGTGGTGAAGGCGAAGATGGTGATGGCGATGGCCAGGAACTGCCCGCCGAAGCCGGGGAAGGCCGCGTCGAAGCCGGCGGCAGACAGGGCGGCGCCCTTGAGGCCGCCATTCCAGACACCGGTGACGATGAGCACGAGGGCGGTCATCGTGCACACGATGATGGTGTCGATGAAGGTGCCCATCATGCCCACCAGTCCGGACTCGACCGCGTTCTTGGTCTGGCCGGCGGCCTGGGCGATACCGGCGGTACCGAGGCCGGCTTCGTTGGAGAAGATGCCGCGGGCGACACCGTAGCGGATCGCCATCATCACCGCCGCGCCCGCGAAGCCGCCGGTGGCCGCGACCGGATTGAAGGCGCTGTCGATGATCAGGACGAAGGCGCCGGGAATCTGGTCGGCGTAGAGGCCGAGCACGATCAGCGAGGCGACGACATAGCCGACACACATGAAGGGAACGAGCTTCTCCGCCACCGCCCCGATGCGCTTGACGCCGCCGAGCAGCACGAAGCCGGTGCATGCGGTCATGACGATGCCGGAAACCCAGGGGTCGATGCCGAACGCACCATCGAGCGCGCCGGCGATGCTGTTCGACTGGACCATGTTGCCGATGCCGAAGCCGGCCAGACCGCCGAAGATGGCGAAGGCGGCGCCGAGCCAGCGCCAGTGCCTGCCGAGGCCGTTCTTGATCGCGTACATCGGGCCGCCGACCTGCTCGCCGCGGTCATCGGTCTCGCGGTAATGCACCGCCAGCAGCACTTCGGCGTACTTGGTGGCCATGCCGACCAGTGCCGTCATCCACATCCAGAACACGGCCCCCGGGCCGCCGAGGGCGATGGCCGTGGCCACGCCGGCAATGTTGCCGGTGCCCACCGTCGCCGCCAGCGCCGTCATCAACGCGGCATAGGGGGTGATCTCGCCCGGCGCACCGGGCACCGCCTTGCGGCCGCGCCAGACCATCGCAAAGCCGGCGGGAATCCGCGTCAGCGGCATGCATTTCAGGCGCAGTTGCAGGAACAGGCCGGTGCCGAGAATGGCGACCAGCATCGGCGGTCCCCAGACGATGTCGTTGATCGCCGTGATGAATTGAGTCAGTGTCTCCAAGATCCTCTCCTTGTTTGGTTTTGGCTGTGCAGCAGAAAAGTGGCTTGTGCCTGGATGCGGCGCTTGTCCGGATCAGGCGTAGCGGGCGACCGCGAGGTCGTCCACGCTGATCTCGGGGGTCCGGCCGGAAACCAGGTCGGCGACGACGCGCCCGGTTCCGGTGGCCATCGTCCAGCCGAGCGTGCCGTGGCCGGTGCTCAGCGTCAGATTGGCGTAGCGGGTCTTGCCGATGATCGGCGTGCCATCCGGCGTCATCGGACGCAGGCCGGTCCAGAACTCGGCGCGGGCGACATCGCCGCCCTGCGGGAACAGATCGCTGACGACGAATTCCAGCGTCTTGCGCCGCCCGGCGTCGAGCTTCAGGTCGAAGCCGGAAAGCTGTGCCGTGCCGCCGACGCGGATGCGGTCGCCGAGACGGGTGACGGCGACCTTGTGCGTCTCGTCCATGATCGTGGACTCGGGCGCCATGGCCGCGTTGGTGATCGGTACCGTGATCGAGAAGCCCTTGACCGGATAGACCGGGATGTCGATACCGAGCGGCTTCAGCAGCTGCGTCGAATAACTGCCCAGCGCCAGCACGTAGTGATCAGCGCTCACGGTGCCGGCATCGGTGCGGACGCCGGTGATCCGCTGGCCATCGTGGTCGATGCCGGCGATGGTGGTGCCGAAGCGGAAGCTGACCCCCAGTGCCTCGGCCATCTTCGCCAGGTTCTGGGTGAACTTGAAGCAATCGCCGGTCTCGTCACCGGGCAGGCGCAAGGCGCCGATGAACTTGTCCTTGACCAGGGCCAGCGCCGGCTCGTATTCGAGGTAACCGGCGCGATCGAGCACCTGGAAGGGCACGCCGAAGTCCTTGAGGATGGCGACATCCTTGCCGATGCCGTCGAGCTGCTTCTGGGTACGGAACAGCTGCAGCGTGCCCTGCGTGCGCTCGTCGTAGGCGATGCCGGTCTCGGCGCGCAATTGCTTGAGGCAGTCGCGGCTGTACTCGGCCACCCGTACCATCCGGCTCTTGTTGATCTTGTAGGCGGATTCGGTGCAGTTGCGCAGCATGGCCAGCCCCCAGCGCCACATCGCCGGATCGAGCATGGGCTTGATGACCAGCGGGCTGTGGTGCATCAGCATCCACTTGATCGCCTTGAGCGGCACGCCGGGACCGGCCCACGGCGCCGAATAGCCGGGCGAGACCTCGCCGGCATTGGCAAAGCTGGTTTCCATGGCCGGCCCCGGCTGGCGGTCAAGGACGGTGACCTGGTGGCCGGCCTTGGCCAGGTAATAGGCGATGGTGGTGCCGATGACGCCACTGCCGAGAACGACCACGTGCATGGGAAGGCTCCTTCATGAAGGGCTTTGTTGCCCTGGATGAAGACCGCCTAGCGATTCCCGTGCCAGAAGGTGAAACTCAAGGAAAACAGTGGGTTAGAGAAGCTATCGGGATCAAGTC
This sequence comes from Thauera sp., assembly GCA_029286945.1. Lineage (GTDB taxonomy): Bacteria > Pseudomonadota > Gammaproteobacteria > Burkholderiales > Rhodocyclaceae > Thauera. The sequence continues at coordinate 13,892 of JAREIX010000040.1, read as the reverse complement.
GGTGCCGTCCGTAACGATTTCTTTACGCGGAAGGCTGAGGAATGCCCGAAATGTGGTTATTTCCCTTGTTTTTCATTTACTTGCAAAGGCCGTAGTGTTTTTGATACGGTGTAATGATTCCTTTACGGACTGCAGGCATGCGTATCGATGTGTTCTTTGCCGACCGCGTCGGCATCGCCCAGGAGGTCCTTGCCGAGCTGGCCCGGCGCAGCCTCAACGTGACGGCCGTCGAGGTCGATCCGCCCCACATCTACATCGAGGCGCCGGCCCTCGATCAGGCGGGGCTGGACACATTGCGCGCCCAGTTGATGCAGGTCAGCGGGGTGCGCACCGTCGAGCCGGTCGGCATGCTGCCGGGCGCGCAGCGACGTCTCTACCTCGACGCCTTGCTTGCCTCGCAAGCCGATCCGATCTTCGCGGTCGATGAAGCGGGCTGTGTCGTCCTCGCCAACAATGCTGCGATCATTGCCAGCGGCCTCGATGAAGCCCGCCTGATCGGCAGCCCGATGCGGGAGCTGATCGGCAACCCGCAGCTGCTCAGCGAACTGGTGGACGGCGGCTACCACCTGCCGGTCTGCGAAATCGTCATCAACCGCGAGCCCTACATGCTGGAGACCATGCCGCTGCACGAGGCGGGCGGGCGCGTCGCCGGCGCGGTGATGACCCTGCATGCCCCGAGCCGCATGGGCGGACGGATGAGCGCCCTGCAGAACTACGACGCTGGCGGCTTCGAGGCCATTCTCGGCAGTTCGCCGGAGATCGCGCAGCTCAAGCAGCGCGCGGCCCGCATGGCGATCGTCGACGCTCCGCTGCTGATCACCGGCGAAACCGGTACCGGCAAGGAGCTTCTCGCCCACGCCTGCCACGCCGGCAGCAGCCGCAGCAGTCAGCCCTTCTTCGCCCTCAACTGCGCGGCCCTGCCGGAAAGCCTGGCGGAAAGCGAACTTTTCGGCTACGCCGCCGGCGCCTTCACCGGCGCGCTGCGCGGTGGCAAACCCGGCCTGCTCGAACTGGCCGATGGCGGCACCGTCTTCCTCGACGAGATCGGCGAAATGTCACCCTACCTGCAGGCCAAGCTGCTGCGCTTTCTCAACGACGGCAGCTTCCGCCGCGTCGGTGGCGAGCGCGAGTTGCGCATGAACGTGCGCATCATCAGCGCGACCCATCGCGCCCTGGAAGACATGGTGAGCAGCGGCCATTTTCGCCAGGACCTGCTGTTCCGCCTGAATGTGCTCAATCTGCACGTCCCGCCGCTGCGCGAGCGACCCGGCGACATCCTGCCGCTGGCCCAGTTCTTCCTCGGCCGCGCGTGCGCCCAGGCCTCCCGGGCGCCGATGCGGCTGTCGCAGGCCGCCTGCGCGGCCATGCTGGCCAACCCCTGGGTCGGCAATATCCGTCAATTGCAGAACGTGATCTTTCGGGCCGTGACGATGACCGAAGGCAACGTCATCAATGTCGGCGACCTCGAACTGGCCCAGGAGGCGACACCGGGCCTGCTCGGCGAAGCCGGCGATGTGGCCAGCCTCGAACAGGCCGTCGCCGACTTTGAAAAGGCCCTGTTGCAACGCCTGTACCGCGAATTTCCCTCGAGCCGCCGGTTGGCGAAGCGTCTCAACACCTCGCACTCGGCCATCGCCAACCGCCTGCGACGCTACGGCATTTCCTGAGCAGGCCCGCTGGCGGCACGGGCGGGTGCTCGTTCGCCGCACCCTGCGCTGCCGGCTCGGGCTTGAGGGTGGCAGGGATGCGGCGTTGGCGGAAAGGCTGTCCGTGCGTTGCGTGAGGGATCGCAGGCGCCAGGGCGCTCAGCCGACCTGATCGAGCGCCTTCTCCAGCGTGGCCACGCTGCGCTCGACCTTGTGCAGCTTGTCCAGCCCGAACAGGCCGATGCGGAAGGCCTTGTAGTCGGAGCGCTCGTCGCAGGCCAGCGGCACGCCGGCCGCGATCTGCAGGCCGGCGGCGGCGAAGCGTGCGCCGGTCTTGATGCCGTCGTCGGTGGTGAAGCTCACCACCACGCCGGGGGCCTGGAAGCCCGCTGCGGCCACGCTCGGGAAGCCGCGCGCCTCGAGCACCTCGCGCACGCGGGCGCCGAGTTCCACCTGTTCCTGCTTCACTTTCTCGAAGCCATAGGCCTCGGTCTCGCGCATCACCTTGTGCAGCGTGACCAGGCCGTCGGTGGGCATGGTGGCGTGGTAGGCGTGGCCGCCGCCCTCGTAGGTTTCCATGATCTGCAGCCACTTCTTGAGGTCGCAGGCGAAGCTGGTGCTGGTGGTGCCTTCGATGCGCTCGCGCGCGGCGGCGCTCATCATCACCATCGCGCAGCAGGGCGAGGCGCTCCAGCCCTTCTGCGGGGCGCTCACCAGCACGTCGACGCCGGTGGCGTCCATGTCCACCCAGATCGTGCCCGAGGCGATGCAGTCGAGCACGAACAGGCCGCCGACCTCGTGGGTGGTGTCGGCCACCGCGCGCAGGTAGTCGTCGGGCAGCATCATGCCGGCCGAGGTCTCGACGTGCGGCGCGAACACCACGTCCGGGCGGTGCTGGCGGATCGCGGCGACGACCTCGTCGATCGGCGCCGGGATGAAGGGCGCCTGCGCCTCGTCACGCACCTGGCGGGCCTTGAGCACCACGGATTCGGCGGGGATGTTCCCCATCTCGAAGATCTGCGTCCACCGGTAGCTGAACCAGCCGTTGCGGATCACCAAGGCCTTCCTGCCGGTGGCGAACTGGCGCGCGACCGCCTCCATCCCGAAGGTGCCGCTGCCGGGAACGATGGCGACCGCGTGGGCGTGGTAGACCTTCTTCAGCGTCGCCGACAGTTCTCGCATCACGCCCTGGAAGGCCTGCGACATGTGGTTGAGCGAGCGGTCGGTATAGACCACCGAGTATTCGAGCAGGCCATCGGGATCGACGTTGGGCAGCAGACCGGGCATGGGGACCTCCAGAGCAAGGCGGGCGTCGGCGACGCGGAAGCGGGGGGCGGGCTCGGGCGCAGCGACTGCCCGCAGGGCAGGCCGCGCGCGTACGACCATTTGTGCGAAAGCAATGATTCTAGCGGCTCGCCGCAAGGGCGGCGAGGGCGCCGGCGCCGGGTTGGGCGCCAGGCCTCAGGCGGCGAGGCCGGCGCGCTTTCGAAGTGCGGCGACGTAGGCCGCACCATCGGGCGCGCCGCCGCTGCGCTGGGCGTTGAACAGCGTCTCGCCGAGGCACTCGAGGGCGTCGTGCAGGGCGTCGTGGCGTTCGCCGCGGCGCGCGCAGGCGGCCTCGAAGGCGGCACGGATGCCCGGTGGCTGGTCGATCGAGAGCTGCTCCTCGATCGCCAGGTGCAGCGACAGGTGCAGGAAGGGATTGATCTGGCCGGACTCGGGCGGGAAGTCGCGGTCGATCGCGTCGGGATCCTCGACCACCGCGTGGTACTCGGGGTGATGGGCGATGATGTCGGCGGCGATGGTCTCCATCGGCGTCAGCACTTCCTTGGCCTGATACTTGCGCCAGGTCTCGACGAAGAAGCTGCGCACCTGGTCTCGGCTGGGGTTGAACATGTCGTGTCCTCGTTGCGGCGCCTCGCGGCGCAGGGGTGGGCGCGGTCGGCCCGGGGCGGCCTGCGTGATGCCACGGCGGACGTCGCGCGAAAAGAGGCGGATCGGCCGCCTAGCCCGTCTTGTCGCGAAACTGGCACAGGTCGCGCACGCCGCACTGGCCGCACTTCGGGCTGCGCGCGGTGCACACGTAGCGGCCGTGCAGGATCAGCCAGTGGTGGGCATCGAGCAGGTAGTCCCTGGGCACGCGCCGCATCAGCGCCTTCTCGACCTCGACCACGTCCTTGCCGGGCGCCAGCCCGGTGCGGTTGGCAAGGCGGAAGATGTGGGTGTCGACCGCCATCACCGGCTGGCGGAATACCGTGTTGAGCACCACGTTGGCGGTCTTGCGGCCGACGCCGGGCAGGGCCTCGAGCGCCGCGCGCTCGGCCGGCACCTCGCCGCCGTGGCGCTCGAGCAGCAGGCGCGAGAGCGCGAGCGTGTTCTTCGCCTTGTTGCGGAACAGGCCGATGGTCTTGATGTGCTCGGCGATGCCGTCCTCGCCGAGCGCGACCATGGCCTCGGGCGTGGGCGCGTCGGCGAACAGCTTGCGGGTGGCGATATTGACGCTGCGGTCGGTGGCCTGCGCCGACAGCACCACGGCGACCAGCAGCTGGTAGGGACTTGCGTACTCGAGCTCGGTCTGCGGGTCGGGGTTGGCGTCGTGCAGGCGGCGGAAGAACTCGCGGATCGCCTCGCGCTTCATCGCTGCCATCGGCGCCTCAGCTCGCCGCGGCCGGCTCGGCCCCGCCCTGGTCGTCGGCGGGCTGCGGCGCCTTGGGCGCCGGCGGCGGCTGGCGACGGGCGCGCGCCGCGAGGCGGGCGTTGATGGCGTTGAAGGCGGCGATCAGCATGCCGAGCGCGAAGAAGGCGCCCGGCGGCAGGATGGCGACCAGGAAGCCGGGGTAGTCGTCGCCGAAGACGCTGATCGGCGAGGCCCCGGGGATGATCATCTCGATGCCGGAGAGCAGCGTGCCGGCGCCGATCAGCTCGCGCATGGCGCCGAGCAGGCCGAGCACCCAAACCAGGCCGAGACCCATCATCACCGCGTCGACGGTCGAGGTCAGCGGGTGGTTCTTCGCCGCGAAGGCCTCGACGCGGGCGAGCACGATGCAGTTGGTGACGATCAGCGGGATGAAGATGCCGAGCACCAGGTAGAGATCGTGGAAGAAGGCGTTGAAGGAGAGGTCCACCACGGTGGTCAGCGCCGCGATGATCAGGATGAAAACCGGGATGCGGATCTCGTAGGGGATGAAGTTGCGCAGCGTGGACACGGCGAGGTTCGACATCGCCATCACCAGGATGGTGGCCAGCCCCAGGCTGACGGCGTTGACCATGCTCGTGCTGATGGCGAGGATCGGGCACAGGCCGAGCAGCTGGGCGAGGCCGGTGTTCTGCTTCCACAGGCCGTTCCAGGCCAGTTCGCGGAATTGTTGCGGGCTCATGAGCCTTCTCCCAGCCGGCTGCCGGCCGGCGCGGCGAAGAGGGTGTCGATGCGGCCGGCGGCGAAGGCGGTGATGCGGCCGACGGCGCGGGTCACGGCACGGGCGCTGATGGTGGCGCCGGCGCGGTAGTCGAAGCTGCCGCCGTCCTTGCGTACCGCCCAGTCGGCGGTGTTCACGTCGGCCCAGCGGGCGCCGGCGAACTGGCCGATCCAGGGCTGGTCCTTGCGGCGGTCCTTGCGGGGGTCGATGTAGTCACCCAGGCCGGGGGTCTCCTTGTGTGCGGTCACGCGCACGCCGGAGAGGCGGCCGTCGCGGCCGATCGCCACCACCAGCTCGATGCGGCCGGAATAGCCATCGGTGGCCGCGCCCTCGACCACGAGGGCGACCGGCTCGCCGCCGCGGCGCGCGCGCCAGACGCGGGCGCCGTCGTCCATGCCGAGCGCGGCCGGGGCGGCGACGCGGACCATGTCGTCGAGCAGGGCGTTGTCGTAGCTCGCCGGCGGCAGCACCTCGTCGACCAGGCGCTGCTGCGATTCCTGCTTCGAGGCCTCGATGGCGGGGCGGGTGATGCCGTAGGTCGACGCCATCAGCGCGGTGAACGCCAGCGTGAACACCACCATGATGCCGCCGGTGCGCAGCGAGGTGCGGGTTGCGGAGTAGCGCGCGCTCACTGGTCGCCTCCTGCCGTCTCGCGGTGGCCGAACACGCGCGGCTGGGTCTTCATGTCGAGCAGCGGCACGCAGATGTTCATCAGCAGCACGCCGAAGGCGATGCCGTCGGGGTAGGCGCCGAAGCTGCGGATCAGCCACACGATGAGGCCGACGCCGGCGGCGAACAGCAGCTTGCCGCGCGGCGTGGTGGCGCCCGAGACCGGGTCGGTGACGATGAAGAAGGCGGCGAGCATGGCGCCGCCGCTGGCCAGGTGGAACAGCGGCGAGGCGTGCTGCGCCGGGTCGATCAGCCAGAACACGGTCGCCGTGCCGCCGAGCGCGGCGATGAAGGCGACCGGCATGTGCCAGGTGATGATGCCGGTGGCGAGCAGGAACAGCCCGCCGAGCGCATAGCCCGCGGCCACCCATTCCCAGCCGCGGCTGCCAAACAGGCCGAAGGCCGGGCCGTGGGCGACCGACTCGACGGTGGCGCCGGCGGCGCGCAGGCCGGTGCGCAGCGCGTCGAGCGCGGTGGCGCCGGTGACGGCGTCGAGCTCGCGCGCGCCGCCGAGGATGAGGCCGAGCTGGGCGTCGAAGCCGCCAGCCAGCGCCGGCCACTGCGACATCAGCGCCGGAAAGGCGACGATCATCGTGCAGTAGGCCACCATCGCCGGGTTGAATGGGTTCTGGCCGAGACCGCCATAGAGGTGCTTGACCGCCAGGATGGCGACCAGCACCGCGCTGACGGTGAGCCACCAGGGCACGATGGCCGGCAGGCTGAGCGCCACCAGCCAGGCGGTGAGCACCGCCGACAGGTCGCCGACGGCGAGCGCGATCGGACGCTTGCGCAGCCACATGGCGAGCGCTTCGGCGAGCACCGCGGTGAGGCTGGCGATCACCAGGTTGATCAGGATCGCCGGCCCTGCCTGCCAGGCGTAGGCGGCGATGCCGGGCAGTAGCGCGATCAGCACCAGGCCCATGGTGCGCTGCACGCTGACCGCCTTGCGGACGTAGGGGGAATGGATCATGGGGGGCTCAGGGGCGGGGCTCGGCGTCGGTGGGCACGGCGGCCGGGGGCGCGGCGTCGGCCGCTGCCGCGAGCGCCTTGCGTCGCGCCTCGATGTCGGCGATCTCGGCCTGCGTCTGCGGGCTCAGGTTGTCGGTGTTCTGCGGCTGGACCTCGGCCTTCTGCGCCTTGGCGCGCGCCAGCGCGGCAGCGATCAGGGCCTTCTTCGGATCCTCGGCGCCGGGCTCGCCGCCCGCCGCGGCGGCAGCGGGCGCGTCGCCGGCACCGCCCTCGGCCAGCTTGGCGCGCGTCTCGGCCGCCTTGGCGGCGAGCTTGGCGGCCTTCTCGGCCTTCTCGCGTTCCTGGCGGAAGTTGCGGAACTCGAAGCGGTCGCGGGCCTGGTCGGCCGCGGCCTTCTCGCGCTCGCGCGCCCAGATCTCGCTCTTGGCGAAGCGGAAATAGTCGACCAGCGGGATGTGCGCCGGGCACACGTAGCTGCAGCAGCCGCACTCGATGCAGTCGAACAGGTGGTATTCCTGCGCCTTGCCGAAGTTCTTCGAGCGGCCGAACCAGTACAGCTCGAAGGGTTGCAGCTCGGCCGGACAGGCCTTGGCGCATTCGGTGCAGCGGATGCAGGGCTGCTCGGGCGGCGGCGGCGGGAACAGCCTGGGCGAGGCCGAGATCAGGCAGTTGCTGCCCTTGACGATCGGCACGTCCAGGCGCGGCAGCGCATAGCCCATCATCGGCCCGCCGAGCAGGGTGCGGTCGGTGTCGGCGCGCGGGCGGGCGAGCGGCAGCAGGTCCTGGATCGGGGTGCCGATCAGCACCTCCCAGTTGCCGGCCTTGTCGACGTTGCCGGTGAGGGTGACGATGCGGCTGATCAGCGGTTCGCCATGGGCGACGGCGCGATACACGGCATATGCGGTGCCGACGTTGAAGCACTGCACGGCATAGTCGCCGCCGAGCTTGCCGTAGGGAATCTCGATGCCGGTGAGCACGCGGATGAGCTGCTTCTCGCCGCCCGCGGGGTAGAGCGCGGGCACCGCGACCACCTTGACGCCGTGCGGCGAGGCCGCGGCCGCCGCCTTCATCGCCGCGATCGCCTCGGGCTTGTTGTCCTCGACGCCGACCACCAGCTCGCGCGCGCCGATCAGCTCGCGCAGGATGGTCGCGCCGGCCAGGATGTCGGTCGCGCGCTCGCGCATCAGGCGGTCGTCGCAGGTGATCCAGGGCTCGCACTCGGCGCCGTTGAGGATCAGGGTCTCGATGCCGGCGCCCTTGCCGAGCTTGACGTGGCTCGGGAAGGTGGCGCCGCCGAGGCCGACGATGCCGCAGTCGCGCAGCCAGGCGAGCGCCTCCTCGCGGCTGGCGGCGTGGTAGTCGAAGGGCGCGTGCGCGATCCAGCGCTCCTCGCCGTCGGGCTCGATGACCACGCATTCGGTGTCCAGCCCGGAGGGGTGGGCCATCGGATGGCGCGCGATATCCACCACCGTGCCCGAGGTCGGCGCATGCACCGCGGTGCCGAGGAAGCCCTCGGGTTCGCCGATGCGTTCGCCCTTGAGCACCGTCTGGCCGACCTCGACCAGGCAGCTTGCGCTCGCGCGCGCGCTCTGGCGCAGCGGCACGACCAAGCGGCGCGGCAGCGGCGCGCGCTGGATGGCGGGGCCGGCCGACTCGTCCTTGTGGGCGTCGGGCTTGATGCCGCCGTGAAACCTGAACAGACGCCCGATCATGCTGCCTTCCTGATGTCGACCACCGGGTATTTCCATTTCCAGGTCTGCACGGTCTCGGCCACCGGGACCATGCTGATGCAGTCGACCGGGCACGGCGCCACGCACAGCTCGCAGCCGGTGCACAGCGGCGGCACCACGGTGTGCATCTGCTTGGCGGCGCCGACGATGGCGTCCACCGGGCAGGCCTGGATGCACAGCGTGCAGCCGATGCAGGTCTGCTCGTCGATGATGGCCACCGACTTGGGCTTCTCGACGCCGTGCTCTTCGGACAGCGGCTTGAACTCGCGCCCGAGCAGGTCGGCGAGCTTGCGGATGCCTTCCTCGCCGCCTGGCGGGCACTGGTTGATCTCGGCCTCGCCGTTGGCGATGGCTTCGGCATAGGGCTTGCAGCCGGGGAAGCCGCACTGGCCGCACTGCGTCTGCGGCAGGATGGCGTCGATCTTCTCGACCAGCGGGTCGCCCTCGACCTTGAAGCGGATCGCGGCGTAGCCGAGCGTGAGGCCGAGCACGATGGCGATGCCGGTCATCACGAGGATTGCGGTGAGCATGCTGGCGGCGGCCTCAGTGGAAGCGGTCGAGACCGGCGAAGCCCATGAACGCGAGGCTCATGAAGCCGGCGGTGATCATCGCGATCGCGGTGCCCTTGAAGGGCAGCGGCACGTCGGCACCGTCCAGGCGTTCGCGGATGCCGGCGAACAGCACCAGCGCGAGCGTGAAGCCGAGCGAGGAGCCGAAGCCGAACAGCAAGGACTCGAGCAGGTTGTGCTTCATGCCGACGTTGAGCAGCGGCACGCCGAGCACCGCGCAGTTGGTGGTGATCAGCGGCAGGTAGATGCCCAGCACCTGGTGCAGCAGCGGGCTGGTCTTCTGGATGACGAGTTCGGTGAGCTGGACGATCGCCGCGATGACGACGATGAAGGACAGCGTGCGCAGATAGCCGAGGTCGAAGGGCTGCAGCAGGTAGTGGTCGATCAGGTAGCTGGTGCCGGAGCCGACCGTGAGGACGAACGTCGTCGCCGCACCCATGCCGATTGCGGTCTCGAGTTTCTTCGACACACCCATGAACGGGCACAGCCCGAGGATGCGCACGAGGACGACGTTGTTCACCAGGACGGCGCCGATGACGACGAAGATGTAGCTGGTCATGATCCGCGCGCGGAAGGGAATGGGCGGGATTATCGCCCGCCGTCAATGGGGGCTCAACCCTGATGTGCTGATAGGTTTATCAATGCATTGGCTGCGCGCTGCGCACCGCTCGACGCTTGTCGTCGCCTGTCGGCGCTCAGCGCCATTCGGGCGGCGGTGGGGCGAGACTGGCGGTGTGCACGCTCCAGTGGCCGCTGCGGCGGTCGTCGAAGTAGTGGCGCAGGCTGAGCGCGATCGAGCGGAAGGCGATTTGCTCCCACGGGATCTCGTGCTCGGCGAACAGGGCCACGTCGAGGGATTCCTCGCCCGGGCGGAAGTCGAGGTCGAGCAGGCGCGCGCGGTAGATGATGTGCACCTGGCTGATGTGGGGCACGTCGATCAGGGTGTACAGCTCGCCGACCTCGATGCGGGCGCAGGCCTCCTCCAGGGTTTCGCGCGCGGCGGCCTGTGCGGTGGTCTCCTCGTTCTCCATGAAGCCGGCGGGCAGGGTCCACATGCCGTGGCGGGGCTCGATGGCGCGCCGGCAGAGCAGGACCTTGTCCTCCCACACCGGCAGCGCGCCGACGACGACCTTGGGGTTCTGATAATGGATGGTGCCGCAGTGTTCACAGACATGGCGGGGCAGCGTGTCTCCGGGCGGGATGCGGAAGGCGACCGGAGCGCCGCAGCTCGAGCAGTATTTCATGATGGCCGGCGTGAGGTTTTCGGCGATTCTAGCCCGCTTTTGCTTGCCTGCCCGGGGCCGCCGCTAAAGAATCCGGGCGGTATGCCGTGAAACGGGGACGCCTGCGTGGTCGCGGGCTCGAGGACGAGTGTGGGGAAGGAATGCCGAAGCCGATCGACATGAAGCGTTACGCGCAGCTCAAGGCGGCGGGCGAACTGCCGTCTCCGCGCGGCGTGGCGATCGCGATCATCCGCCTCACCCAGTCGAGCGAGGTGTCGCTGGCCGAGATCGGGCGCGTGATCAAGGGCGACCCTGCCTTCGTCGGCCGCCTGATCAAGGCCGCCAACGGCCTGGTCGCCGAGAACCGCCGCGCCGTGGTGTCGGTGCAGGAGGCGCTGCTGGTGCTCGGCCTGCCCGCGGTGCGCACCCTCGCGCTCGGCTTCTCGCTGCTGTCGGCGTATCGCAAGGGGGCGTGCGCCGGCTTCGATTACCAGCGCTTCTGGTCGGCCTCGCTGCTGATGGCGCTCGCCATGCAGGCGCTGGCGCAGCGCGTGCGCGTGGTCGCCGCCGACGAGGCCTTCAGCCTCGGGCTGCTCGCGCGCGTCGGCGAGCTCGCGCTCGCCACCCTGTATCCGGACGCCATCTCGCGCCTGCTCGGCGACATCCAGCGCAATCCCCAGCTGCATCAGGTCGAGCTCGAGGACCAGGCCTTCGCGATGAATCATCGCGAGCTCGGCGCGGCCATGCTCGCCGACTGGGGGCTGCCCGACGCGCTGGTGCAGCCGGTGCGTTTCCACGAACAGCCCGAGCTTGCCGGCTACGCCGAGGATTCGCGCGGCGCCGGGCTGGTGCAGTGCCTGGTGCTGGCGCGGGCGATCGCGCAGCTTTGTCTGGCGCCCGAGGGCGAGCATGAACGCCTGATGGCGCCGATGCTGCGCCTGTCGAGCCGGCTCGGGCTCGGCCGTGGTGAGTTCGTCGCGCTGTGCGAGCGCATCGGCCGCGACTGGGGTGAGTGGGGCAAGCTGCTGCAGATCCGCACCGAGAACGTGCCCAGCTTCGTCGATCTGTCGGCCGCTGCCGGCGAGGACGGCGCCGGCGAGCGCGCTGCGGCCGGCGCGCCGGCCGGCCCGGAGGCGCCGCCGCCGCGGGCCCTGCTCGTGCTGCGCGACAAGACCTGCGGGGCGGCCCTGCGCACCGCCCTCCAGGCGGCCGGTGTCACCGTGTTCGAGGCGGCCGCGACCACGCCGGATGGCGTGCTGGAAATGGCCATCGACGTGCAGCCGCAGATGCTGGTGGTCGAGTGGGCCGCCGAGACCGGGCGCCTGATCCGCGCGCTGCGCGATATCCGGCTCGGACGCGGGATCCACGTCATGGCGGTGGTTGCCGGCCAGGACGACGCGGTGCTGCGCGCGGTGGCCGAGGCGGGCGCCGACGACTTCATCGCGCAGCCGGTGCAGCGCGCGGCGCTGACGCTGCGCCTGCGTGCCTGCCTGCGCATGCTCGGGCTGCAGGGCGAGCTCGAGCGCGAGCGCGACGAACTGCGCAGCTTCGCCGCCGACCTGTCGATCGCCAACCGGCGCCTGCAGGAGGCCGCGCTCACCGATGCCCTCACCGGCCTGCCCAACCGCCGCCAGGCGATGGAGTCGATGCAGATGGAGTGGGCCTCGTCGGTGCGCCATCAGCGGCCGCTTGCGCTGATCATGGTAGACATCGACGGCTTCAAGACGATCAACGACACCCATGGCCACGACGTCGGCGACATCGCCCTGCGCCATGCGGCCGAGGCGCTGCGCCTGGCCGTGCGTGGCCAGGACCTGGTCTGCCGCACGGGCGGCGACGAGTTCGTCGTGCTCTGCCCGGACACCGACCTGGCCGCCGCGCGCGTCGTCGCCGAGCGCCTGCGGGTGGCGGTCGAGGCGCAGCCGGTGGAGACCGGCGGTCCGCGCCTGTTCCTCACCGCGAGTGTCGGGGTCTGCATGCGCACGCCCGACATGAAGGATGCCGAAGCCCTGATCAAGGGCGCCGACGAAGGGCTCTACCTGGCCAAGCAGCGCGGACGCAACCGGGTGGTCGCGATCCAGGACGAGGCGGCGCGGTCGTGACGCCCGCCGCGCGGCACCGCGCCGGTGTTGCTGCGAGGCCACAGACGCTGCAGCCGGAAAGGGACGAAGCGTGACTTTGTAACTTGATGCTGCTGAGAAACTACTTTAACTTGAAAGCCGTTTGTCCCTGATCGGGATTGGAAACCATGGATCGACCCGACTTCCAGGCCGAAATCCGCGAGCTGAACCTCGCCTACCTGATGCTCGCCCAGCAGATGCTGCGCAGCGACCGGGCCACGGCGCTGTTCCGTCTCGGCATCGGCGAGGCGCTGGCCGACGTGATCGAATCCATGTCCGCGGCGAAGCTGGTGCGCATGGCTTCCAGCCAGATGCTGGTGCCGTGCTTTCGCTTCGACGATGCCCAGCTGGCCCGCCTGATGGCGGGCGAGGGGCGCGATGCCGCAAGCGCCGGCCTGCATGCCGCGATCCTCGCGGCGGGCAAGGCGGCGAGCGAGGCGGCGTGAGGAAAACAACATGAAGAACAAGAGCGTGATCGAGGAGGCGGACGACGTCCGCCGGGCGGTCGAGATGGTGCAGCTGGGCGCGCGCATGCAGATGCTCGAGGTCGAGACGCGCCTGAGCCGGGAGAAGCTGCTGAAGATCTACAAGGAGGTGCGCGGCGTCTCGCCCCCGAAGGGCATGCTGCCGTTCTCCACCGACTGGTTCATGACCTGGCAGCCGAACGTGCATTCGTCGCTGTTCATGGGCTTTCACCGCTTCTTCACCGGGCGCGCGGGCGTGCAGGGGCTGGATGCGATCCTGAAGGCCTACCACCTCTACCTCGACCACATCGAGGGCGGTGCGGTGGAGCCGGTGCTGAGCCTCACCCGGGCGTGGACCCTGGTGCGCTTCTTCGATGCCGACCTGCTCCAGCTCGCGCCCTGCACCTGCTGCGGCGGGCAGTTCGTCACCCACGCCCACGATCCGGTGCAGCACTACGTGTGCGGACTGTGCAACATGCCCTCGCGCGCAGGCTCCTCGCGCAAGAAGGCCGGAACGCGGCGCGCGGTGTCGCGTACGCGCCAGGTGGCAACGGCCTGAGGGCTCACCTCAGGGCTCATTCGACGCGGCCTCCGGGCCGCGATCGTCGACACGGGCCGCGCTGGCGACAGGCGGCCCGTGTCCGTTGTGCACCGCGGACGCCAGCGTGCATTTCGCACGCCGGGCGCGCTGCAGGCGTTCAAGTTCTCCTTCCCATGGTCGTTAGATCCGGCAGATGCCGAGCGGTCCACCCGGGCGCTGCGGCCGATTCCCTGGAGTGAGCGGTGTTCCTGATCATTGGTTACGTCATCATCCTCGCCGCCTCGCTCGGCACCTACGCCGTCCATGGCAGCCTGGCGGCGCTGTGGGTGCCGATGGAATACCTGGCGATCGTCGGCCTGATGATCGGCGGCTTCGTTGCCAGCAACGGCCCGAAGGCGCTCAAGGGCACGCTCGGCTCGCTGTCGCTCGCGGTGAAGGGCTCGAAATACAACAAGGCGCTCTACGTCGACCTGCTCGCGCTGCTGTTCGAGATCCTCGCCAAGGTGCGCAAGGAAGGCCTGATGTCGATCGAGAACGACATCGAG
>JAREIX010000278.1 GCA_029286945.1 Thauera sp. | reverse complement strand
GCCGAGTTCGATCATCAGAGCTCCTGCAATTCCTTGAGCACCCGGCGCGACTGCAGCGGCTGGCCGCCCAGGGTGTGGTTGATCAGCATGCGCAGCAGCAGCTTGGACTGGGCCAGCGTCTCCGTGCGCGAGAAGTCGTCCGCGGCCATGTCGAGCAGGGTCTGCCCGGACACCAGCGCCTGCTCGCCGAGCGCGGCGCCGTCGACGTCTGCGCCCTCGGCCTCCAGCGTCTCCAGCCGCACCGGACCGCGTTCGATTATATAAAGGTAACGCCTATCGGGCCGCACGGGCTCGCCGCTGTCGGCCTCTTCGCCGAGCCCGGCCTCGTAGCCCAGGTCCTGCAGCAGCACGAGCTCGAACCGGCGCAGGATCGGGGGCTCCGGTTCGCCGCGGCCAAGTGCGCGCACCGCCTCGGCATACGCAGCGAACAGCCGGGGATGCGGATCCTCGCGGGCGGTCAGGCGCACCAGCAGCTCGTTGAGGTAGTAGCCGCAGATCAGCGCGCGCCCGGTCAGCAGCGGCTGCCCGCCCTGCCACTCGGCGCGCACCAGGGTCTTGACCTCGCCGCCGCCGGACCAGTCCATCCACAAGGGCTGGAAGGCCATCAGCACGCCGCGCAGCTGCGAATGCGGCCGGCGCGCGCCCTTGGCGACGAGCGCGACGCGGCCGTGGTCGCGCGCGAACACCTCCACGATCAGGCTGGTCTCGCGCCAGGGATGAGTGTGCAGCACCCAGGCCGGCTGCTGCTCGACGCGCTGCTTGGCTCCCGCCATGACCCGGCGCCCGGATTACTCGTAGCCGAGGCTCTTCAGCGCGCGCTCGTCGTCGGCCCAGCCGCTCTTGACCTTGACCCAGACCTCGAGGAAGACCTTGCCGTCGAACAGCTTCTCGAGTTCGACGCGGGCTTCGGAGGAGATGCGCTTCAGCTTCTCGCCGCCCTTGCCGATCACCATCGACTTGTGGCCCGGCTTGTCGACGATCACCGCGGCGTGGATGCGGCGCAGCTTGCCCTCGACCTCGAACTTCTCGATCTCGACCGCGATGCCGTAGGGCAGCTCGTCGCCGAGCAGGCGGAAGAGCTTCTCGCGCAGGAATTCCGAAGCCAGGAAGCGCTCGCTGCGATCAGTGATCTCGTCCTCCTCGAACATCGGCGCCGCGAACGGCAGCAGCGGGGTGGCGGCCTTGATCAGTTCCTCGACGTTGCGCCCCTTCTCCGCCGACAGCGGCACGATCTCGGTGAAGTCGCGCACCTGGCGCACCTGGTCGATGAAAGGCAGCAGGCGCGCCTTGTCCTTCAGCTGGTCGACCTTGTTGATCACCAGGATGAGCTTGGCCGACTCGGGGATCACCGCCAGCACCTTGCGGTCGTCGTCGGTGAAGCGCCCGGCCTCGATGACGAAGAACACCAGGTCGACGTCGGCCAGCACCTGCGACACGGTGCGGTTCATCGAGCGGTTGAGCGCGTTGCGGTGATGGGTCTGGAAGCCCGGCGTGTCCACGAACACGAACTGCACGCCTGGCTCGGTGAGGATGCCGGTGACGCGGTGGCGCGTGGTCTGCGCCTTGCTGGAGACGATGCTGATCTTCTGCCCGATCAGGCGGTTGAGCAGGGTCGACTTGCCGACGTTGGGGCGGCCGACGATGGCGACGAAGCCGGCGCGGAAGCCGTCGGCATCGTGCGCGGTGTCCGGCGCGTCATCGTCGTGATCCGGCATGGAAGGGGTTTCGCTCATTTCTTTCTCACTGCGGCGAGCGCGAGCTCGGCCGACTGCTGCTCGGCGATGCGCCGGCTGGGACCGCGCCCCAGCGTGCGCACGCCGAGTTTGGGGATCTCGCAGGCCACTTCGAACTCCTGCGCATGGGCCTCGCCGAGCGCCTGCACCATCGTGTAGGTGGGCACCGGCATCCTGCGCCCCTGCAGCCACTCCTGCAAGGCGGTCTTGGGGTCCTTGCTCGGCTTGCGCGGATCGACCTCGGCCAGCAGCGGCGCGTACAGGCGGTCGATCACCGCCTTGGCCGCCGCGAAGCCGCCGTCGAGGAACACCGCCGCGAACACCGCCTCGACCGCGTCGGCCAGGATGGACGGGCGCCGGCTACCGCCCGACTTCAGCTCGCCCTCGCCCAGGCGCAGGCAGTCGCCGAGCTCGACTTCCATCGCGATGCGATGGAGCGCGTCCTGGCGCACCAGCGAGGCGCGCACGCGCGACAGCTCGCCCTCGCGCAGCTCGCCGAAGCGCTCGAACAGCGCGATCGACATCACGCAGTTGAGGATGGAGTCGCCGAGGAACTCGAAGCGTTCGTTGTTGGGCTGACCGAAGCTGCGATGCGTGAGCGCCTCCTGCAGCAGGCGCGCGTCGGCGAACACGTGCCCGAGCCGGGCCTGGAGCTGGTCGGCCGTCATCGGGTCAGGGCTGCCGGGTGCTCGGATGCAGGTCGAAGAGCAGGCTGACGTTGGCGACCAGCGGCACCGAGCGCGCGTACTGCACCTCGATCACGGTGTGCGTCCCCGTGCGGTCGATCACCAGGTCCGCCCCGGTCACGCTCGAGACGTCGTCGATCTGCCCGCGGCGATCGAAGCCGCGGCGCAGTTCCAGCACCGGCGTGCCCTTGTCCGCCTCGTCGGCGAGGATGCCGATGATGCGCTTGATCGCCATGTATTCATTGACCACCGGCACGGTGCGAAAGCCGACGATCAGCACGAAGGCCGCCAGCGCGCCGACGACGAGCACGCCGAGCAGGCTCAGGCCGCGTTGGGACTTGATGTGCATGCGTATCTCCCGAATCTCAGTGGAAGCTGCCGATCCGCTTCATGTCGCTGAAGTTGAACCAGATGAAGAAGGCGCGCCCGACGATGTTCTCGTCCGGCACGAAGCCCCACACCCGGCTGTCGCTGCTCGCGTCACGGTTGTCGCCGAGCACGAAGTAATGCCCTTCGGGCACCGTACAGCTCACACCGGAATGGGTGTAGGTGCAGTTTTCACGACGGGGGAAATTCAGCACCTGCGGCACGAAGGCCGGCGCATCGCGCTCGATCAGCACCGAGTGTTCGACCGCGCCGAGCTTCTCGGTGTATTGCGGCGAGTAATACAGGCGATCGGGGTGCAGGTAGTTGCCGGCCTCCTCGATCACCACCGGCTGGCCGTTGATCGTCAGGCGCTTGTTGATGTACTCGACCCGGTCGCCCGGCAGGCCGACGACGCGCTTGATGTAGTCCATCGAGGGGTCGGCCGGGTAGCGGAATACCATCACGTCGCCACGCTGCGGATCGTTGACTTCAAGGATCTTGGTGTTGATCACCGGCAGGCGGATGCCGTAGGTCCACTTGTTGACCAGGATGAAGTCGCCCACCAGCAGGGTCGGGATCATCGAACCGGACGGAATCTTGAACGGCTCGACGACGAAGGAGCGCAGCCCGAACACGATCAGGATCACCGGGAAGAAGCTCGCGCCGTACTCCACCCACCACGGGCTGGGGGCGCCGGCCGGACGCAGCTTGCGCGCGTGGAAGCGGTCGAAGAACCACAGAATGCCGGTGGCGATCAGCAGCAGGAACAGGGTCAGGGCGAAATTCATGCGGGTTCCGTCGTCGGCCAGCCGTCTGCCGACGGCCAGCGGGTTCGATCACTTGCCTTCGTCGGTGCGCAGCACGGCGAGGAAGGCTTCCTGCGGGATCTCGACGTTGCCGACCTGCTTCATGCGCTTCTTGCCTTCCTTCT
>JAREIX010000277.1 GCA_029286945.1 Thauera sp. | reverse complement strand
GCGCGGCCACCGCGGCGTCACCCACTCGCTGATCCTGCTGCCGCTGTGGGGCCTGCTGATCGCCTGGCTGCTGGCGCGCTTCTGGCAGCGCGGCGGGCGGGTGGCGGCGGGCTGGCGCAGCTTCTACCCGGTGGTGTGCGCGGCGATCTTCGTGCACATCCTCGGCGACCTGATCACCCAGTTCGGCACCATGATCCTGGCGCCGTTCTCGGACCAGCGTTTCGGCTGGGGCACCACCTTCATCATCGACCTGCCCTTCACCGGCATCATCCTCGCCGGCCTGCTCGCCAGCGCGCTGTGGCGCGGCAGCCGGGTACCGGCCACCGCGGCGCTGGTGCTGCTCGCCGGCTGGGTGGGCGTGCAGGCGATGGGCCGCGCCGAGGCCATCGACGCCGCGCGCGCCTACGCCGCCGCCCAGGGCATTGCCGCGGTCGAGGTGGACGCCGCGCCGCGCCCGGCCTCGCCCTTCAACTGGACCGCGATCGTGTTCGACGGCGAGCGCTACCACTACGCCCATCTCAACACCCGGCGCAGCGAACCGCTGGTCGCCACCGCCGACGACAACTTCATCCGCCGCTTCTCCGCGCCCTACCTGCCGGTGGCGATGGCGCAGTGGGAGGTGCGCGAGCGCTTCGGCAACGGCAGCACGCGCGCGCTCGCCGAGCAGGTGTGGAACGCCGAGGACTTCGCCTTCTACCGCTGGTTCGCGATGTTCCCCGTGCTCGACCACGCCGGCGAGGACGGCGACGGCCAGGTATGCGCCAGCTTCAAGGACCTGCGCTTCCTCACCCCCGGGCGCGATGCGCAGCCCTTCATCTACGGCCTGTGCAACGCCGCCGGCGGCTGGCGCCTGTTCGAACGCGAGGCCGGCGGCCTGCGCTGGATCGATCCGCGATGACGCCGGCGACGGGCGACCCGCACGATCCGCGATCCGCACCCGCTCCGGTGGGAGCGGGCTTGCCCGCGAACGCCGCGCCCGACCCCCCCGAACCGGCCCCCAAGTCCCCGCGCTGGCGGCGCTGGGTGGTCGAGATCGGCATCTTCGTTGCCATCTTCTTCGCCATCCAGGCCTGGATGGCGCGCGACGTGCCGGCCGGCGCCGCGCCGGATTTCGCCACGATCGCCGCCGATGGTCGTCCGCTCAGCCTCGCCGAGTGGCGCGCCGCGCATCCGGGCGAGGCGGTGGGGGTGTATTTCTGGGCCGACTGGTGCCCGATCTGCACCGCGCAACAGGGCACGATCGATGGCGTGCAGGCCGACTACCCGGTGCTCACCGTCGCCATGCAGTCGGGCGGCGCGCCGGCAGTGGAGAAGGTGCTCGCCGAGCGCGGTCTGGCCTGGGCCACCGCCATCGACGCCGAGGGGCGCATCGCCCAGACCTACGGGCTGCGCGGCGTGCCTGCCTTCGTCATCGTCGACCCTGCCGGCCAGATCCGCTCGGTTTCGCTCGGCTACACCACCGGCTGGGGCCTGCGGGCACGGCTGTGGTGGGCGGGCCTCCAGATCTGAGTGTTGTTGTTTTTGACAACAAGACTGTATGTTGTCAATATCTCCAACATGAAAGCGATTCCCTTGATCCGTCGTCGGGTCGTTCTTGCGCCGGATGCCTTTGCCGAGATCGCCGTATGGCAGGTTCCGGAGCCCGTGCCGCCGTCAGCGCATCCGTTCAAGTACCGCCTGGCTTACGTGGTCGGTGGCGAGTGTGTCCTGCGCTATGACAACGAGCGTGGCAAGGGCGACCACCGCCATTACGGTGACGAGGAGTCGGATTACGTCTTTTCCGATCCGGATCAACTCACCCGCGACTTCGGCGCGGACATTGCGAGGTGGAACCATGAACACGGTCGTTCTTGAAGTACGCAGCTTGGCCGAGACCTTGGCCGACGCCGCGCGTGCGATGAAAACCGGCCGCGGCGACGCCCAGGCCCGGATCGCCTTTGCGTCGCCCGAGCTGCTGTGGAAGGTGTTGAGCGCCAAGCGCTGGGAGTTGCTGAAGGCGCTGTGTGCGGCGGGCCCCGTTTCGATCCGGGAGGCGGCGCGCCGGGTTGGGCGCGACGTGAAGGCGGTACATGGCGACGTCAGTGCCTTGCTCGATGCCGGGGTGTTGTCCCGGACTGACGACGGGCGGATCGAGTTTCCGTTCGATGCAGTGAAGGTCGAGTTTCTGCTGCAGGCGGCTTGAGGAGCACTTGCGAATGGGCGCCCCCGGATTGATCGCCGCCTTCACCGCCGGCGCGGCCACGCTCGCCGGCGGGCGGGCGCTGGTGCATTGGGGGATCCGCAAGGGTCTGGCGGCGCCGCGGGTACCGCATCACACCGATCCGGGCGCGTTCGGGCTGGGCTTCGAGACGCTGCGCATCGGCAGCGAGAACGGCAGGTCGCTGCATGCGTGGTTCATCCCCGCGGCGGCGCGCGGCGGCGGTGCCAGAGCTGCAGCTTCTGCGCTTGTGGCGGCAGATGAAGCCGTCGCGCCGGCGGTGGTGGTGATGCACGGCTGGGGCGGCAACGCGGCCCTGATGCTGCCGCTCGCCCGTCCGCTGCACGAGGCCGGCTACGCGACACTGTTCGTCGATGCGCGCTGCCACGGCGCCAGCGACGACGACAGCTTCGCCTCGCTGCCGCGCTTTGCCGAGGACGCGGAGCACGCCTTCGCCTGGCTGGCGGCGCAACCTGCGGTGGATGCCGCGCGCATCGCGCTGCTCGGCCATTCGGTCGGCGCCGGTGCGGTGCTGTTCGCGGCCTCGCGCACGCCGCAGGTGGCGGCGGTGGTCAGCGTGGCGGCGTTCTCGCACCCGGCGGCGATGATGCGACGCTGGCTGGCGGCCAGGCACATCCCCGAGAAGCCGGTCGGCCGCTACATCCTCGACTACGTGCAGAAGACCATCGGCCACCGCTTCGACGACATCGCGCCGCTCGCCACCATCGCCCGCATCCGCCGCCCGGTGCTGCTGGTCCATGGCGAGGACGACGAGATCGTGCCGATCGACGAGGCGCAGCAGATTTTCGCCGCGCGCGGCGATACCCCGGTCGAGCTGATGACCGTGTCGGGCGATCACGAATCCTTTGCCGACCTCGAGCACCACATGGGGCAACTGGTAGCGTTCCTGAACCGCGCCCTGTAGCGGAGTCAGTGGGCTCAGACTCGATCGAGCGCGGATCACCCTGGAAAATTGTCGGCCCGACCGCGACGTCCGCGCGCACTTTCGGCCCCTTGCGCTGGCCGCGGGGCGCCCTGGTTTGTAGAATCGGTCTTCCTGCCCAAGCTCCGGAGCGCGCGCCGCGCGCATCTCTGCCGGAAAAACAAACACAACACGGAGACGCTTCCCATGCAGAAACGCCGCTTCACCGCCCTCATCGCCGGCCTCGCCGCCGCCGCCGCACTCGGCTTCTCGATGCCGGCCACGGCCCAGCAGTACAAGGACGAGTACAAGCTCTCCACCGTGCTCGGCGAGGCCTTCCCGTGGGGCTGGGGCGCCAAGCGCTGGGCCGACCTGGTCGCCGAGAAGACCGAAGGCCGCATCAAGATCAAGGTCTATCCGGGCACCTCGCTGGTGTCGGGCGACCAGACCAAGGAGTTCACCGCGCTGCGCCAGGGCATCATCGACATGGCGGTGGGCTCGACCATCAACTGGTCGCCGCAGGTCAAGGAGCTCAACCTGTTCGCGCTGCCCTTCCTGATGCCCGACCACAAGGCGATCGACGCGCTCACCCAGGGCCGCGTC
>JAREIX010000276.1 GCA_029286945.1 Thauera sp. | reverse complement strand
CGAGGACGCGCCGGTGATCGAGTGCTTCGACGGCGGCCTGCACGTGGTGGCGCACGGCGGCGCGGTGAAGCTCGCCGTCGCCGGCGACGCGGTGGTGGAGGTGGACGGCCCCGACGGCCGCCGCCAGCTCACGCCCTGGCGCTCGCTGAGGCTCGCCGCGGGCGAGGCGCTGCGCATCCGCAAGATGGGCAGCGGCCGCATCGCCATGGTCGCGGTCGCCGGGCTGGAGGTGGCGCCGGTGATGGGCAGCGCCGCGACCTATGTGCGCGCCGGCCTCGGCGGCGCCGACGGTAGCGGCCGCGCGCTCGCCGCCGGCATGCGCCTGGCGCTGGCCGAGGCCGACGCCGCGGGCAGCGACCGCGTGCTGCCCCAGCCGCCCACCGCCGACGAGCGCCCGATCCGCCTCGTGCCCGGCCCGCAGGCCGACCACTTCAGCGCCGCCGCGCTCGCGGCCCTGGTCGGCGGCGACTACCGCGTCACCGCCGAGGCCGACCGCATGGGCGTGCGCCTCGAAGGCGCGCGGCTGGAACACAGCGGCGCCGCCGACATCGTGTCCGACGCCACCGTGCCCGGCTCCATCCAGGTCCCCGGCGCCGGCCAGCCGATCGTGCTGCTCGCCGACGCCCAGACCGCCGGCGGCTATCCCAAGATCGCCACCGTGATCACCGCCGACCTCGGGCGGCTCGCCGCGCTGCGCCCCGGGCAGACGCTGCGCTTCGCCACCGTGAGCGCGGCCGAGGGCACGCAGATCGCGCGCGCCGCCGAGGCCGAGACGCGGGCGCTGATCGCCTCGATCCGCCCCGTGCCGGCCGACGGCATCGACCTCGTGGCCCTGTACACCGGCAACCTGGTCGACGGCGTCGTGCATGCGCTCGGCGCCGAATACCGCCCGCTTTACTGAGCGTTCCCGCCCCGCTCCCCACGCCAACGGAGACCCATCCATGAACAAGACGATCAACCTCAACGCCGACCTCGGCGAATCCTTCGGCGCCTGGACCATGGGCGAGGACGAGGCCCTGCTGCAGGTGGTGCGCTCGGCCAACATCGCCTGCGGCTTCCATGCCGGCGACCCGGTGGTGATGCGCCACACCGTGCGCACCGCGCTCGCCGCCGGGGTGAGCCTCGGCGCCCACCCCGCCTACCCCGACCTGCAGGGCTTCGGCCGCCGCCCGATGAAGATGGCGCCGGCCGAACTCGAGGCCATGGTGATCTACCAGGTCGGCGCGCTCGCCGGCATGGCCGCCGCCGAGGGCGGCCGCGTCACCCACGTCAAGCCGCACGGCGCGCTCAACAACCAGGCCTGCGAGGACGCCGCGCTCGCCGAGGCGGTGGCGCGCGCGGTCAAGGCGATCGACCCCAGCCTCATCCTGCTCGCCCCGGTGCTGTCCGAGCTCCACAAGGCCGGCGAGCGCGCCGGCCTGCAGGTGGCCGGCGAGGTCTTCGCCGACCGCGCCTACACCGACCGCGGCACGCTCGTCCCGCGCGGCCAGCCCGGGGCTGTCATCCACGACCACGACGAGCTCGTCGCCCACGTGCTGCGCATGCTGGAGGCCGGCGGCGTGGTCAGCCAGGGCGGCAAGGTGCTGCCGACGGCGATGGACAGCATCTGCGTGCACGGCGACACCCTGGGCGCGGTGGAGAGCGCGCGCCACCTGCGCAGCGCACTGGAGGCACGCGGCTGGAAGGTGGTCACGCTGCCGGAGGTCCTCGCCCGCCCTTGAGTGACGGCCCGCTCAGGAAAGCGCGTCCGGCAGGGCCAGCCACTCGATCCGCCCCTGCCCCGCTTCCGCCAGGCGGGCGCGCAGGGCGGCGGCGGAATCCTCGGGCAGGCTGAAGCACAGCTCCACCGCCTGGCCGTGCGCGACCGTCAGCAGGCTCGCCCCGGCGGTGTCGAGTTCGCGCCGCAGCAGGCCTTCGAGCGCATAGGGCAGCACGCAGCGCAGCGTCGCCAGGCGCACGATCGGCACCTTCCGGGCCTGCAGCAGCGCCTGCGCCACCGCGTCGGTGTAGGCGCGCACCAGCCCGCCCGCGCCCAGCTTGACGCCACCGAAGTAGCGCACCACGGTGGCGAGCACGCCCTCCAGGTCCTGGTGGCGCAACACGTCGAGCATCGGCCGCCCGGCGGTGCCACTCGGCTCGCCGTCGTCCACCGCCGCCGACTGCCCGCCGGCGAGCAGCGCCCAGCACACATGGCGCGCGCCGGGATGCTGCGCCCACAACTCCGCCACCACCTTCTGCGCACTCGCGCGGTCGGCCATCGGCTGCACGCAGCCGATGAAGCGGCTCTTCTTGATGATCAGTTCGCTATGGACGGGGGCGGCGAGGGTCAGCGGCATGGCGGCGAAGAGGAGCGTGATCGGGGCGAGCGGCCGTCATCGGGACGGTCCGACGGTGATCGGGACGAGCCGGCGGTCGCAGGCGTGATCCGGCGCGTCGCCCCGGCCGCGGGTCCCGTGCATGCCGCCCTCAGCCCAGGCGCGCGTCGACCAGCGCGCCCAGCAGCGGCGTGAACACCGTATCGGCGCGCACGAAGAAATCGTCGTCGAGCGGCTGCGCGATCCCGCGCAGCGCCAGCCGGCAGGCCGGATCGGCCGACTCGCCGAATTCCGGACGCATGCCACCGGTCCATTTCTGCACTGCCTTGCGCGGGTCCTTGCCCTTGGCAGCATACGCCCAGGCCGACTTGGGGAAGAAGTGCAGCGGCGCGCACAGGCCCTGGCGATAGAGCCCGAGCAGGGTCTCGAGCACCTGCCCGGCCGCCTCCGGCGCCAGCGCCACGAAGCGGAACTCACCGTCGCGCGACAGGCCGCGGGTCTCGCAGCGCACGCCGGGCGCGGGATCGGCGCACAACAGCAGGTGGGCGAGCCAGGCGCCGAGGTAGTCGCCGGCGCGGGTATCGTCGTAGCGCGCGCGCAGCAGGCCGTCGGCGCGCAGGTCGGCGAAGCTCGCGCTCAGCGACCAGGCCTCGCCGTCAATGCGGCACGCGAAGCGCGCCCGGTGCGGCGGCTGCGCCGGCGCGGCCAGCAGCGCGCGCTGGCGGCGGGCGAAGGCGAGCAGGCGGTCGAACTCGCGGGCGAGCGCCGCCTCGCCGAGTGCGCCGGCGGGGTATTCGTTGCCGGCGCGCGCCAGCGCCCACAGAGGATCGCCGGTCGCCGCGGCGGTTCTCACGCCGTCCGCCCTAGGCGCGCCCGAACGCTGAAGCGCCGCCTTGCGGGCGAACGCCGCGGCGCCGGCGGTCTCTGCATCCCGCCCCCCCACCACGGTGCTTGCGGCGTGCTCCGCCGCGGTCAGCATCACCGGCAGCAGGCGCGCCGCGAGCGCGCGCTGGCCGGGCCAGTCGGGCAGCAGGGGCTCGACGTCGTCGAGCACCTCGGCCGATTCGGGCAGGTCGAGGCCGACGCGCTCGCGCAGCAGGTAGCGGCAAGGGTTGGCGAAGAAGCGGATCAGCTGCAACAGCTCGACCTCGCGCCAGGCGGCGTCCGGCGGCGGCAGCGGCGCGGCGAAGAAGGGTGCGGCATCGGCCGAATCGCCGCCTGCGCCCTCCTCGTCCCCGTCACCCTCCTCGTCGGGGACCGCCACGCCCGCGCCCGCGCCAGCGACCACGCCCGCGCTCTCGCTCTCGCCCGCGCGGCCGGACCCGCCCACCGCGGCGTCACCCTCGCGCGCATCCGGACTGCGCGCCGCGGCGGCCAGCCGGCGGGCGAGCGCCTCGGCGTGGGCCTCG
>JAREIX010000039.1 GCA_029286945.1 Thauera sp. | reverse complement strand
GGTCGAGGACGAGCGCATCGACAAGTTCTACTTCTCGCACCTGAACTACGCCGGCCGCGGCAACAAGAACCGCGCCGGCGATGCCCGCCACCGCACCACGCGCGAGGCGATGGAGCTGCTCTTCGAGACCTGCCTCGAACTGCACCGGCGCGGCATCGACAAGGACTTCGTCACCGGCAACAACGACGCCGACGGCCCCTTCCTGCTGCACTGGGTGCAGCGCCGCTTCCCCGACAAGGCCGCCCACATCGAGGCCAAGCTGCGCCAGTGGGGCGGCAACGCGAGCGGGGTGAACGTCGCCAACATCGACAACCTCGGCATCGTGCACCCCGACACCATGTGGTGGCACGTGCCGCTGGGCAACGTCCGCCAGCGTGCCTTCGGCGAGATCTGGAACGACCTCTCCAACCCGCTGCTCGCCGGGCTCAAGCAGCATCCGCGCAAGCTCGAGGGGCGCTGCGGGGCGTGTCGATACCTCGACATCTGCAACGGCAGCTCGCGCGTGCGCGCCGAGCAGGTCACCGGCAACCCGTGGGCGGAGGATCCCGCCTGCTACCTGTCCGACGAGGAGATCGGCGTCAGCGCCGCGGACTATGGCGCCGAGCGCGTCGTCACCACGCCCTGGACCCGCATCAACAAGGTGTCGGCATGAGACGCCGCGCCTCGACCCTGGCCTGGCTGTTCGCGCTTGGCAGTGGTCTTGCGGCCTTGTCCGCCACCGCCTCGCCGGGCAAGGCCGCGCCGCAGCCCGCGGCTGCCGAGGCTGCGTCGGCGGCCGCCATCGACGTGGCTGCGCTCTACGCCCAGCACTGCGCGGCCTGCCACGCGCCCAACCGTCTCGGCGCGATGGGGCCGGCGCTGCTGCCCGACAACCTCGGCCGCCTGCGCAAGAGCGAGGCGGTGAAGGTGATCGCCGAGGGCCGGCCCGCCACCCAGATGGCCGGCTTCGCCGTGCAGCTGGGCAAGGACGAGATCGCCGCGCTCGCCGACTGGATCTACACCCCGGTGGTGCCCGAGCCGCGCTGGAGCGACGATGACATCCGCGCCTCGCGCATCGTCCATGTCGACCCGGCCACGCTGTCCGACAGGCCGGTGTTCGACGCCGATCCGCTCAATCTCTTCCTGGTGGTGGAGGCGGGCGACCATCACGTCAGCGTGCTCGACGGCGACCGGCTCGAGCCGATCCACCGCTTCCAGTCGCGCTTCGCGCTGCACGGCGGGCCCAAGTTCGCGGCCAACGGGCGCTACGTGTTCTTCGCCTCGCGCGACGGCTGGATCACCAAGTTCGACATGTGGAACCTGAAGGTGGTGGCCGAGGTGCGTGCCGGCATCAACACCCGCAACGTCGCGGTGTCGCCCGACGGCACCCACGTCGCGGTCGCCAACTACCTGCCGCACACGCTGGTGCTGCTCGACGGCGAGCTGAACCTGATCAAGTCGATCGAGGCCAAGGATCGCGACGGCAAGCACAGCTCGCGCGTCTCCGCGGTGTACGACGCCAGCCCGCGCCAGTCCTTCATCGCCGCGCTCAAGGACGTCGGCGAGGTGTGGGAGGTGAGCTACACCAAGGCGGTCGAGGACATCCCGATCAGCTACATCCACGATTTCACCCAGCGCGAGGGCAGCTTCATCCCCGGTTACCTGAATCCGCGCCGCACCCTCCTCGCCGAGGTGCTCGACGACTTCTTCTTCACCCAGGACTATTCCGAGCTGATGGGCGCCTCGCGCGAGGGCGTGGGGCAGGTGGTGAATCTGGATGTGCGCAAGAAGATCGCCAACCTGCCGCTCGACGGCATGCCGCACCTGGGTTCGGGCATCACCTGGGCGTGGCAGGATCCCGCCGCCGGGGCGGACGCCAGGCCGCGCACGGTGATGGCGAGCACCAACCTGAAGGCCGGCGAGGTCACCGTCATCGACATGAAGACCTGGGAGGTCGTCAAACGCATCCCCACCCGCGGTCCGGGCTTCTTCCTGCGCAGCCACAGCAACAGCCGCTACGCCTTCGTCGACTCGATGATGAGCCCGGAGGCGAAGCACATCCTGCAGGTGATCGACAAGCAGACGCTCGAGGTGGTCAAGGAGATCACCGGCGAGCCGGGCAGGACGCTCGCCCACATCGAGTTCACCCGCGACGGCCGCTACGCGCTCGCCAGCCTGTGGGAGGACGAGGGCGCGGTGATCGTCTATGACGCGCAGACCCTCGAGGAAGTGAAGCGCCTGCCGATGCGAAAGCCGGTGGGCAAGTACAACGTCTGGAACAAGATCACGCGCGAGGAAGGCACCAGCCATTGAGTGCCTCGCCGACGCTGACCCCGACAACCCCGTTTGCAACACAGAGAAGAGAAACATGCCGCTGATCCGCCTCGACGAACCCACCACCAAACGCATCCCGCCCGACACCTTCTCGCTGTGGGCGCTCGGCTTCCGCCCCTTCTACCTGCTCGCCGCGCTGTTCGCCGCGATCGCGGTGCCGGTGTGGGCGGTCGCCTACTCCGGCGCGATCGAACTGCCGATGCCGGGCATCTGGTGGCATGCACACGAGATGATCTTCGGCTTCGCGGTGGCCGTGATCATCGGCTTCCTGTTCACCGCCGGGCGCAACTGGACCGGGCTCGACACCCCGACCGGCCGGCCGCTGATGGTGCTCGCCGCGCTGTGGCTCGCTGGCCGGCTGGCGATGGCCTTCGGCAGCGGCGCCTGGGTGGCGGTGGTGGATTTCGCCTTCCTGCCGGTGGCGGCGGGCATGCTGCTCAGGGTGCTGGTCAAGGCCCGGAGCAAGCGCAACTACTTCGTCGGCGCGCTGCCCGCCCTGCTGGGGCTCGCCAACCTGTTCTTCCACCTCGCCGTGCTCGGCGTGATCGAGGCCGATCCGCTGATCGCGATGCACCTGGCGCTCGGCCTCGTCGTGCTGCTGGAGACCATCGTCGGCGGCCGGGTGATCCCGATGTTCACCTTCAACGCCGTGCGCGGCGTCAAGCAGTGGCGCAACGTGAAGCTCGACTGGGCAGCGGCGATCGCCACCGGCATCGCGCTGCTGCTGTGGGCGCTGGGCGCCGGCGCGTGGGCGGGCGCGATCTCGCTGCTCGCGGCCGTGCTGCAGGCGGTGCGCCTGGGCGGCTGGAACCCGTGGGCGACGCGCGGCCAGCCCATCCTGTGGGTGCTGCAGCTGGCCTACCTGTGGATCCCGCTCGGCCTGGCGCTGATCGCGCTGACCCAGTTCGGCGTGCTGCCGCGCTCGGCCGGCATCCATGCGCTGGCGATCGGCGCCACCGGCGGCCTCATCATCGGCATGATCACCCGCACCGCGCTCGGCCACACTGGCCGCATGCTGGTGGCCGGCGGCATCGAGACCGCGGCCTACGCGCTGGTGCTGATCGCAGCCCTGCTGCGGGTGCTGACGGTGGGCTTCATCCCGGCGGCCCAGCTCGGCGGCGTGCATGCCGCGGCCACGCTGTGGTCGATCGCATTCCTGCTCTACCTGTGGCGCTACGCTCCCTTCCTGATCCGGGCGCGGGTGGACGGCAAGGAAGGCTGAGGGCGGGGCGGCGCGCCTGGCCGCCGGCGAGGGCTCGGCGCACGGGCGCGGCCTGATCGCTCGGCCTTGGTCCTTCAGACCCTGAGCAGGCTGGCCAGCACGGCGGGATCGGGCGCGGGCAGTGACTCGAAGCCCGGACGCGCAAAGAGGTAGCCCTGCTGGAGGGCGATGCCCATGTCGGCGAGGCAGCGCGCCTCGTCGATCGTCTCCACCCCTTCGGCGATCAGGGTGCAGGGCAATTCGCCCGCGAGCGCGATCAGGTGGCGCACGATCAGCCGGCGTCGGGCGTCCTGATCGATGTTGCGCGTCAGGTTCATGTCCAGCTTCAGGGTATCGGGCTGGAAGTGGGTGAGCAGGTTCAGGCCGGCATAGCCGGCGCCGAAATCGTCGATCGCGGTCGCGAAGCCGATCGCCCGGTATTCCTCGACGATCCGCCGCAGGTGTCCGTCGTTGCGTACCTCCTCGACCTCGGTGATCTCGAACTGCAGGCGATCGAGCGGAAAGCCGACCCGGTTCGCGGCCTCGATGGTGGCCCGGATGCAGGCGCGCGGTTCATAGACCGCGTTGGGCAGGAAGTTGATGCTCAGCCGCTCGGACACGCCCAGACGCTGCGCGAGTTCGATCGCGCGCGTCCTGCAGCGCTGGTCGAACTGGTAGCGGTTGTCGTCCGTCACCTGTGACAGCACGCTCGCTGCGCCCTCGCCCTTGAGACCCCGCGCCAGCGCTTCCCAGCCCCAGACCGAGCCCGAACGCAGGTCTACGATCGGCTGGAAGGCCATGCTGAAGTCGAAGGCCAGCGGCGCCGAGCTGCGGCAGCGTGCGCATGCGGGCAACTCGCCAGCGGGCCGGTGGTCGTGCAGCGGGAATTCCTTGTCCGTCATCGGTACAGCCTTGGGCAAAAAGTGCGGTCCGCGACGATAGGGCGCGCGCACGCAGCGCGCAAGGGCCGGGATCACGGATTTCGCCCGGCAACGCGCCCGCTGCACCCGCGCCGTGGGCGCCGGTGCGGTTCAGCCCAGGCTCTTCCTCAGCTTGCCGATGTCGGGGATGTGGATGGTGCGGCCCTCGACCTCGATCAGGCGCGAGGCGGTGAGCTCGTGCAGGATGCGCGAGAAGTGCTCCTGGGTCAGGTTGAGGCGGGAGGCGATCGTGCCCTTGCTGGTCGGCAGGCGGATCGAGACCTGGCCCTCGGAGATGCCCTCGCCCTCGCGCTCTTCCTCGCGCAGCAGGTAGCCGATCACCCGCTCGCGGCCCGAGCGCAGCGAGTAGCTCTCGACGTCGGCCATCAGGTGATGCAGGCGCTGCGCCAGGCCGGCGATGATCTTGCGGCAGAACAGCGGATCGCCCGCCATCTCCTCGAAGAACACGTGCTTGCCGATGTGCAGCAGGGTCGCGTCGCTCAAGGCCTGCGCCATCACCACGTAGGGCTTGTCCATGAACATCACCGCCTCGCCGAAGCTCTTGCCCGGGTGCAGGATGTCGACCACCTTTTCGTTGCCGTCGGCCGAGCTGAAGGCGAGCTTGATCTGGCCACTGAGGATGAGGTGGAAGCCGGTGCAGGGGTCGCCGCGGTGGAACAGGATGTCTCCCTTCGACACCTTGAGCTCGCGTACCCCGCGCGCGAAGCGTGCGATGTCGGTGCAGGCGAGGCCGTTGAACAGCGCGGCCTGGCCGAGCAGGCGGCACAGACGCTCGACCTCGGGCGTGGGCGGGGCGGTCGACGCTGCGGCGTGGAGCGCTTCGCGGCAGGCAATGTCGCAGTGGTTCATGGCTTCAACGCGTGAGTTGGGCATAGAACATCGGCAGGCGGGCAGGGAGTTCGTCGGGCTGGCGGATGACGGCGAAGCCGGCCGGGCCGAACAGGTGGGGAAGGTAGCTGGCGCCCTCGCGGTCGATCGTCACGCAGAAGGGGACGACGCCGCGGTTGCGCGCCTCGACCACGGCGACGCGGGTGTCCTCGATGCCGTAGCGGCCGTCGTAGAGGTCGAGGTCGTTGGGCTTGCCGTCGGACAGGATGAGCAGGATGCGGCGCGCGGCGGATTCCTTCTCGAGCACCTGCGTGGCGCGCCGGATCGCGGCGCCCAGCCGTGTGTAGTAGCCCGGCTTGATCGCCATGATGCGGCCGCGCGCGCGGTCGTCGAAGCGCTGGTCGAAGTCCTTCAGGCGGTGGAAGCGCACGTTGCTGCGCTTGACCGAGGAGAAGCCGCACAGCGCGAAGCGGTCGCCGGTGGCGAGCAGGGCCTCGCCGAACAGCAGCAGCGAGTCGCGGATGACGTCGATCACGCGCGCCTCGGACGAGATCCAGGTGTCGGTGGACAGCGACAGGTCGGCCAGCGCCAGGCAGGCGAGGTCGCGCTCGCGCTTCTCCAGCGAGAGGTAGAGCTGCTCGGAGGGGTGGTGGCCGATCGCGCGGTCGGTGGCGGCGCGCACCACCGCGTCGAGGTCGAGTTCGCTGCCGTCGGTCTGCGCCTTGAGCCAGCGCCGGCCCGGGGTCAGCGCGGCGAACTGGCGGTGCAGCGTGCGCGCGGTGCGGCGCAGGTGCGCGGGCAGCGGGCAGGGCGCGGCGCGCGGGTCGTGCGCCGCAGGGGTGAGCTCGAGCAGGCGGACGTGGTCCTCGCGCAGCAGGTTCTTGCGGTAGTCCCATTCCGGCAGCGGGATGCCCTCGCCGAGCACGACGTCGTCCTCGGCGGCGGAGGGCAGGTCGAGGTCGAAGCGCACCTTGGAGGCGACGCGCTCGCCATCGCGGGTGATCGCGAGCTGCTCGAGGTTGGCGGCGGCGTCGGCGGCGTTGTCGTCGGGCTCGTCGTCGGTGCTGCGCTTGACCTTGATGAACTCCGCCACCGACAGCAGGCTCTCGGCGCGGAAGGGGATGATCATGCCGTGCTTCTCGGGCGCGTCCTGCTGGCGTTCGACGCGGTGCGCCTGCTGGCTGCTGTCGCGGCCCGGCTTGCTCGTGCCCGCCTCGCCGGCTTCGCCGCCGCTGCCCATGCCGGTCAGCCCGCCTGGCCCGGCGCCGCGGAAATCGCTCAGCCACAGCAGCACCGGCTGCGTCGCTCTGGCCTTGGGCGGCAGCGCGGGCAGCGCGGCGACGCTGCCCGGCGCGTGCAGCGCCTGGCGCAGCAGGCGTTCGCGTTCGGCCTCGGCCGGGGGCAGCTTGTCGAGCCTGGGGCGCTGGGCGATCACCGCGTCGACCAGGCGGCGGTAGCGCGTCTCGATCCCGGGCCAGCGCCGCAGGGCGCGCAGCGTGGCGCGCTGGTTCTCGCGCAGCTCGCGGGTGGCGGCGGCGTCGAAGGGCTGCGCCGGCAGCGGGGCGAGCGCGGCCTCGGCCGCCGCGGCGGCGTCGCGGGCGGGCGCGTCGCGTCCGTCTGCATGGCCGGCGGCGAGGGCGGCCAGCCACAGGTAGAGGTCGCGGTTGAGCGCAAGCTCGGGCAGCGCGTCGATCGCGGGCGGCAGGCGCAGCGTGGCGATGTCCATGCGGCCGCGGGCGAGGCGCTCGTCGGCACCGGCGATACGCTGCAGCAGGCTGCGGCGAGCGCCGTGGGCGTCGGCGGTGGCGGCCGCCACGCGCAGGCCGGGATCGCCGCCAAGCGCGCGGAAGAACACGCCGGCGACCTTCTCGATCTCCTTCAGCTTCACCGCGGCCTTGGGAAAGTGCCCGCCGGCGGCGCGGGTGATCAGGCGGTGCCAGAGCAGGCCTACGGTCTCTTCCATGGTGCTAGTGGTCCTTGAGCGCGCGGAAGCCCGCTTCGTTCTGGCGTGCGGCCTCGTCGGCGACCCAGCCGAGCAGCGGGCCGTCGGGGTTGGCGGCCTGGGTCTGCGCGCAGGCGTCCACGCATTGGCGGCACTGGGTGCAGGTGAACATGTGGCGCTTGATGTTGCGCGGGCGCAGCCGCATCGGGCACACCGCATCGCAGGCGGACTGGCGGTCGGGCAGGCAGCTGGCGCAGTCGGTCGCGCGCTCGCGCTTGAAGCCGACCACCATCGCGTCCTTGTTGCCCATCCACGCCAGGCTCTGGAACAGGCCGACCGCGCACACGAAGCGGCAGAACAGGTGGCGAGCGAACAGGAACTCCAGGCTCAGCACCACGGTGGCGGCGGTGATGAAGATGAACTGGTTGCGGGTGAGCGCGCCGCGGAAGAGGTTGCCATACACCTCGGCCGGGGGGAGCAGGTAGGTGAGCAGCACCACCGCCCACAGGAAGGCGAAGGCGACCGCAGCCGGCACCACGACGCCCCACCAGCGCGCGTCGACCCGTGTCGGGGTGCCGTCCGCCTTCCACGCCGGCAGGCGATGGCGCTCCCACACCGAGGGCTTGCCCGAGGCGCGCGCCATCAGTCGGTTGATGGTCTCCACCACCGAGAAGTGCGGACACAGCCAGCCGCAATACAGCCGCCCCCAGCGCCAGGCCACGCCGATGAACAGCGCGGCGACTGCGAGCAGCGGCACGAACAGGTTGAGCAGGATGTTGCCGGCTGCCTCGAGCGCGCTCGCCTGGCCGGCGAGGAAGGGGTCGAGGCCGAGCCGCCACTCCATGCCGAGCAGCCAGGCGTGGTCGGCGT
Organism: Thauera sp.; assembly: GCA_029286945.1. Lineage (GTDB taxonomy): Bacteria > Pseudomonadota > Gammaproteobacteria > Burkholderiales > Rhodocyclaceae > Thauera. Next base: position 8,907 of record JAREIX010000039.1, on the reverse strand, counting down.
CGAGGTCGTAGCGGAAGAGGTCGAAGACCGGCGCCAGGACGAAGAGCGCGAAGAAGCCGACCTGCATCGCGGTGCGCAGGCGCTGCGCACGCCGCGGCTGTGCCGGGTCGCTACCGACCGCGGCGATCGGAATGACGCGGCGCGTGCCGGGGACGGAGGCGGCCGCGACGGACGGGGCGGATGGACGGGCCATGATGCGCTCGCCGCCTAATCCTGCTCGCGCGGCCCGAAGATCGGGTAACGCCAGCTGCGGCCGTTGATCGCGCGCGACAGGCCTATCACCCCGAGCAGGATCAGGCTCGAATGCACGAAGGTGAAGTACAGCACGCCGATGACCCAGGTCCACGGGTTGTCGAAGCCGCCGAGCAGGAAGATGGCGACGCTGATCACCACCAGCAGCAGCCCGCCCCAGATGCAGGTCCAGCCGGTCTGGCGCAGGTGGTTGCGCACCAGCGGGTCGGGGTGCTCGCGGTTGAGTGCCCACACCACCATCAGCGCGAGAAAGGCGAGCCCGGGCAGCAGCATCAGGTTGATCAGGAACAGCGCCTCGGCCACCACCGCCAGGCGCGGGCCGGGCATGACGTGCCTGAGGGGGTCGGGACGGTCGATGCTCATGTGCGCGTTCTTGGCGAAGGTGTCAGCGGCCGAAGGTGGCAGCGACGACTTCCATCAGGCCTTCGGCGACCTCGGGGTCGTCGGTCAGGCTCTCGACGATGCCGACGCGGCAGGCGGCGACCGGATCCATGCCGTCCTTGATCAGCAGCGCCGCATACACCAGCAGGCGGGTGCTGGCCGATTCCTCGAGGTCGCGATCCTTGAGCGCGCGCAGCGCAGCGGCGATCGCCACCAGGCGGCGGGCCAGATCGGGCGGGCAGGCGGTCTCGCCGATCAGCACCGCCTCTTCCTGCTCGGCACGCGGGAAGTCGAAGCGCACGCTGACGAAGCGCTGGCGGGTGGAGGGCTTCATGCCCTTCAGCAGGTTCTGGTAGCCCGGGTTGTAGGACACCACCAGCATGAAGCTGGGCGGCGCCGCGAGCAGCTCGCCGGTGCGGTCGATCGGCAGGATGCGGCGGTCGTCGGCGAGCGGGTGCAGCACCACGGTGGTGTCCTTGCGCGCCTCGACCACCTCGTCGAGGTAGCAGATGCCGCCTTCGCGCACCGCGCGCGTGAGCGGGCCGTCGCACCACACCGTCTTGCCGTCGCCGATCAGGTGGCGGCCGACGAGGTCGGCTGCGGTGAGGTCGTCGTGGCAGGCCACGGTGTACAGCGGCAGACCGAGGCGGGCCGCCATGTGGGTGACGAAGCGGGTCTTGCCGCAGCCGGTGGGGCCCTTGATCAGCAGCGGCAGGCGGTTCTTCCAGGCGTGCTCGAAGACCGCGACCTCGTCGCCCGCGGGCTGGTAGAAGGGGATGTCGAGGTTGGGCGTGTCCGGCTTCATTGTGCGAGTCCCTTGATGTAGGCGATGGCGATGACGGCCCAGACCACGATCATCCAGCCCATCGTGATGGCGCGCCACAGCAGCGGCGCATGACGCAGCGCCATGAAATCGAGAATGATCACCGCGCCCTTCCAGAAGGAAATGACGGCGAGTGCGGCCACGCCCCAGCGCCCGGTCTCGCCGAGCGCGCCCATGCTCCAGGTGAGCAGGGTGGCGAGGAGGAGGGTGGCCCACAGGATCGTGGAGCTTCTGGGCGTGCCGTGCACGTTGGCGCTCATGGCGGGATCCTCAGTGGATGACGTAGACGAGCGGGAACAGGATCAGCCACACCAGATCGACCATGTGCCAGTAGGCGGCGCCGGTCTCGAGGCCGTTCATGTCGCCCGGGCGGTAGCGGCCCTGGCGTGCGCCGTTCCACATCGCGACCAGGATCACCAGGCCGAGGATCACGTGCATGAAGTGGAAGAAGGTCAGCGACAGGTAGAACATGTGGAAGGGGCTGCTCGACAGGCTGATGTTGTGCTCGAAGGCGGCGGCGTATTCGCCGAGCTTGACCACGATGAAGCCGAAGCCGGTGAGGATGGCGCCGAGCAGCCAGTTGGCGCACGGGCGGGCGGCCTCGCGCTCGGCGGCCTGCACCGCGCGCACGACGAAATAGCTCGCGGTGAGCAGCAGCACGGTGTTGAGCGCGCCGGCGTTGCGGTTGAGTGCCGCCTGTTCGGCGTTGAACAGCTCGATGTGGTTCGCGCGGGTGAACGCGTAGGCGGCGAAGAACACGCCGAAGGCGAGCAGCTCGGCGAGGATGAAGAACCAGATCGCCAGGTCGCCGGCGAGCCGCGGGCCGGCTACGGGCGCGGGTGCCGTGCGTGCGGGAAGGGGGGCAGTGCTTGTTTCCATGCGCCGCAGTCTAGGCAAGCGCACATGTTTTTAACTTGATCGTGGTTAATTGGACCCGTTCGTATCCGCTCCGCCGGCGGCGATCGCGAGCCAGTGCCGCGTCACGTCCACCATGCGGCTGGCGAAGCCCCACTCGTTGTCGAACCACACCATCAGATTGACCATGCGCGGTCCGATGCTGTGCGTCTGGCCGCCGTCGACGATGGCCGAGTGCGGGTCATGGTTGAAGTCGATCGAGGCGTGCGCCTCGTCGGAGTAGGCGAGCAGGCCGCGGTGGCAGCCCTCGGCAGCATCCCGCAGCAGGCGGTTGACCTCGCCCGGCGCGATGTCCCGCGACAGCGTCAGCACCATGTCGATCGCCGACACGTTGTGCGTCGGGACGCGGATCGCCTTCGCCTTCACGCGTCCCGCCAGCTGCGGCAGCAGGCGCTCGACGCCGCGTGCGAGCCCGGTCGAGACCGGAATGATCGACTGCATCGCCGAGCGCGTGCGGCGCAGGTCGGTGTGGTGATAGCCGTCGATCAGCGGCTGGTCGTTCATCGCCGAGTGCAGCGTGGTGAGCAGCGCCTGCTCGATGCCGATCTCGCGGTGCAGCAGCTCGAGCACCGGCACCACCGCATTGGTGGTGCACGAGGCGTTGGACACCAGGCCCTCGCGGCCGTCGAGCTGCGCGTGGTTGATGCCGAAGACGACGGTGGCGTCCACATCCTCGGCGCCGTTGCCCGGGTGGGACAGCAGCAGCCGCGGGCATCCGGCCTTCAGGAAGCGCGCGAGTTCGCTGCGGCTGCCGTACTGGCCGGAGCATTCGACCAGCAGGTCGATCTCGAGCGCCGCCCAGTCCACCTCCTCGGGGGTGTGGGCGTGCGACACCGTGATGGCCCGGTCGCCGAGCAGCAGGGCGTCCTCGGTGCAATCCACGGTGGCGGGGAAGCGGCCGTGGGTGGAGTCGAAGCGGGTCAGGTAGGCGATGCTGGCGAGGTCGGCGGGCTCGTTGATGGCGACCACGCGGAAGTGCTCGCTCAGGCCGGCCTCGTGGAGGGCGCGCAGGTAGCAGCGACCGATGCGGCCGTAGCCGTTGATGGCGATGCGGAAGGCGGGGCGGGCAGCGGCGTCGGGCTGGACCGCGGATGCCTGGGAGGCGTTGGGCAGGGAGGCGAACGAGGGCACGGCGTACTCGGAGCGATCGGCAGGAAGCGGCCCTGGGGCCGCGGCAGGCCGACATTCTAGCCGGTGGCCGCGCGCCTGCCGGCGCGGCGGATGCGAAACATGCGACGCGGCCGGGGCGCGCGGAGGTCTGCGTCGAGGCGACGAGGCAAAAAAAAGGGGCGGCCTTCGCCGCCCCAACCCCTTCCCCTGGATCGCCCAGGAGTTGCTACCCAAACACCTGGTGCATGTCAGGCCTTGACGTCCTTGGCTTCGCCCTTCACGAAGAAGCTGGCGAGGTAGGTCAGCAGGCCGATGAAGAACACCACACCCGCCCACTCACGCATCCAGTAGAACAGCGTCAGCTGGTCCTGGGTGGCCATGAAGGACATCGGGGCGTCGGACACGCGCTGCAGCCAGACCTGCAGGATGCCTGCAGCGGTCAGGAACAGGGTGATGAAGACCATCGAGATCGTCATCAGCCAGAACGCCCACATCTCGACGACCTGCGACTTGGTGCCGTTGGCGGCGCGACCGCGCAGGATCGGCATGGCGTAGCTGATCACCGTCAGTACGACCATCACGTAGGCGCCGTAGAAGGCCATGTGGCCGTGCGCCGCGGTGATCTGCGAGCCGTGGGTGTAGTAGTTGACCGGAGCCAGGGTGTGCAGGAAGCCCCACACGCCGGCGCCGAGGAAGGCCATCACGCCGGTACCGAGCGCCCACAGCACGGCAGCCTTGTTCGGATGCTCGCGACGGCGGCGGTTCACCATGTTGAAGGCGAACACGGTCATGGCGAAGAAGGGGATCGGCTCCAGCGCGGAGAAGATCGAACCCCACCACTGCCAGTACTCCGGCGTACCGATCCAGAAGTAGTGGTGGCCGGTACCGATGATGCCGGTGACGAGCGCCAGGGTGATGATCACGTACAGCCACTTCTCGATCACCTCACGGTCGACCCCGGTGACCTTGATCAGCACGAAGGCGAGCAGCGCGGCCATGATCAGTTCCCACACGCCTTCCACCCAGAGGTGCACCACCCACCACCAGTAGAACTTGTCGCGGACGAGGTTCACCGGGTTGTAGAAGGAGAACAGGAAGAAGATCGCGAGGCCCCACAGACCCATCAGCAGCACGATGCTGATGACGGTCTTGCGACCCTTCAGGATGGTCATCGTGATGTTGAACAGGAAGGCCAGCGCCACGACCACTATGCCGATCTTGGTCAGCAGCGGCTGCTCGAGGAACTCTCGGCCCATGGTGGCGAGGATGTCGTTGCCGGTCATCGACGCCAGCGTGCTGTAGGGCACGAGCAGGTAGCCGAGGATGGTGGCAGCGCCGGCGACGAGGAAGATCCAGAACATCGCCAGGCCCAGTTTCGGGCTGAACAGCTCGGTCTCGGTCTCTTCAGGCACGAGGTAGTACGCCGACCCCATGAAGCCGAACAGCAGCCACACGATCAGCAGGTTGGTGTGCACCATGCGTGCCACGTTGAAGGGGATTTCCGGGAACAGGAAATCGCCGACCACGTACTGCAGGCCCATGATCAGACCGAAGATGATTTGCCCCACGAATAGCCCGATCGCCGCGATGAAGTAGGGCATGGCGACCGCTTGTGATTTGTATTGCATGAAAGATCCCCTTGTGGTCTCCAGGTTTCCGATCAACCTTCGATGTTGGGCGGCCAGTTGGCGGTGTTGATTTCCGAGGTGTACTTCAGGAAAGCAACCAGATGGTCGAGCTCTTCATCGGTCAGGTGGAACTGGGGCATCTGACGACGACCCGGGGCTCCGGTGGGTTGCGCCTGCATCCAGGCCTTGATGAAGTCAGGGCCGCGGCGCTTGTAGACGTTGCCGAGCTCGGGCGCGAAGTAGGCGCCTTCGCCGAGCAGGGTGTGGCAGCCGAGACAGTTGCGTGTTTCCCAGATGTGCTTGCCGGCCGCGACCTCGGGGGTGATGTTCTGGCGGTTGTCGCGATTCGGGAGTTCGCGCTCGGTGTCGAAGGTCAGCGCCAGGAACAGGAGGAAGAAGAACACCGTTCCCCCGTAGAAGATGTTCCGCGCCATTGATTTTGTGAAGATACCGCTCATGGAGTACTCCTCATCGCTTGTCTCGTTTTGTCCGAAAAGGTGTCAGGTTGCCCGGGTGGTTCAGGGGGTGCTGCTATCCACGGCAGAGCCGATGGTGGGCGCATTGTCACGGGCGACCCGCATCCTCTCCATGATTTGAATCAAGATGAAAACCGCACGAAGCGGGCGACGGACGCCGGCAGGGCGTCATCCGGGGCGCTCGCCGCCGGCTTTCGGTTAGCATCGCGCGATGACAGGCGCCGTCCTTCCTTTCCGCTGCCACGCGCTGGCACTGATGTTCGCCCTCGCCGCCTGCGGCGCGTGGGCCGACGGCCTGCCGTCCCCCGGCGCGGCCAGGATCGCGGTCGACGTGGGCCATACGCTGGCCGCCCCGGGGGCGACGAGCGCGCGCGGGCGCACGGAGTTCGCCTTCAATCGCGAGCTCGCCTTCCATCTGGTTGCGGCGCTGCGCGCGCGCGGCTTCGAGGTCGACACCATCAACGCCGACGGCGCGATCGAGAGCCTCAGGGCGCGCCCGCAGGCGGCGGACGCCGCGGGGGCGGCGCTGCTGATCTCGATCCACCATGACTCGGTCAACGCCCACGAACTGCAGCGCTGGCAGTGGGACGGCCGCGAGCTCGACTACAACGACGACTTCGCCGGCCATTCGCTGTTCGTGTCGCGCGACAATCCGGATACGGCGCGCAGCATCCTGTGCGCCCGCGTGGTCGGCGCCCGCCTGCAGCGCCTGGGTTTCGTGCCCACGCACAAGAACGGACGGCGGCGCGCCTACGCCGACCGCGAGCATGCGGTGCATTACTACGACGGGCTCGCCGTGCTGCGCCATGCGCGCATGCCCGCCGTGCTTTTCGAGGCGGGCGTCATCAAGAATCGCGACGAGGAGATGCTGCTGCGCGACCCCGTCCGCCAGGCGCGCATGGCCGATGGCATCGCCACCGCGCTCGCCGCCTGCCTGCGCAACGGGCAGCCCGCCGGCGACGAGGCGGACGCTGACCGGCGCGAGCCCTGATCGGGCGCCCATCGCGCACGGCGCGAATGACGCTGAAGTTTTCCGCGGCGCCGCCGTTAACCGCCGCAGGGGCTGAATCGTGCCCCGTGCCCGGCGGCGTCGCCGTCAGTTACGAGGAACAAGGGTAGTGAAAGGCAGGATTACACCGACACAGCGTGAGGTTCGCCTCACGGACGATGACCTGATCGTCAGCAAGACCGACGTCAACGGCCGGCTCACCTATGTGAACCGCACCTTCATGCGCATCTCGAACTATCCCGAGCATGCCCTGCTCGGGCGTCAGCACAACGTGGTGCGCCACCCCGACATGCCGCGCGGCGTGTTCCGGCTGATGTGGGAGACGCTCAAGGCGGAGCGCGAGTTCTTCGGCGTGATCAAGAACATCACCTCCGACGGCGACTTCTACTGGGTGTTCGCCAACGTCACGCCCGATCGTGACCGCGCCGGCGCGGTGTCGGGCTATTTCTCCGTGCGGCGCGCGGTGTCGACGGGGGCGATCTCGGCCGCATCCGGGCTGTACGCGCAGATGCTCGAGGTCGAACGCAGGGCAGGGCCGGCGACCGCGCCCGAGGCGTCGCTTGCCTGGCTGCGTCGCACTCTCGATGAGCGCAGGCTCGGCTACGAGCGCTTCGTGCTCGGGCTCTACAACGGCTGAACGGGAAAACAAGACGATGAACACGCACGCCAAGCGCCCGGTGAGCAGCCGCTCGCCCTTCCTCAACAAGCAGTTCCGCATCTTCTGTCTGGTATTCGTCATCCTGGTGACGGCGCTCGCCGGCTGGCAACTCGCGCTCTTCGGACTCTCCATCCCGAGCGTGGTGATTCCGCTGCTGGCGATCGCGTTCAGCGTGTACGCCTGGCACTGCTTCGAGCGCCCCCTGCGCACGCTGGCGCAGATGGAGCAGGTGATTCTGTCCTGCCGGCGCGGCGATCTCCACCAGCGCATCACCAGCACCCGCGGGCTGGGCGAGGTCGGCAAGGTGGCCTGGGAGCTCAACGAGCTGCTCGACACGGTGGAGACCTACTTCAAGGAGATCAACACCTGCTTCGCCGCGGTCGCGCGCGGCGAGTTCCAGCGCCGCGCGCTCGAGAAGGGCCTGCCGGGCGACTTCGCCGCCTCGCTGGTCGCGGTGAACCGGGCGATCGCGACGATGGAGGAGAACGCCCGCTACGTGGTGCGCAACCGCCTCGGATCGCAGCTGCATGCGCTCAACACCGCGAACCTGCTCGCCAACCTCAAGGGCAACCAGGGCGACCTGATGGCGGTGTCGCGCGAGATGGACGCGGTGCTCGACATCGCCGAGGACAACCGCGGCGGCGCCGGGCGCAGCAGCGAGGAGGTGGTGCGGATCAGCCATGCCCTGGAGGGCATCAACGCGGACATGCAGACCATGGCCGCCGCGGCCGGCGAGCTCGGCGAGGCGAGCACCTCGATCGACCGCGCGGTGCTGATCATCTCCGACATCACCGACCAGACCAACCTGCTCGCGCTCAACGCGGCGATCGAGGCCGCGCGCGCCGGCGAGGTGGGGCGCGGCTTCGCGGTGGTCGCGGACGAAGTGCGCAAGCTCGCCGAGCGCACCAAGCTGGCGACGCAGGAGATCGGTCAGCTCGTCAGCGGCTTTCGCGCGCGCGTGGGGGCGATGGTCGAGCAGACCGCGCGCGTCGGCGAGCACAGCGCGCGGGTGAGCGACGAGGTCGCCGCTTTCCGCGAGCAGTTCGCCGCGGTCGCGCGCTCGGCGGCGGCGACCATCGAGCAGCTGTCGCGGGCGAAGGACCTCTCGCTTGCCTCGCGCGTCAAGATGGATCACATCATCTACATGCAGAACGCCTATGTCGCGCTCGAGCGCCGCGGCGAGGGCGCCGAAGCCGACGAGGTCGCCGCCGACTCCAGCAGCTGCCGCGTCGGGCAGTGGTATCACGATGGCGAGGGCACGCGCCACTTCGGCCGCACCCGGGCCTTCCCGCAGATCGAGCGCCCGCACGGTGCCGTCCATGCCGCGGTGCATGAGGCCCTGGCGGCGATCCGCGCCCGGGCCGAGGACGAGGAGACGGTGCGCGAGCAGGTCGTCGGGGCACTGGAACGCGCCGAGCAGGCGAGCGAGACGCTGATGCGCCTGCTTGGCGACATGGTGCGCGAGAAGCACGCGCTCTGACCCGGCGCGCGCCGCGCGCAAACAGAAACGGCCCCGCACGGGGCCGTCTCGTCGATCGGGGCGGACGCCGCCGGCTTAGCCCGCATTTCTCACACCCTCACGGTTCGGCCCCCGGTGGCGCGGCTTTTTGCTTCACGCGTCGCCGTGACCGCGAGGGTTCAGGCCCGCGAGCGGC
>JAREIX010000275.1 GCA_029286945.1 Thauera sp. | reverse complement strand
CTCGTGGTCGAGTATTCGAGTTCATATTGTCTATTTATCAATGACTTAACGAACGCCATTTTACCCGTTTCCCATAGGGTTCACAAGGGCTATAAGCTAGAGTTGAGAGCATTGCGGTGATCCTCTGGTCAGGCTGGCCGTTCTTCGTGCGGGGCTACAGGTCGTTCCGCACCATGAATCTCAACATGTTCAGCCTGATCTCAATGGGTGTTGGTGCTGCCTATGTCTTCAGCATCATCGCCGTCGCGGCACCGGGGATATTCCCTGCCGGCTTCCGCAATGAAGACGGCACGGTCGGCCTCTATTTCGAGGCCGCGGCGGTCATCGTCACGCTGGTCCTGCTCGGTCAGGTGATGGAGCTGCGGGCGCGCGAGCGCACCGGCTCGGCGATCCGGGCGCTGCTTGACATGGCCCCCAAGACCGCGCGCGTGATCCGCCCAGACGGCAGCGAGGAGGAGATCCCGCTCGAGACCGTGCAGGTTGGCGACCGGCTGCGGGTGCGCCCCGGCGACAAGGTGCCGGTGGACGGCGAGGTGGTCGAGGGCCGCTCGTCGATCGACGAATCGATGATCACCGGCGAGCCGATACCGGTGGAGAAGGCCGCGGGTGATCCGGTCACCGGTGCCACCATCAACGGCACCGGCAGCTTGATCATGATTGCGAAGCGTGTCGGCGCCGACACCCTGCTGGCCCAGATCGTCGAGATGGTCGCCAACGCTCAGCGTTCGCGCGCACCGATCCAGAAGTTCGCCGACATGGTGGCCGGCCGCTTCGTCCCGGCGGTGGTGGGCATCGCCATCCTCGCCTTCGTCGCATGGGCGGCGTGGGGACCGGCGCCGGCGCTCGCCTATGCGCTGGTCGCGGCGGTGGCGGTGCTGATCATCGCCTGCCCCTGCGCGCTGGGCCTGGCCACGCCGATGTCGATCATGACCGCCACCGGACGCGGCGCCCAGGCCGGCGTGCTGATCAAGAACGCCGAGGCCTTGGAGCGCTTCGCCAAGGTGGACACCCTGATCGTCGACAAGACCGGCACGCTCACCGTCGGCAAGCCGAAGCTGGTCGCCGTGCTGCCGGCTGCCGGCCATGACGAGGCCGAAGTGTTGCGCCTGGCGGCGAGTCTCGAACGCGGCTCGGCACACCCGCTGGCCGAGGCCATCGTCGCCGGTGCCGAGGAGCGCGGCGTGAAACTCGCCAATGCCGGGGATTTCGAGGCGCTCACCGGAAAGGGCGTGAAGGGTACCGTCGACGGCCGCGCGGTGGCGCTGGGCAACGCCAAGCTGCTGGCCGAGCTCGGTCTGTCCGCGGAGCGCTTCCTGGAAGAGGCCAATGCTCGCCGCGACCAGGGCGAGACGGTGATGTTCGTGGTACTCGAAGGCGCCATCGCCGGCCTCGTCAGTGTCGCCGACCCGGTAAAGGAGACCACCCCGGCGGCGCTCAAGGCGCTGCACGAACAGGGCTTCCGCATCATCATGGCCACCGGCGACAATGAGCGCACCGCCCGGGCAGTAGCCGGGCGGCTGGGTATTGACGAGATCCGCGCCGACGTGCTGCCGGCGGACAAGGCCCGCATCATCAAGGAACTTCAGGCTGCCGGAAGCAAGGTCGCGATGGCCGGCGACGGGGTGAACGACGCCCCCGCGCTGGCCCAGGCTGACGTGGGCATCGCCATGGGCACCGGCGCCGACGTGGCCATCGAGAGCGCCGGTTTCACCCTGGTGAAGGGCAACCTCGACGGCATCGTGCGGGCGCGGCGGCTATCCCGGGCGACCATGCGCAACATCAAGCAGAACCTGTTCTTCGCCCTGATCTACAACGCCGCCGGGGTGCCGATCGCCGCCGGCGTCCTCTACCCGTTCTTCGGCATCCTGATCGGCCCGATCTTCGCCGCGTTCGCGATGAGCGCGTCGTCCCTGTCGGTGGTGCTCAACGCGCTGCGCCTGCGCCGGGTGCGGATCTGACGGAGGCACTCCCGGACGCAAAGGAGTTGCAAATGGCTGATGATGACATTGTCCCGCCGGACCCACGGCGGCGCCGTCTGGTCGTCGCCACCTCGGCAGCGGGCGGCCTCGCCGTCGCGGCCACAGCGGTGCCGTTCCTGGCGAGCTTGACGCCCAGCGAGCGCGCCAAGGCGGTCGGCGCGCCGGTGAGCGCGGATGTCTCGACGCTGGGGCCCGGCGACATGATGACAATGCCCTGGCGCGGGCAGCCCGTGTGGATTCTGCATCGCACGCCCCGCATGCTCGCGGGCCTGGAGAAGATCGAGAGCGATCTGCTGGACCCGGCGTCGGAACGGCCGCAGCAGCCCGAGTATTGCCGCAATCAATACCGCTCACGCAAGCCCGAGTTCCTGGTCGCGGTAGGTATTTGCACGCATCTGGGCTGCGTGCCCACCTTCCGCCCGCATGTTGCGCCGCCCGACCTGGGACCCCAATGGGAAGGGGGCTACTACTGCCCGTGCCATGGTTCCCGTTTCGATCTCGCCGGGCGCGTCTACCAGCACGTGCCGGCACCGCTCAATCTGGTGATTCCGCCGTATTACTACTCGGGGACGAGCACGGTGACGGTGGGCCTGGACGGAGAGGAAAGCTGACGGCGAGGGGGCGCTTGGAGCCACCCGGTGCAGTCCGACCATCGGCAGCCCGGCGGCGCGGGGAGATTGATGGGCCTTGCTATTGACGTCTTTCGAGGAGAAGTCGACATGGATTGGCTGACCGGAAACTGGATCTGGCTGTTCGTCGCGGTCGCGGCCCTGTGGTTCTTTATGCGGCGCGGCGGTCTGCATGGTCGCGGCATGGGGGGGCATCACGGGCGATCGCACGGCGACGAGCGTCACGGACTTGGCGGGGCGGCGCAGCCCACGCCGGGGGGCGCGCCCGCCGCTGCTGGCGCGGCGCTCGACCCGGTGAGTGGCAATCCGGTCCGCACCGACGGTGCCCTCACCGCCGCGTTCGAAGGGCGCGCCTACTACTTCGAGTCGGAAGACACGCGCAGGCGTTTCGAGGTCGAACCGCAAAAGTACGCGGCCGCTGCGGCGCCGCTGGCACCGGCCGATCGGCCGCGCCGGCGGCGGGGATGTTGAGCGCGCCGGGGCACGGGCTGACCCGGCTTGCTTTCTGGGTGCTCGCCGGGGCGAATTTCGCCATCGCGCTGGGCTACGGAGCAATCCTGCCGCTGTGGCCGGCGTCGCCACGCCCGCTGCCGTGGCCTGGCATACCGGTGCGCTGCTGGGCAGCTACATGCTCGGACTGTTTGCGACCGCGCCCCTGTGGGGCGCCATGTCGGACAGGATCGGCGGCCGGCGCCTGCTCCTCCTCGGACTGGGCGCATACGCCGCTGCGCTCGTCGCCTTCGCCTTGGCGGGTTCGCTCGCCGCTGCATACGGTTGGCGGGTGTTGGCGGGGGTGGCGGGCGGTGCGGTATTGCCGGTCGTCAATACGGCGATCGGCGGTGTGCCGGATCAACGGGCCCGCGCGCGGCTCTTCGCGGGCGCCTCCATGGCAACGCTGCTTGGCCTGCTTGCGGGGCCTGCCGTGAGCGGCTTCGTCTACGCGGCCATGCAGCGCATGGGGGACGTGAGCGAGATGACGCCGGCCGTCATCGGCCTGCCGCTCGCGACCGCGGCGGTGTGTGCCCTGGTGGTCGCCATGGGCGTCGCTCTCACCCGAGTTTGACAGCTCCAAGGCACATTTCCGCCCCACCCCCAGCAACGGCGCGGGTTTCAGGGCGATGGGGCGCCAAAAACCTAGATACACGGG
>JAREIX010000274.1 GCA_029286945.1 Thauera sp. | reverse complement strand
GGCCACCGGCACGCCCGAGGCGTTGAGCGAGGCATCCGGCTTGTAGTGCATGACCAGGAAGATGCCGGTGAGGATCTGGATGACCAGCACCAGCAGGGCCAGGGAACCGAAGAAGTACCAGAAGTTGAAGTTCTTCGGCGCGTAGTACTCGGTCAGATGCCCCTTGATGGACGACGTGAGCGGGAAGCGCTCGTCGATCCAGTTGAGCAAGGCTTGGGATTTGGTCGTCATCGCTTATGCCTTCCCGTCTTCGCCAACAAGAATGGTGGTATCCGCGAGGTACTGGTGCGGTGGCACCTCGAGGTTGTCCGGCGCCGGCATGCTGCTGTAGACGCGACCGGCGAGGTCGAACATCGAGCCATGACAGGGGCACAGGAAGCCGCCCGGCCAGTCGGCGCCCATGCCGCTCTCCGCGCCCATCTTGAACTTCTCGGACGGCGAGCAGCCGAGGTGCGTGCAGATGCCGACCGTGACCAGATACTCGGGCTTGATCGAGCGGTGCTTGTTCTTGGCGTACGCGGGCTGCTGCGGCTTGTTGGAGGCCGGATCGCTCACCTTGGTGTCGGTCTTGTCGAGCGAAGCGAGCATCTCGGGCGTGCGACGCAGGATCCACACGGGCTTGCCGCGCCATTCCACAGTCATCATCTCGCCCGGCGCGAGCTTGCTCACGTCCACTTCGACCGGCGCACCGGCTGCCTTGGCGCGCTCGGACGGCGTCAGGCTGGCAACAAACGGCACCGCGGTCGCCACTGCGGCCACGCCGCCAGCGGCGGACGTTGCCAGCAGCAGGGTGCGGCGGCTGCTGTCCATCTTTTGATCAACGCTCATGACCCTCTTCCCAAAAAGGAAAACGAAAGACCTGGATACAGATAACTGGCGGATTATATCGAAGAGGCTGCAGCAGAGAAAGCGCAAACCGCGCATTACCAGCAGGAACAAGGCTTTCCGGGCGAAAACCGGGGCCCGTCGCAAGTCCGGAGGGCGTCGCTTTTTTGCAACGCAACATCAAGATTCAGACCGATCGCCGCTCCACCAGCGCCTGCGCGATGGTGCCGGTGTCGGTGTGCTCGAGCTCGCCGCCGACCGGTACGCCGCGCGACAGCCGGCTCACGCGGACCCCGCGCGCGGACAGCAGCGAGGCCACGGTGTGGGCGGTAGCCTCGCCCTCGTTGGTGAAGTTGGTGGCGAGGATGACCTCGCGCACCCCCTCCTCGGCGGCGCGCGCGATCAGCTTGTCCAGCCTCAGCTCGCGCGGGCCGACGCCGTCGAGCGGCGACAGGCGGCCCATCAGCACGTAGTACAGGCCGTTGTAGGACTGCGTCTGCTCGATCATCGCCAGGTCCGCGGGCATCTCGACCACGCACAGCAGCGAGGGATCGCGGCGCGGGTTCGCGCAGCGCGCACACACCGCCTCCTCGGTGAAGCTGTTGCAGCGCTCGCAATGGCGCAGCACCTCGAGCGCGTGCAGCAGCGCATGGCCGAGCCGCGCCGCACCGCGCTGGTCGCGCTGCAGCAGGTGGTAGGCCATGCGCTGGGCGGACTTCGGCCCCACCCCGGGCAGGCAGCGCAGGGCCTCGATCAGCTCGTCGAGGCTGGAGGGCGACATCGGATGCGCGCGCTCAGAACGGCAGCTTCATGCCCGGCGGCAGGTTCAGGCCGGCGGTGACGCTGGCCATCTTCTCCTGGGTCGCGGCCTCGACCTTGCGTACCGCGTCGTTGAGCGCGGCGGCGACCAGGTCCTCGAGCATCTCCTTGTCGTCCATCACCGAGGCGTCGATCGACACGCGGCGCACATCGTACTTGCAGGTCATCTGCACCTTGACCATGCCGGCGCCGGACTGGCCCTCGACCTCGACCGCGGCGAGCTGGTCCTGCATCTTCTTCATGTTTTCCTGCATCTGCTGCGCCTGCTTCATCAGGCCGGCGATACCGCCTTTCATCATGGTGGATTCTCCAGTGAGTCGATCGTTGAAGGGTCTGGGGACACAAGCGCTCGCGCGGCCCGCGAACGGGCGGCCACCGCGAGCGGCGTGGGCTACAAGGGCCTGACCGTGGTTTCGACGAGGGTGGCGTCGAAGCGTTCGATCAGTTCGCGCACGAAGGGGTCGGCCTCGAGCGCCGCCACCGCCTCGGCATGCCGCGCCCGGCGCTCGACGGCGTCGCGCTGCGCCGGGGTCTCGCCGGCGATGTCGCCGATCTCGATGCGCAGCTTCAGCGGCCGGCCGAGCGCAGCGGAAAGCTGCTCCTGGATGCGCTCGGCGGCGGCGCGGTTCATGTCGAGCAGATGGCGGTGGGCGGTGGACAGGCGCAGCTGCAGGCCGTCCTCGCCGTACTCGACCCACTCGCAGTGCTGCGCGAGCTCGCGCACCAGCCCGCCCAGGCCGAGCGCGCGGATCAGGCCGCGCCAGTCGCCGAGCGCCAGCAGGGCGGCGGCGTCGCCGCTCGGGCCGCTGGCCGGCGGGGCGACGGTGGCAGACGCGGCGGTGACCTCCGGTGGCACTGCCACGGCGGCGCCCTGCGCGTTGGCGCGGCGGGCCGCCGGCGTATCCGCCCGCGCGGACGTGCGCGGTGCAGGCACTGCGCGCGGGCGCGGCGCGACATCCTCGTCCGCCATCGGCATGCGCTCGGCGCGGGCGGGACGGCCGTCGTCCTCGGCGTAGGCCTCGGCGGGGAGGTCTTCCCAGGGCGGCACGTCGTACTCGGGTGTCGCGGCGACCGGCGCTGCATTCGCCGGCGAGCCTGCTCCCGCCGAGGCCGTGATCGGCGATGGGTCACGAGGCCGCGGCGGCGCGGCATTCGCCGGCGAGCCCGCGTCCACGGAAGCGGTGGCCGGTGCGTCATCACGCGGACTCAGCGGCGGCGCCAGGTTCGCGGGCAAGCCCGCGTCCACAGAGGCCGCGGCGGCCGTGGTCGCCGGAGCGGGATTGGCGGGCACGCCCGCCCCCACGGCAGGCGGCGGCGATGCGGCAGGGGGCGCGGACACGGTCGGCGGCGCCGACGCCTCCGCAACCGCCGCTCCCGGCGCCGCAGCCTGCCCCGTGGGAGCGGGCTTGCCCGCGAATGCGCCCTGCCCGCTGCCGATCTCCCGCGCACGCCCCGTCGGCCCCGGCTGCACGCCCGGCCCGCCGAGCGCCGCCGGCTGCTCGGGGCGGAAGGCGTGCAGGCGCAGCAGCGTCATCGTGAAGCCGGTGTATTCGTCGGGGGCCAGCGCCAGCTCGTCGCGGCCGTGGATCGCGATCTGGTAGGCGAGCTGCAGGAACTCGGCATCGAAGCGGTCCACGTAGGCCAGGATGCGCGCGCGCTCCGCCTCGTCGCCGATCGCCTCGGGCGCGTACTGCGCGAGCGCGATCCGGTGCAGCAGCGTCGCCAGCGCCTGCAGCGCCGCATCGAAGGACAGGCTCCGCGCCTCCATGCCGTCGGCCACCGCCAGCAGGCCCGCGACCTCGCCCGCGGCCAACGCATCGAGCACCGCGTAAAGGTGGTCGTCGCCCACCGTGCCGAGCATGTGGGTGACCTGCTCCTCCTCGACCTTGCCCGCGCCGTGCGCGATCGCCTGGTCGAGCAGCGACAGCGCGTCGCGCATCGAGCCCGCCGCCGCCTTGGCGAGGTGGCGCAGCGCGCCCGGCTCGAAGGACACCGCCTCGGCCTGCAGGATCCGCGTCAGGTGCTCGACGATGTGGCCCTGCGGCATCTGCTTGAGGTTGAACTGCAGGCAGCGCGACAGCACCGTCACCGGGATCTTCTGCGGGTCGGTGGTGGCGAGGATG
>JAREIX010000273.1:3781-4441 GCA_029286945.1 Thauera sp. | reverse complement strand
GGTGTCGCGCACCGCGAGCGCGGTCTGCATGACCTTGGCCGACACCCGGCCGGCGAACTCGTCCTGGTAGAAGCTCATGCTCTGGCCGAGCATCAGGCGATGGAAGTTCCAGCGCAGCCGCATCGGGAAGTTGCCCGCCAGGCTCTGGTGCTTGAGCATGGTCTGCACCGCCACCAGCGCGATGCTGCCGACGATGATGGCCGCGAGCAGCAGCAGGGTGCCGCCCTCGTCGGTCCACAAGCGTGCGGGTTCGACCGCCGCCAGCCAGTCCACCACCTTGCCGAGCATGGCGAACAGCAGGGCCTCGAAGGCGCCGATGGTCGCGGTCAGCAGCATCATGCCGAGGATGAACGGCCGCATGCCCTCGGTGCCCGCCCACAGGAAAGCGAAGAAGCCGCGCGGCGCGGGGCCGGGGGCGGCTTCGGGGTAGGGGTGAACGCGACGTTCGAACCAACTGAAAAGCACGGGCGCTCTCCGTAATAAATCCGGCCTGTGACAGGCAGAGTGTGCCGCGAGTGCCCGCAGCAAGCAAAAAGCCCCGCGCGATGCGGGGCCCGGTGCGGCACATGCCGAGAGCTGCGGACGAACCGAAGCCGGCGGGGCTTGCGGGACGCCGGGAAGGCTCGCGGCTGGCGCCGCTCCTACAGCAGCACCCAAAGC
>JAREIX010000273.1:0-3768 GCA_029286945.1 Thauera sp. | reverse complement strand
ACCCAAAGCGGCGGATGCCCGTCCTGTAGGAGCGGCGCCAGCCGCGAGCTTTGCCCGTCCTGTGGGAGCGGCGCCAGCCGCGAGCTTTGCCCGTCCTGTGGGAGCGGGCTCACGGCGGGCGGGCTTACACCGCCGGCGCGCTGGTGCGGATCAGGTGATCGAAGGCCGACAGCGCCGCCTTGGAACCCTCGCCCATGGCGATGATGATCTGCTTGTACGGCACCGTGGTGCAGTCGCCGGCGGCGAACACGCCCGGCACCGAGGTCTGCGCCTTGGCATCGACGATCACCTCACCGAAGCGAGTGAGTTCGAGCGTACCCTTGAGGAAGTCGGTGTTGGGCAGCAGGCCGATCTGCACGAAGATGCCCTCGAGCTCCAGGCGATGCACCTCGTCGGTCTTGCGGTCCTTGTACACCAGGCCGTTGACCTTGTCGGTCCCGGTGACCTCGGTGGTCTGAGCGCTCTTGATCACGGTGACGTTGGGCAGGCTGTAGAGCTTGCGCTGCAGCACGGCGTCGGCACGCAGGTCGTCGGCGAACTCCAGCAGCGTGACATGACCCACGATGCCGGCGAGGTCGATCGCAGCCTCGACGCCCGAGTTGCCGCCGCCGATCACCGCCACGCGCTTGCCCTTGAACAGCGGACCGTCGCAGTGCGGGCAGTAGGCCACGCCCTTGCCGCGGAACTGCTGCTCACCAGGCACGTTCATCTCGCGCCAGCGCGCACCGGTGGCGACGATCACGGTCTTGGCCTTGAGCGCGGCGCCGTTCTCGAGCTGCACTTCGGCCAGCACGCTGCCGTCCTCGCTGCCCGGCACGACCTTCGCCGCGCGCTGCAGGTTCATGATGTCGACCTCGTACTGCTTGACGTGCTCCTCGAGCGCCATCACCAGCTTCGGGCCTTCGGTTTCCTTCACCGAGATGAAGTTTTCGATCGCCATCGTGTCCATCACCTGGCCGCCGAAGCGCTCGGCGACGATGCCGGTGCGGATGCCCTTGCGTGCGGCGTAGATCGCCGCCGCCGCGCCAGCCGGGCCGCCGCCGACGATGAGCACGTCGAACGGATCCTTGGCCGACAGCTTCTTCGCGTCGCGCGCCGCGGCGCCGGTGTCGACCTTGGCGAGGATCTGGCCGAGCTCGACGCGACCCTGGTCGAACTCTTCGCCGTTCAGATACACCGTCGGCACCGCCATGATCTTGCGATCCTCGACTTCCTTCTGGAACAGTGCGCCGTCGATCATGGTGTGGCGGATCTTCGGATTGAGCACCGCCATCAGGTTGAGCGCCTGCACCACGTCCGGGCAGTTGTGGCAGGACAGCGAGATGTAGGTCTCAAAGTTGAGTTCGGCGTTGAGATTGCGGATCTGCTCGATCACGTCCGCCTCGACCTTGGGCGGATAGCCGCCGGCCTGGAGCAAGGCGAGGATCAGCGAGGTGAACTCGTGACCCATCGGCAGGCCGGCAAAGCGCACACGGCCCTCGCCACCCTTGGGGCCGACGGAGAACGAGGGCTTGCGCGCGTCTGTGCCGTCCTCGGTCAGGCTGATGAGTTGCGACTGCTCGGCGACATCCCGCAGCAGTTCACGCATTTCCTGCGACTTGGGACCCTCGTCCAGCGACGCCACGATCTCGATCGGCTGCGTCACCCGCTCCAGGTAGGCTTTCAGTTGAGTCTTGATGTTGGCGTCGAGCATGAGGAATCTTCCTTGAATGGTTGCGACCGCCGCGGTTTTCAGCGGTCCTGATACGACACAGCCGGCACATGGCCGGCTGCGGAGCTTGCAGCCCGGGCCGGGTAGGCCCGGGAGAGTACAGCGACCAGCTTAGATCTTGCCGACCAGGTCGATCGACGGCGCCAGCGTGGCTTCGCCTTCCTTCCACTTCGCCGGGCAGACTTCGTTCGGGTGCGAGGCGACGTACTGGGCGGCCTTGAGCTTGCGAACGGTCTCGGTCACGTCACGGGCGATGGCGTTGTCGTGCACTTCCATCGTCTTGATGACGCCTTCCGGGTTGATGATGAAGGTGCCGCGCAGGGCCAGGCCTTCTTCGGCGATATGCACGTCGAAGGCGTTGGTCAGGGCGTGGGTCGGGTCACCGACCAGCGCGAACTGGGCCTTGCCGACGGCCGGCGAGGTTTCGTGCCAGACCTTGTGCGAGAAGTGGGTGTCGGTGGTGACGATGTACACCTCGGCGCCCGCCTTCTGGAATTCGGCGTAGTGCTCGGCAGCGTCCTCGATCTCGGTCGGGCAGTTGAAGGTGAAGGCGGCCGGCATGAAGATCAGCACGGACCACTTGCCCTTCAGGTCGGCGTCGGTCACTTCGATGAACTTGCCGTTCTTGTAGGCTTGGGCTTTGAACGGTTGAACTTGGGTGTTGATCAGCGACATCTGTAATCCTCCAGAAGGGTTGGTGGAGCGGTGTGGTGAAACGCGATGAAGGTCAGTTTAGACCGCTTCCATGAATTGATCTAATTGATAATCGAGATCCTCTCGATTGACCGTGCCTATCGCCTGAAAATGAGGGCACGCCCGTTGCCAATCATCGCCCGCCGCATCCAGCCAGCCTGCGCGGCGGCGGGGACGATTGCCAACTTCAATCAGATTGGGGATGGATGATCGGAAATCAAGCGCCGGCGAGATGCCGGCGCACCGAGATGACGGCGCCCAGCCAGCCGAGCAGCGCCGCGAAGACCACGATCGCCACCGCCGCCCGCCAGTCCGGGCCGCTGAGCTGGAACACCGCGCCGTAGGTCTCGGCCAGCCGCGCCACCGGCTGCGCGAGCGCGCGCACGCCGAGCCAGATCGTCCCCAGCGCGACCACGCCGCCGAGCGCGCCCTGCAGGCCGCCGAACCAGTAGAAGGGGCGGCGGATGAAGGGGTCGGTCGCGCCCAGCAGCCGGCTCACCGCGATCTCCTGGCGCTGGGTGAGGATCTGCAGGCGGATGGTGTTGAAGGTGACGATGACGAGCGCGAAGCCGAGCAGGCCGGCCAGGATCAGCACCGCCGAGCGCCCCAGGCCGAGCAGCGCATGCAGGCGCTCGACCCAGGCCGAGTCGAGCTGCACGTGCGCAACCTTCGGCCACGCCTGCATGCGCGCGGCGAGCTCGGCGAACACGGCCGGATCCTCGCCGCGCGGCGCGATCACGAAGGCGTCGGGCAGCGGATTCGACTTGAGCCCGCCGAGCACGTCGCCCAGGCCGGCGGCCTCGAGCTGGCGCAGGCCCTCGTCGCGCGGCACGAAGCGGTAGCTCGCCAGCCCCGCCTCGGCCTGCAGGCGCTGCTCGATCGCCGCCACCTCCGGCGCACCGGCGTCCACCTCGAGGAAGACGCTGATCTCGGGCGTGCCCGACACCCCGCGCACCAGCGAGGAGACGTTGTCCAGCAACAGGTAGCCGCCGCCGGGCAGCGACAGCGCGATGCCCACCACCAGCGCCGACAGCAGCGTGCCCAGCGGCTGCCCCGCCAGCCGGCGCAGCGCATGGCCGATCGCGCGCAGGTGCAGATAGAACCAGTTGATCATGCCGCCTCCATCGCCGGGCGGCCCATCGGCCGCGAATCCTCGACCAGCTGCCCGCGGGCGAGCACCAGCCGGCGCGGCCGGCTGGCGGCGAACAGGGAGGCGTCGTGCGTCGACACCAGCACGGTGACGCCGGCCTCGTTGAAGGAGCGGAACAGCGCCGCGATGTCGGCCGCGTAGGCGGGGTCGAGGTGGGCGGTGGGCTCGTCGGCGATCAGGATCGACGGCCGGTTGACGATCGCGCGCGCGATCG
>JAREIX010000272.1 GCA_029286945.1 Thauera sp. | reverse complement strand
CGCCTCGGCCTTCGCCGACCTCGGCTTCGACATCGACATCGGCCCGCTCTTCCAGACCCCGGAAGAGGCCGCCCGCCACGCGGTCGAGAACGACGTCCATGCGGTCGGCTGCTCGAGCCTCGCCGCCGGCCACAAGACCCTGGTGCCGGCGGTCATCAACGAGCTGAAGCGCCTCGGCGCCGACGACATCATCACCTTCGTCGGCGGCGTGATCCCGGCGCAGGACTACGACACGCTGTACGCCGCCGGCGCCAAGGGCATCTTCGGGCCGGGCACGCCGATCCCCGCCGCCGCGCGCGAGGTGCTCAAGCAGATCCGCGCCGCGCGCCAGGCCGCCTGAGTTCGCGCAACCAGGGCCCCGCGCGGTTCGTCCGCCGCGCGGGGCTGCGCAACATTGATTCCCGATGCCGATGAACAAGCCCGAAACGCTGTCCGCTCGCCCCGCTGAACTGCTCGACGCCGTCGACCAGGCCCTGGTCGACGGCGTGCGCGCGCGCCAGCTGCGTCCGCTGGCGAAGACCATCACGCTGATCGAGTCGCAGCGCGAGGACCACAAGCTGCGCGCCCAGCGCGTGCTCGAAGCCCTGCTGCCACACACCGGCGGTGCGATGCGGGTGGGGATCTCCGGCGTGCCGGGGGTGGGCAAGTCGACCTTCATCGAGGCGCTCGGGCTCCATCTGATCGAGCAGGGTCTGCGCGTGGCGGTGCTCGCGGTCGACCCGTCCTCGTCGGTCACCGGCGGCTCGATCCTCGGCGACAAGACGCGCATGGAGCTGCTGAGCCAGAACCCGGCCGCCTTCATCCGCCCCAGCCCCTCGGCGTGCAGCCTGGGCGGCGTGGCCGAGAAGACGCGCGAGACGATGCTGGTGTGCGAGGCCGCCGGCTTCGACGTCATCATCGTCGAGACCGTCGGCGTGGGGCAGAGCGAGACCGCGGTCGCCGGCATGACCGACATCTTCTGCCTGCTGCAGCTGCCCAACGCCGGCGACGACCTGCAGGCGATCAAGAAGGGGATCATGGAGATCGCCGACCTGATCGTCATCAACAAGGCCGACATCGACCCCGCGGCGGCGATGCGCGCCAAGTCGCAGATCAAGACTGCGCTGCACATGCTGCGCCCGGCGAGCCCGAACTGGACGGTGCCGGTGCTGACCCTGTCGGCGCTGAAGAAGGACGGCATCGCCGAGTTCTGGGACACGGTCAGCGCGTACCGCAAGGCGCTGACCGCCTCCGGCGAGTTCGACGCCAAGCGCCGCCACCAGGCGCTGGCGTGGATGTGGGAGCTGATCGATTCCGGGCTGCGCAGCCGTTTCCGCAGCCACCCGCAGGTGAAAAGCGAATTGCCGGCGCTGGCGCAGGCGGTGGAGGAGGGCGCGACCACGCCCTCGGTCGCCGCGCTCCGCCTGCTCGGCCATCTTTGAAGTACATCGAGGGCTTGCCTAGGTCGCGGCCCGACAATCCCAGGATCTGACAGGAGATCATCAATGCACGACATCATTCGCCAGCTGGAGGAGAAGCGCGAGAAGGCCCGCCTCGGTGGTGGCCAGAAGCGCATCGATGCCCAGCATGCCAAGGGCAAACTCACCGCGCGCGAACGCATCCTGCTGCTGCTCGACGACGACAGCTTCGAAGAGTGGGACATGTTCAAGGAGCATCGCTGCAACGAGTTCGGCATGGACGCCGACCACATCCCGGGTGACGGTGTGGTGATCGGCTACGGCACGGTCAACGGCCGCCTGGTGTTCGTGTTCTCGCAGGACTTCACGGTGTTCGGCGGTTCGCTGTCCGAGACCCACGCCGAGAAGATCTGCAAGGTCATGGACCATGCGATGAAGGTCGGCGCGCCGGTGATCGGCCTCAACGACTCGGGCGGCGCCCGCATCCAGGAAGGCGTGGACTCGCTCGGCGGCTATGCCGACGTGTTCCAGCGCAACGTGCTGGCCTCGGGCGTGGTGCCGCAGATCTCGCTGATCATGGGCCCCTGCGCGGGCGGCGCGGTGTATTCGCCGTCGATGACCGACTTCATCTTCATGGTCAAGGACTCGTCCTACATGTTCGTGACCGGTCCCGAAGTGGTGAAGACCGTGACCCACGAGGAAGTGACCGCCGAGGAACTCGGCGGCGCCGTCACCCACACCACCAAGTCGGGCGTCGCCGACCTCGCCTTCGAGAACGACGTCGAGGCGCTGATGATGACCCGCCGCCTGGTCGGCTTCATCCCCGCCAGCAACCGCGAGAAGCCGCCGGTCGTGCCCTGCGTCGACCCCGCCGACCGCCTCGACTACTCGCTCGACACCCTGGTGCCGGACAACCCCAACCAGCCCTATGACATGAAGGAGCTGATCGTCAAGATGGTCGACGACGGCGACTTCTTCGAGCTGCAGCCCGACTACGCCAAGAACATCATCATCGGCTTCGCGCGCATGGAAGGCTCGCCAGTGGGCATCGTCGCCAACCAGCCGCTGGTGCTGGCCGGCTGCCTCGACATCAAGAGCTCGATCAAGGCCGCGCGCTTCGTGCGCTTCTGCGATGCCTTCAACATCCCGGTGGTCACCCTGGTGGACGTCCCCGGCTTCATGCCGGGTACCTCGCAGGAATACGGCGGCATCATCAAGCACGGCGCCAAGCTGCTCTACGCGTACGCCGAGTGCACCGTGCCCAAGGTCACCCTGATCACCCGCAAGGCCTATGGCGGCGCCTACGACGTGATGTCGTCCAAGCACCTGCGCGGCGACGTGAACTTCGCCTGGCCGAGCGCCGAGATCGCGGTGATGGGGCCGAAGGGCGCGGTCGAGATCATTTTCCGCGAGGAGAAGAACGACCCGGCCAAGATCGCCGAGCGCGAGGCCGAGTACAAGCGCCGCTTCGCCAACCCCTTCGTGGCCGGCGCGCGCGGCTTCATCGACGACGTGATCATGCCGCACGAGACCCGCAAGCGCGTGTGCCGTTCGCTGGCGATGCTCAAGGACAAGGCACTGGAAAACCCGTGGCGCAAGCACGGCAACATCCCGCTCTGATCCGCGCACGAGGAATACATACATGTTCAAGAAGATCCTGATCGCAAACCGCGGCGAGATTGCATGCCGCGTCATCAAGACCGCCCGCAAGATGGGCATCGCCACCGTCGCCGTGCATTCGGAGGCGGACAAGGACGCGCTCTTCGTCGAGCTGGCCGACGAGGCCGTGTGCATCGGCCCGGCGCCGTCCAAAGAGTCCTACCTGGTGATGGACAAGATCATCGCCGCCTGCAAGCAGACCGGCGCCGAAGCGGTGCACCCGGGCTACGGCTTCCTGTCCGAGAACGCCGAGTTCTCGCGCCGCCTGGAAGAGGAAGGCATCAAGTTCATCGGCCCGAAGCACTACTCGGTCGCCAAGATGGGCGACAAGATCGAGTCGAAGAAGCTCGCGATCGCGGCCGGCGTGAACACCATCCCCGGCTACAACGACGCCATCTCCGGCCCCGACGAGGCGGTCGAGATCGCCAGGAAGATCGGCTACCCGGTGATGATCAAGGCCTCCGCCGGCGGTGGCGGCAAGGGCCTGCGCGTGGCCTTCAACGACAAGGAGGCGCACGAAGGCTTCTCCTCCTGCGTCAATGAAGCGAAGAACGGGCGACTCGCACGGCAACTACGTCTATCTGAACGAGCGCGACTGCTCGATCCAGCGCCGCCATCAGAAGGTCATCGAGGAGGCGCCGAGCCCCTTCGTCGATCCCGAGATGCGCAAGGCAATGGGCGAGCAGGCGGTGGCGCTGGCGCGGGCGGTGAATTACGAATCGGCCGGCACGGTCGAGTTCGTCGTCAGCGGCGCGACCAAGGAGTTCTACTTCCTCGAGATGAACACCCGCCTGCAGGTCGAGCACCCGGTGACCGAGCTGATCACCGGCCTCGACCTCGTCGAGCAGATGATCCGCGTGGCCTACGGCGAGAAGCTGCCGCTCACGCAGGCCGACGTCGGCATCAACGGCTGGGCGATGGAGTGCCGCATCAACGCCGAGGATCCGTTCCGCGGCTTCCTGCCCTCGACCGGCCGCCTGGTGAAGTTCCAGGCGCCGCAGGAGGTGCCGGGCCAGGTGCGCGTCGACACCGGCGTGTATGAAGGCGGCGAGATCTCGATGTACTACGACTCGATGATCGCCAAGCTCATCGTGCACGGCAAGGATCGCCAGCAGGCCATCGAGCGCATGCGCGACGCGTTGAACCACTTCGTGATCCGCGGCATCAGCTCGAACATCCCCTTCCAGGCCGCGCTGCTGCAGCACCCGCGCTTCTGCTCGGGCAACTTCAACACCGGCTTCATCGCCGAGGAATACCCGCAGGGCTTCGACGCCTCGATGGTGCCGCACGACGATCCGGCGCTGCTCGCCGCGGTCGCCACCTTCGCCCGCATGCGCTACATCGAGCGCGCGGTGCAGATCGAGGGCCAGCTCGCCGGCCACGGCCGCAAGGTGGCCAGCGAGTGGGTGGTGGTCATGGGCGGCAAGCAGTACCCGATGAGCACCCAGCCGATCGAGGGCGGGCTCGCCGTCACCCACGCGGGCAAGACCTACAACATCGTGTCCGAGTGGAAGTTCGGCGACCTGCTGTTCAGCGGCATGGTCAATGGCGCGCCGATCGGCATGCAGATCGAGCGCCGCGGCCTGCGCTACCGCATCTCGCACTTCGGCCTGCAGGTCGAGCCGATGGTGATGACGGTGCGCGCCGCCCACCTGCTGTCGC
>JAREIX010000271.1 GCA_029286945.1 Thauera sp. | reverse complement strand
CAACCACCTCTACGGCGAGCACTTCGTGCTGCCCGAGGCCGCCATCGACGCCTCGGTCGCCACCCTGCCCGGGCTGGACGGCCGCAAGATGAGCAAGAGCTACGACAACACCATCCCGCTGTTCGCGCCCGCCGCCGAGGTGAAGAAGCTGATCTTCTCGATCGTCACTGACTCGAAGGCGCCGGGCGAGCCCAAGGACGCCGACGGCTCGGCGCTGTTCCAGCTCTACCAGGCCTTCTCGACCGCCGAGGAGACGCGCGCGATGCGCGCCGCCTTCGACGAGGGCATCGCCTGGGGCGAGGCCAAGCAGGCGCTGTTCGAGCAGATTGAGGCTGCGGTGGCGCCGATGCGCGAGCACTACCAGGCGCTGATCGCCGAGCCGGCGCGCATCGAGAAGCACCTGCACGAGGGCGCCGCCAAGGCGCGCGCGATCGCCACCCCCTTCCTCGCCGAACTGCGCTACGCGGTGGGCCTGCGCAATCTCGCCAGCGTCGCCTGTCCGGCCGCGGCCGCCGACAAGGCCAAGGCCGCGCTGCCGCAGTTCAAGCAGTACCGCGAGGCCGACGGCCGCTTCCACTTCAAGCTGCTCGACGCCGACGGCCGCCTGCTGCTGCAGGGCGCGGGCTTCGCCTCGCCGCGCGAGGCGGGGGCGGCGGTGGCGGCGCTGAAGCAGGGCGCGCCCTTCACCGTGGACGGCGCGGCCGTCCTGGTCGAGGGGCAGAACGTGGCCGTGCTGGCCGATGACGTCACCCCGGACTCGCTGCGCGAGGCCCTGGCGGCCTTCGCCGCCTGAGCCGGCGCGCGGCCGGGCGAGCGCCGGTCGCGCGTGCAACGGGCGTGCAACCGGCAGCCCGATCCTTCAGTGGCGGGTGATCACCACCTCCAGGTATTCACCCGGCACCACCAGCGATTCCGCGCCGCCGATGTTGAGCGCCTCGAGCAGCGCCACCAGCTCGGCCTGCAGGCGGGCCTGGCCGGCCTCGTCGAGCGCGGCGAAGGCCTTGTGCGTGGGGCCATAGTAGTTGCGGAAGACCTCGATCCAGTGCGCGGGCGAGCGGTAGCGGAAATTGAAACTGCGCCGGCTGCAGCGGATGTCCTCGGCGTGGGTCCCGAACAATTCCACCAGGTAGGGCTCGTCGCCCCATTTCACCGGTGAGCGCACCCCCGCCGGCGGCGGCACGTGCGCACCGACGGTGCGGAACAGGCGGCCGATGAAGCCCTCCGGCGTCCATGCGGCGAAGCCGATGCGCCCGCCCGGACGCACGACCCGCAGCAGCTCCTCGGCGGTGCGCTGGTGGTCGGGCGCGAACATTGCGCCGAAGGTCGACAGCGCGACGTCGAGCACGCGCTCGCCGGCGCGCACGTCCGCGGCCTCGGCGAGGTTCTCGCCGACGATCTGCAGGGTGGTGCCGATCACCGCGTAGTCGCCGCTCGCCCAGGTGGCCTGCTGGCGCTGCTTGATCGCGGCCAGATCCGGGGTGGCGGGCGTGGCGGCGACGGCCGCGCGCAGTTCGGTGGGGGCGTTCATGAGGAGTCTCCTTGCACTGGGATTGGGGGCGGGCCTCTGCGGGCCCGTGCCGGGAGGCGAAACCTGCCGACGCCCTCATTGTTTCGCTGTGGCGAATTCGGTGCTTCACTGGAAATCCGGCCGGCTTGCTCGTGCGTCCGCCGTTGTGGCGCGGGTGCCGGCCCGATTCGCAAAGGTCCTGCCCGGCGCCGACCACCTCAGGGTCCCGATAGGGTCGCCTGCCGCGGGCAGCGGGCAGCGGGCAGCGGGCAAGCAGCGCTCAGACAAAGCTGCCGGCGATGTAATCCGCCAGGCAGCTCGCGGCCTCCGATGCGTTCTCGCGCTTGTGGTGCACGCAGACGTCGAGCACGCCCATCTCCGGGAAGCCCTCGCGCTCGCCGAGGGTGCGCACGCCCTCGGGCACGGTGCTCGCGGCGAGCAGGGTCACGCCCAGCCCGGCGCGCACCGCGGCGAGGATGCCGCTGTAGCTCGAGCTGGTGTAGCTCACCCGCCAGCTGCGGTTGAGCCGTCCGAGGGTGTGCAGCACCCGGTTGCGGTAGATGCAGGGCGGCGGCGCCAGCACCAGCGACAGCGGTTGCTGTTCGTGGCGCGTGTGATCGACGCTGGAGATCCATACCAGGGGTTCGGTGTGGACCAGGGCGCCGCTGCCCCACTGGCCGTCGTCGTGGAGCGCGATGACGAGGTCGAATTCGCCCTTCGCCTGGCGCTCGAGCAGGTTCTTGCTCAGGTCGCAGGTGACCTCCAGCGTCACCCCCGGGTGCGACTGCGCGAACTTGCCGAGGATGGTCGGCAGCAGCGAGGCCATGTACTCGTGCGGCGCGCCCAGCCGCAGGCAGCCCGCCACCCGCGGCCGGCGCAGGCTCGCCACCGCCTCGTCGTTGAGCGCCAGCACCCGGCGCGCATAGTCGGCGAGCGTCGCGCCCTCCTCGGTGAGCTTGACGCGGTGGGTGCCGCGCTCGAAGAGCGGGGTGTCGAGCATCTCCTCGAGGCGCCGCATCTGCAGGCTGATCGCAGACTGCGTCCGCCCGACCGCGTCGCCGGCGCGCGTGAAGCTGCCGAGCTCGACGGCCTTGACGAAGGTGCGCAGGAGTTCGGTCGGCAGGTTCAGCATCGGCGTCGGTGCATTTGAAAGACCAATGATTTCATTTCAACTATCAACTTCGTAAATGCCTACCGCCGTTAAGATGCGGCCAGCAACCGCGGGTCGCGGACTGCCCGATCAATCCGACTAAGGGAGACATCATGAGCATCCTGAAATTTACCGAAGATCACGAGTGGCTGCGCGTCGAAGGTGACGTTGCGACCGTGGGCATCACCGACTACGCGCAGAACGCGCTCGGCGACATCGTCTTCGTGCAGCTGCCCGACGTGGGTGCCAGCTTCGCCAAGGGCGACGAGGCGGCGGTCATCGAGTCGGTCAAGGCGGCGGGCGAGCTGAAGATGCCGCTGGCCGGCACCGTGATCGACGTGAACCCGGCGCTGGTCGACGCGCCCGCCACGGTCAATGAAGACCCGCTGGGCGCCGGCTGGTTCATCCGCATCCGCCTCGACGACCCGTCGGCCGCCGACGCGCTGCTGGACCAGGCCGCCTACGACAAGCTCACCGCCTGATCGCGCCTGCCTGTTCGACCCTAAACGGACCGCCCCTGCCATGAACATTCACGACACCCGCTTCCCCGCGACGCTCGCGCAGCTCGAGCAGCGCGACGACTTCGTCGGCCGCCACGTGGGCCCGGACGCCGCCGAGACGCGCGCCATGCTGGACACGCTCGGCCTCGATTCGCTCGATCAACTGGTCGAGAAGGTCATTCCCGCCTCCATCCTGTCGGCCGCGCCGCTGGCCCTGCCCGAAGGCCGCAGCGAGCCCGAGGCACTGGCGCTGCTGCGCGCGATCGCGGACAAGAACCGGGTGCTGCGCTCGTTCATCGGCACGGGCTACCACGACACCTTCACGCCGGCGGTGATCCTGCGCAACGTGCTCGAGAACCCGGCCTGGTACACCGCCTACACGCCCTACCAGCCCGAGATCTCGCAGGGCCGCCTGGAGGCGCTGCTGAACTTCCAGACCATGGTCACCGACCTCACCGGCCTGGAGATCGCCAACGCCTCGCTGCTCGACGAAGCCACCGCCGCGGCCGAGGCCATGGCCTTCTGCCAGCGCCTGGCGAAGAACAAGGCCAAGGCCTTCTTCGTCTCGCGCGACTGCCACCCGCAGACCATCGAGGTGGTGCGCACCCGCGCCGAGCCGCTCGGCTTCGAGGTCATCGTCGGCGACGCC
>JAREIX010000270.1 GCA_029286945.1 Thauera sp. | reverse complement strand
CGCCAACATCGACCGCGTCGGCACCTTCCTGCGCGCCACCCGCGCGCAGTACCTGATCACCACCCCGGTCACCCACAACGCCAACGTCTTCGCGCCGGCGCAGCTGACGCTGGTCACGCGCAAGAAGCAGCCGGGCAGCGACTGGGCGCCGCCGATCGGGGTGCTGCAGCGGGCGGTGGATTGAGGCTGCGACCCTGAGCACGAACGACATCGCCTGGAGCGCCCCCGACGAGCGCGGCATCTCCACCGCCGTACTCGGCAAGGCCACTGCGTCCAGCCTGCGAGGACGCCGCCTGCGCCGCGCACTTCGCGTCCAGACCACCGACGCCGAAGTCTGGCCAGCGGCGTGGCGCCGCCTCGCCGCCCAGTGGCTCAAGGTCGCAATCGGCGCCGATACCCGGCTGCAGTGGGAAAGCCTGCTGCGCAAGGCCGGCGCCGAAGGCGCAAACAGCGCGCTGGCGCTGCATGAACACCTGCTCGTGCACGGTGAGGTGGAGTTCGAGGAAGCACGCGACCGCGGCGGCTGGACGCTCAAGCGCATCCGCTTCACCGACCCGGCGGGGCTGCGCCAACGGCTCGGTCTGGCCGAACCGGATGCCGATCTGCGCGCCTGGCACGGACGGCGCGAAGCGCTCGACTACGCGGCGCCCGATCTGATGGCGGCCGCCCGCGACCTCGACACCTGCGCGCCGAAGACCGCGCTCGCACGGGCCGACCTGCTCGATGCCCTCGCGCGCTGGCGTGATCAAGCACGCGCGGCGGGAGCTCCGCGCACGGGCACGCGGCGGGACTTCTCGCTGTTCGCGCGCGGCGACACGAAGGCCCTTACCGATGCCGACTGGGCCTGGCTCGAAGAGCGTTTCGACCTTGCCGCCGACGGCATCGTTGCCCACGCGCCGCTGATGCTGCTGCGCGCTTCATTTGCAGCGCACACGCTTACAGGCCGCCTGGAACTGGGCGCAGTACCTGCCTTCGTCGGGCTGCCTCCGGCGCTGATCGGGGCACTCAATCGGATCGAGCCAGCGCCCCGCCGCTGGCGACTGGTCGAGAACCGCACGGTGTTCGACCGCCTCGCGGCCACCCTGTCGCCCGAGGAGGCGCTCATCTGGCTGCCGGGCTATCCGCCGGGCTGGTGGCTGCGCGCCATGCAGCACCTGCTCCGCCTCGCGCCTGCCCCAGCGCAGATCGCCTGCGACCCCGACCCGGACGGCGTCGCCATCGCCTTGCTCGCCGCGGCGCTATGGGAAGAGGACGGTCTGACGTGGACACCCGACAGCATGGATGCAGACGCCCTAGCCCGCCTTCCTGCCAAGCGCGAATTGTCTCCACGAGACCTCGCCCTGCTCGATCGCCTGCTGCAGCAAGCCCTGCCTCCCGCCCTCGCCTGCCTGCTCGAAGCCATGCGCGCAAGCGGGCAGAAGGGTGAGCAGGAAGGCTTGTTCTGAACGCCTGCCGCCGTCCGCGCCATGCGGCTCAGCGCTCGAGCAGCGCCTCCGCTGGCGCGCCGATGCGCACATTGCCCCACTGGCGGCCACCCACCATGATCGGCATGGCGATGTCGCACAGCACCTCGCCGGTGTCGCGCAGATAGGTCTGCAGCAGCATCGGCTCGGCGTTGCGCGCGGCGCGCAGCTCGGGCGGACGCTCGAACTTGCGGCAGCTGCGGTTGCCGACCAGGTCCTTCTCGGGGTCGCCGGTGAGCGGCTTCGAGAAGCGGGTGTTGTGTGCCGACAGGTAGCTGTCGGTGTTGACCGCCACCGCGAACACCGCGCCACGGGCACGCTCCAGGCTCTCGTCGAGGATGCGCTGGCAGCGGCGGGTGAATTCGTCGCCCCAGCTCACCTTGAACTTGGGCGGATTGGTGCCGGGCATCGGGCGGTAGTTGCGGTCGAAGACGTCGACGCGCGCCGCCGCCATCTGCTCGAGCTCGCCCTGCACGCGGTCGCGGAAGCTGCGCGTCTCATTCACCAGCTGGTCGAAGGCGCCGGCGCCGATCTTAAAGCGACCGACCAGCTCCTGCACCGCCTCGGTCGACTTGGTGAGGCCGACCGTTCGCTGCTCGCACGCGTCCATCTGCCCGGCCACCCCGGTCGACAGGTGGTGGATGTCGGTGACGTTGGCGTGCACATGGGCGTTGGTCTCGGTGAGCGAGGCCATGCCGGCGGCGATCTGGGTGAGCTGGCCGCCGGTGCGCTCGAACTCGCCGACCATGTGCTCGAACTGCGCCGCCGAGCGCGTCACCACGTCGCGCGTCTGCTCGACGTCCTCGTTGATGACGTCGTTCTCGGCGCGGGTCTCGCCGACCAGCTCGAGCATGCCGTTGATGTTGCCGACGATCTCCTGGGTGGCCTGATTCACCCGTTCGGCGAGCTTGCGCACCTCGTCGGCGACCACCGCAAAGCCGCGCCCGGCCTCGCCCGCGCGCGCGGCCTCGATCGCCGCGTTGAGCGCGAGCAGGTTGGTCTGGTCGGCGATCTCGCGGATCAGCGCGGCGATCTGCTTCACGCTTTCGGAGCGCTGCGACAGGTCGTCCACGGTGTGGTTGAAGCGCTGCAGCTTCTCGCTCACCGCGTTGATCTTGGAGGCGATGTTGCGCACCTCGTCGAGCGACTCGCGGGCGATGTCCAGGTTGCGCAGGGTCGAGGCATCGATCGCGCGGGCGTTGTCCGAGACCTCGCCGATCGCCGCGGTCGAGCGCGTGCTGGCCTCGAACACCGTCTGCGTCATCTCGCCCTGGCGGCGGGCATCCTGCGCCGAGCGCTCGACGCCGAGCTTCACCTGCACCGCCTCGCGCGCGATGCTGACGCTCATCGTGCGCACCTTGCCGATGATCTCGCGCATCTTGGCGGCGAAGCGGTTGTAGCCCTCGGCGAGGTCGCGCAGCTCATCGTGCGTGGTCAGCGGCAGGTCACGCGAGAAGTCGCCCTCACCGCGCGCGATCTCGTTGAAGATGCGGGTGATCACACGGATCGGGCGCACGATCAGGTGGCGCAGGTAGAGGATCTGGCCGACCAGCATGCACAGCGCCAGCACGGTGAGGCCGAGCATCCAGTACAGGCCGGCGTCGAACGCCGCCGACACCCCGCCCAGCGCCGGCGCGGCAGCGCCCCCGGCCTGCAACGCGGCCTCGACCGCGGCGCGCTGCTGCATCCAGATCGCCAGATAGCCGAGGTTGATGACGAAGATCAGCAGGAAGCTGAACAGCTTCTTGCTCAGCGAGTTCCAGAACCTGCGCTCGATCGCTTCGTGGAGTTCCTTGAATGCCTGCATGGGTCGACGCTTCGGGTTGGTGGATACACCATCCTTTATCGGTACCCGGCTCGGGGACTTTAGCCCGGCACGAGGATCGGCCGCCGCGCCGGAACGCGCCACATCCGCAATTGCCCCGCCCTGCGGGCCCTGCCACAATTACGCCTTTGGCGCGGGCCCGGGCGCGCGCTCACGACTTTCCACCGATTCGAAGCAGACGCCATATGTCCGAACAGACCCCCACCCCGCCGTCGACTCCGCCGCAGGACGAGAACCACCTGATCGCCGAGCGCCGCGAGAAGCTCGCCGCCTGGCGCGCCAGCGGCCGTGCCTTCCCCAACGACTTCTCGCGCGAGAACACCGCCGGCAAGCTCGACGAGCTCTACGGTGAAAAGGAAGCGGACGAGCTGGAGGCCACCCCGGTCGAGGTCAGGGTCGCCGGCCGCATCATGCTCAAGCGCGTGATGGGCAAGGCGAGCTTCGTCACCATCCAGGACCTCTCCGGCCGCATCCAGCTCTACGTGCAGCGCGACGGCGTGGGCGAGGACGTCTATGCCCAGTTC
>JAREIX010000038.1 GCA_029286945.1 Thauera sp. | reverse complement strand
GATTCGTGCAGCAGCTCCTCGATGCGCAGGCCGTCGAGCACCTGCCCCGGCTTGAGCCGCGGCGGCAGCGGCAGGCGGCGGCTGTCGGCGAGGCGGTCGCGCAGGTTGTCGGGGGGCAGCGCGTCGATGCGCGCGACCAGGGCGGTGGCGTTGTCGGCCGTGCCGCGGCGGATCGCGCCGAGGACGAGGGCGTCGGCAGCAGCCTGGGCGTCGAAGCCGGTATCGGCGTCGTTGCCGCTGTCCGCGCGACAGTTCGCGGCGGTGTGCGAATCGCTGCCCTCATTTTGCCGCACGCGGCTAATTGCCTGCGCCTCCATCACCGCCGCGATGCCCGCATCACCCAGCGTGGCCCACACGCCATCGGTCGCCAGCACGAAGCAGTCGCCCAGCGCCAGCTCGCCGTCGTCGTGATCCACCAGCAGCCGCGCCTCGAGCCCGATCGCGCGCCGCAGCACGTTGTCGAACTCGGGGTGCGCCCAGGTGTGGTCCTCGGTCAGGCGCAGCAGTTCGCCGCCGCGCCAGCGGTAGGCGCGCGAATCGCCGACGTGGGCGACGTGGTGGCGCCGCCCGCGCAGCACCACCGCAGTCAGCGTGGTGGCCATGCCGGCGTAGTCGCGCGACTTGGCCGACTGGCCGAGCAGCCAGCGATTGACCGCGCCGAGCACGGTGTCGATCGACTTGTCCACGCCCCAGGTCTGCGGCGTGGCGTAGTAGTCGGCGAGCAGACTGCGTACCGTCTGCTCCGCCGCCTCGCGCCCATGGGCGTGGCCGCCCACGCCGTCGGCTACCGCCAGCAGCACGCCCTTGGCGGCGAGCTCCTCGCCCTCGGGGGTGGCCGCGCCGACGAAGTCCTCGTTGCGCGGCCGCGGCCCCTGCTGGCTGGCGTGACCGAGACTGACCTGCAGGGCGTGCATGGCTCAGATCTTCGCCGAGCTCAGGTGGGCCGCACCCCAGGTGGTGCGCCAGCGCGTCTTCACCGCGGTGAGGCCGATCAGGGCGAACACGGCGAGCGCGGCGAAGATCAGGAAACCGACCTGATAGCTGCCGGTGAGCTGGCGCGAGTAGCCGAGCGAGGACGCGAGGTAGAAACCACCGATGCCGCCCGCCATGCCGACCAGGCCGGTCATCACCCCGATCTCGCGACGGAAGCGCTGCGGCACGAGCTGGAACACCGCGCCGTTACCCATGCCCAGCGCCAGCATCGCGCACACGAACATCGCCAGTGCCATCCATGCCTGCGGCAGGCCGAAGCTGACGATGGCCAGGAAGATCGCTGCCAGGATGTACATCACCGTCAAGGACTTCACCCCACCGACACGGTCGGCGACGTTGCCGCCGATCGGGCGCACCAGCGAGCCGGCGAACACGCAGGCGGCGGTGAAGTAGCCCGCCATCTTGGGGTCCAGGCCGTACTGGGTGTTGAAGTAGATCACCAGCGACGAGGCGAGGCCGACGAAGCCGCCGAAGGTCACCGCGTAGAAGAACATGAACCACCACGCGTCCTTGTCCTTGAGCACCGCCAGGTATTCGGCGAAGCGCTTGGGCGGCGGCGCGTCGGGCGCGTCCTTGGCCATGAAGCAGAAGGCGATGAGCACGATCACCAGCGGGATCAGCGCCAGCCCGAACACGTTGTGCCAGCCGAAGGCCAGCGCCAGCCCGGGCGCGAACAGCGCCGCGAACGCGGTGCCCGAGTTGCCGGCGCCGGCGATGCCCATCGCCGTCCCCTGGTGCTCGGGCGGATACCAGCGCGAGGCCAGCGGCAAAGCCGCGGCGAAGGACGCCCCGGCCACGCCGAGGAACACGCCCAGCACCAGCAACTCCTTGAAGGAATGCACGCCCGCCCCCCAGGCGTAGGCGAGCGCGCCGATGACGATCACCTGACCGATGATCGCCGCCTTCTTCGGCGACAGGCGGTCGACCAGCACGCCCATCACCAGGCGCAGCAGCGCGCCGGCGAGCACCGGCGTGGCCACCATCAGGCCCTTCTCGGCGTGCGACAGGCCGAGGTCGGCGGCGATGCCGACCGCCAGCGGGCCGAGCAAGACCCACACCATGAAGGCAAGGTCGAAATACAGGAAGGCGGCGATCAGCGTGGGCGTGTGGCCGGCCTGCAGAAAGGATTTCTTGTCCATGTCGGGCTCCAGAGTCATGCGTCGTGCGCACCATGGGTGCGGGAATTTCCAGCGCATGACTCCGTTGCCAAATCGACCCGCCGGCGTTGGTGGGTCGGACGCTGTGCTGGTGATTGCTCAGCAAGCCGCGTGCCACCAATTAAATCGTTCTGAATCAGCATGTTGGACTGAACAGTCCTGAATCGCGATGCACCAGATTGGTGTGCAGTGCACAAGAGCGGTGCGCAAGCGGCTGCACCTGGCTGCAGGGAAAGCCTGCAAGGCGTCGCGAGGCGCGACCGCGGACGACCTCGCCGGGCAGGCTTCGCCCCCCCATCGCGCATCACCCATGTTATTTTCTCGATAATTTTTATCTTTATCGATTTCCAGCAACATCCATGTCCTCCCCGCTCGTCATCCTGATCCTGTCCCTGCTGCTCGGCCTGCAGCCGATCACCACCGACCTCTACCTCCCCGCCCTGCCCGCGCTCACCGCCAGCTTCGGCGCGGTGCCCGCGCAGGCGCAGCTGACGCTGACCGCGCTGCTGCTCGCCTTCGGCGCATCGCAGCTGTTCTGGGGGCCGCTGTCGGACCGCATCGGGCGGCGTCCGGTGCTGCTGATCGGCCTCGCCGGCTACACGCTGGCGGCCGTCGGCAGCGCGCTGGCCGGCTCGATCGAGGTGATGGTGTTCTGGCGCGTGCTGCAGGGCGCCTTCATGGGCGCCGGCACGGTGTGCGCGCGGGCGATCGTGCGCGACCTCTACCCGCCGCTCGAGGGCGCGCGGGCGATGAGCAAGGGCCTGTCCGGCCTGGGCGTCGCCGCCTGCCTGAGCCCGTGGCTCGGCGGCCTGCTGGCGGAAGAGTTCGGCTGGCGCGCCACGCTGCTGGCGCTGACGGTGATGGGTGCGCTGACCCTGTTCGTGGTCGCGCGCCACTTCCAGGAGACCCTGCACCAGCGCCACCCCGAGGCGCTGCAGCCGACGGTGCTGCTGCGCACCGCGCGCGGCATCCTCGGCAACGGCAGCTTCTGGACCTACGCCTCGCTGAGCACCGCCTCCTTCGGCGGCCTGTTCTGCATCCTGTCGGCGTCGTCCTTCGTGTTCATCGACCTGCTCGGCACCTCGCCGAGCTTCTACGGCGTGCTGCTGCTCCTGCTGTCGGCGTTCTACATCGCCGGCACCCTGCTCTGCCGGCGGATGATCCTGCACTTCGGCGTGCCGCGCAGCGTGATGATCGGCGGCGCCCTGTCGCTGGCCGGTGGCGGGCTGATGCTGGCCTTCGCGCTCGCCGGGGTGACCACCGTGTGGACGATCATGGGCCCGGCCTTCATCTTCATGCTCGGCCATGGGGTGCACCAGCCCTGCGGCCAGAGCGGCGCGATCGCGCCCTTCCCGAGAACCGCCGGCGCCGCATCGGCGATCACCGGCTGCCTGATGATGCTGGTGGCCTTCGGCGCCGCATTCTGGGTGGGCGCCAACATGGACGGCAGCGCCCTGCCGATGATCTTCGGCGTCGCCTTCTGCAGCGCCGCGGTGGCGTTCATCGCCTGGGTGCCGGTGCAGCGGGTGCGGCTGGGGACCGCGGGGTAAGGGCGACGCGGCGGGTCGCCCCGGCAACCTCACACCGCCAGCCAGACCTCCCCATCCTCCACCTTCACCGCAAAGCGGGCGCACGCCCCCACGTCCGGCGCCACCGCCTGACCATCCTGCAGGTTGAAATTCCACCCATGCAGCGGGCAAGTCACCTTGCGCCCATGGACGATGCCCTGCGACAGCGGCCCGCCCTTGTGCGCGCATTTGTCGTGGAGCGCGAAGACCTCGTCCTCGGCGTTGCGAAAGACGGCGATGTCGCCGCCGCTGGCGCGCTGCACGACGCGCGCGCCCAGGCGCGGGATGTCGTCCACCGGGCAGATGCGTTTCCAGTTGCTCATGGTGTGTCCTCGGATGTGCGGGCCGTTCAGGCCTCGACCTTGATCGGAATGAACTGCTTGACCGCCTGGGCTTCGCGGCTGGCCTCCCAGGGGTCGCGGGCATCCTTCAGCGCGTCAAGCAGGCGCGCGTGCAGGCGGCGGCGGTTGTCGCCATCCTCGACCACCTGCGACTTGACGTAGTCGAGGCCGACGCGCTCGAGCCAATGCACGGTGCGCTCGAGGTACCAGCCCTCCTCGCGGTAGAGCTGCAGGAAGGCGCCGGAATACTCCATGACCTCCTCGTCGGTGGTCACCTTGCACAGGTACTGCGCGACCTCGGTCTTGATGCCGCCGTTGCCGCCGACGTAGAGCTCGTAGCCGGAATCGACGCCGATCACGCCGACGTCCTTGATGCCGGCCTCGGCGCAGTTGCGCGGGCAGCCGGACACCGCGAGCTTGACCTTGTGCGGCGCGTACATGTCGAACAGCATCTTCTCGAGCTTGACCCCCATGTCCATCGCCAGCTGGGTGCCGAAGCGGCAATGCTCGGCGCCGACGCAGGTCTTCACGGTGCGGATCGACTTGCCGTAGGCGTGGCCCGAGACCATGCCGGCGGCGTTGAGGTCGGCCCAGATATAGGGCAGGTCTTCCTTCCTGATGCCGAGCAGGTCGATGCGCTGACCGCCGGTGACCTTGACCGTGGGCACCTGGTACTTCTCGGCGGCATCCGCGATCGCGCGCAGTTCGGCAGGCGTGGTGAGCCCGCCCCACATCCGCGGCACCACCGAGTAGGTGCCGTCCTTCTGGATGTTGGCGTGGGCGCGCTCGTTGATGAAGCGCGACTGCGGGTCGTCCTTCGCCTCGTGCGGCCACGACGAGATCAGGTAGTAATTGACTGCCGGCCGGCACTTGTCGCAGCCGTTGGGGGTGCGCCAGTTGAGCGTCTCGAACACCGCCTCCTTGCTGGTCAGGTGGTGCTTGAAGATGGCCTCGCGCACCACCTTGTGCGAATGCTCGGTACAGGCGCACACCGGCTTGTCGGTCGAACTCACCGCCTGGTAGGCGCCGCCCACGGTGGAGGCGAGGATCTGCTCGACCAGGCCGGTGCAGGAGCCGCAGGAGGACGCCGCCTTGGTGTGCTTCTTGACCTCGTCGAGCGTGAACAGCCCCTGCTCCTTGATCGCCTTGACGATGCTGCCCTTGCACACGCCGTTGCAACCGCACACTTCGGCCGTGTCGGGCATGCTGGCGGCGCGGTTCTCGCCCTTGTGGCCGGCGTCGCCCAGCCGGGTGCTGGCGAAGGAGTGGCCGAACATCAGGTGGTCGCGGATCTCGGCCACGCTCTGGCGATCCTTCATCAACTGGAAGTACCACGAGCCGTCGGCGGTGTCGCCGTACAGCACCGAGCCGACGATGCGGTCGTCCTTGAGCACGACGCGCTTGTACACGCCGCCCTGCTTGTCGTGCAGCACGATCTCCTCGGTGCCCGGGCCGCCGCTGAAGTCCCCCGCCGAAAACACGTCGATGCCGGTGACCTTGAGCTTGGTCGAGGTCACCGAACCCTCGTAGCGGCCGATGCCGAAGTTGGCAAGGTGGTTGGCGCACACCTTGCCCTGCTCGAACAGCGGCGCCACCAGACCGTAGGCCACGCCGCGGTGCGCGACGCACTCGCCGACCGCGTAGATGCGCGGGTCGGTGACCGTCTGCAGCGTGTCCGACACATGGATGCCGCGCACCCGGCCGCTGCCGCAGTAGAGGCCGGCGGATTCGGCGAGCGCGTAGTTGGGGCGGATGCCGGCGGCGACCACCACCAGGTCGGCGGGGATCTCCATGCCGTCCTTGAAGCGCACCGCGCCGACGCGCTCGACGCCGTCCTCGCCGCGCATGCCGCCCGCCGCGTTGCGCGCCGGCAGCAGGGCCTCGGTGTGGCGCGCGAGCAGGAACTTCATGCCCTTGGCCTCGAGCGAGGCCTGCAGCATGTCGGCGGCGGCCTTGTCCAGCTGGCGCTCCATGATCCAGTCGCCGATGTGCACCACGGTGACGTCCATGCCGCGCAGCATCAGGCCGTTGGCGGCCTCGAGGCCAAGCAGGCCGGCCCCGATCACCACCGCATGGCGGTACTTGCCGGCGGCCTCGATCATCGCCTCGGTATCGGCGATGTCGCGGTAGCCGAGCACGCCGGGCAGCTCGTTGCCGGGGATGGGCGGGATGAAGGGGGTGGAGCCGGTGGCGAGCAGCAGGCGGTCGTAGTCGGCCTCGGTGCCATCGCCGGCGATCACCTTGCGCCGCACGCGGTCGATGTTCACCACCTTGCGGCCGATGTGCAGGGTGATGTTGTTATCGCGGTACCAGTCGAGATCGTTGAGCATGATCTCGGGCAGCGTCATCTCGCCGGCCAGCACCGGAGACAGCAGGATGCGGTTGTAATTGCCGTG
The DNA here is from genome assembly GCA_029286945.1 of Thauera sp. Classification (GTDB taxonomy): domain Bacteria; phylum Pseudomonadota; class Gammaproteobacteria; order Burkholderiales; family Rhodocyclaceae; genus Thauera. The sequence goes on along the minus strand of JAREIX010000038.1, from coordinate 11,068 downwards.
CGGCTCGGCGCCGAACACGGTGATGTCGTACAGGTCGGGGGCGAGCTTCAACAGCTCCTCGATCGTGCGCACGCCGGCCATGCCGTTGCCGACCAGCACGAGTTTCATCTTCTTCATGGTCTTGCTCCTCCGGAACATCGATACCGAAAACGATTCCTCGGACCACCGGCCGGCGCCGCGCGGGGATGCAGCGCCGCGCCCGGAATGAAGAACGGCGTCCATCCCCCCACGGGCGCCGGATGCGCAAGCGGGAGAGATGGACGCCGTTGTCCGCGGGCCGAGGCCCTGCCGAGTCGATCGTGGGATCTGCCGGACCGCCTTTGGTCCGCACTCGCGTCAGCTGATGCATCAAGCGTGCCAGGATGGGGAGCGAGGACAGGACGCCGGCGGATACACGCGGCGCGGGCGCGCTGCGCATCGATCTGGCCTGCGGCGACGCACTGCTGCAGTGCAATGCAGATGCGCGCCGCACCAGCGTCGTGCAGCACGCCGGCCGCTCAGCGCCCGGGCAGGAGCGTCTCCATCGCCAGCACAGCCTGGGCGACCTCCACCAGCCGGCGCCCCTGGTTCATCGCCGTCTGGCGCAACAGGCGATGGGCCTCGTCCTCGCCGAGGCCCTGGTGGCGCATCAGCACGCCCTTGGCGCGCTCGATCAGCTTGCGCTCGTCGAGGCTGGCCCGCACCGCGGCGAGCTCGTCGCTCATCGCCTGCAGGCGGCAGGATTGCGCATGCAGCACATCGACGATCGAACGCGTGAGCCGCGGTCCGAGCGGGCCGGACCCTGCTCCCGCGGCCAGCTCGTCCGCCGCGGCGGCGAAGCCTGCGGACGGATCGTCCGCCGCCTCGGCGGCGGCCAGCACACCGAGCGGCGCAGCACCTTCGCTGAGTTCCGACAACGACGCCAGCAGCTGCTGCGGATCCTCGGAGTCGAGCCGCAGGGCCTCGATGCGCTGCGCGCAGGCCGCGCGCAGGCCGCCGGCGAGCGTGGTCTCGACCTCGCGGATGCGCTCCAGGCGCTGCGAGCAGCACGCGAACCAGGCCTCCGCCCGTGCCGGCTCGGGCATCCGCCCCGGCCCCGCGGCAAGCAGCTTGCGGCGCAGGCGTTCGAGCTCGGCCAGCGGCATCGCGCCCTGCGCCGCCGACCAGGCCGCGCGCACATCGGGCGGGCAGAAGGCCTCGAAGCGCTGGAAGCAGGCCTCCTGCGCCTCGATCAGGTACAGCAGCGTCTGCTCGCCGGTCCGGCCCGCAGCCCCGGCGGCCAGGGCGGCCGCCCCGGCCGCCCGCTCCTGGCCGGCGAACTCCTTGCCCTGCATCAGGTTGAACAGCGCCACCAGCAGCCGCGACACCGCCGGATCGGCCGCGATGTCGGCCGCCTCGAAGACCAGGGCCAGCAGCGCCGCAATGATGCGGTTGAAGCGCAGCGTCGCCGCCTCGGCGGTGCACTGGCCAGCGCCGATCTCCTGGCGCAGCGCCTGCAGGCCGTCGAGTGCGTGCAGCGCGAGCGCGATGCGGGTGAACAGGCGCGCACCGCCGGCGACCGCTTCGCCCGCAGTGCGGATGCCGGGTCGCGCCAGCCAGTCGCGCACCGCGACCACGGCCGCCTCGCAGGCGGCGACACGTGCGGCGCGCGCGTCGCCGAAGCGGATGCCGCCGGAGGCGAGATGGAGGTTCGAGACACCCCGCTCGTCCTGCAGGCGATGGATCAGCGCACTGATCGCCTGCACCAGCTCGCAGCTGCGCGCGAGCTGCTCGAGTTCGTGAATTTCGCAACGGCGGGCGGCAACGAGGAAGGCAAGCGTCGATTCCATGCGGGGCTCCAGCGGGAGGGACTTGGGCAACGCCCGACGGCGCTGCCCCACCCCAAGCTAGCAAGAGCCGTGCAAGGGTCCCGCAGCCCTGGAGGATGCGCGGCGGCACGGTCACCCGGCCGCCCGCTCGATGCTGGCGCGCGGTCGCGCCGCCGCCGGGAGCCGGTGCCCCCGACGGGCAGTGCTCAGCGCGGCCGGCTGCCCGGCCTGCCGCCCAGCGTGGCGAGGCCGGCGAGCAGGGTCTGCACCGCATTCGGCGCGGCAAGCAGGGCGCGATGCAGCTGCACCAGGTGCGCGCCGGCGGCTAGGCGGGTCGCGGCTTCGCGGACCGAGTCGATGCCGCCCACGCTGATCAGGCACACATCGCCGCCGACCGCATCGGCGAGCGAGCGCAATACCTCGGTCGCCGGCCGTGGGGCGCGCTCGGCCGACACCAGCAAGCCGTCGGCCCCCGCCTCGACCAGGCGCCGGGCCCATGACCCGGCGTCCGCATGCGCCGCCCATGCCGCGGGCAGCTTGGCGACCAGCGCGAGCCGCCGCGCGCGCGGCAGACGGTCGCGGACCTCGGCGAGCGCGCCGAGCAGCTCGACGCACTCCGCCGCCGTCGCGCCACTGCGCCCCGGGTTCAGCACCGCGTAGTCGGCATGCGCCTGCCAGCTCGCCAGCGCGGACTGCAGCAGCGCCGCGCGACACGGCAACCGGCCCTCCTCCGCCTGCGGCACGAGCAGGCTGAGTCCGTGGCAGGGCCGGCCGAGCGCCCCGTCGCGCATGCGCTGCGGGAGCGCGGCGCTGATCGAAGTCAGCGGCATATGAGCACCCGGCGCTGGCCGATGGCTGCCGCTCTCGATCCCGCCCACACCCAGCGCCGCGGCATCGGCAAGCAGCCTGCCGCGGCGATCGAAGCCCGCCGCCACCAGCACCGGCGAGGCGAAGCGCAACCCCATCGCCTCGAGCGGGCGCGGCGGCGGCCCTGCGTCCCCGGCGCTCGGGCGGACGCTGCCGCGGCGCGTGGTGCGGCAAGCGCCGGCGGCCTTGGTGGCCTCGGCGGCGCAGCGTGCCAGCGCCTGCAGCGCCCAGCGCGTGCGCAGCGCGCACGCGCTCAGGGGGGTGCCGAGGGTCGGGCCGGGGATCGGGCTCATGTGCCCCGCCCACAGCGGGCAATCCCGCTACCCACCCGGCCGCGCGCGAAGCGGGCGAGGAAGTCGGCGAGCGCCTCCACGGCTGCATCGCTCAGGCCGTTGTACAGGCTCAGACGCACGCCGCCGCGCGCGGGATGGCCGCGCAGGTCGCGCAGCCCGGCGGCTTCCGCCGCGTCGAGGAAGCGAGCCGTGGTTTCCTCATCGGGCAGCCGGAAGCAGGGATTGACCCGCGAGCGCCAGCCCGCGGGCGCCATCCAGCGGTAGAGCCCGGCCGCCTCGCCCTCGGCCATGGCGGCGGCGATCAGCGCATGGCGCCCGTGCAGCCGGGCGGCCATCGCCGCGACACCGCCGGCCGCCTCGATCCAGTGCAGCATGCGGTGGGCAACGAAGACGGGCAGCACCGGCGGGGTGCACAGGCGCGAATCCGCCTCGGCCTGGGCGCCGTAGTCCATGAGGCGCGGGATGTCCGCGCGCACGCGGCCGAGGAGCGTGCGGCGGATCACCACCAGGCTGAGTCCCGGGGTGCCGATCGTCTTCTGCGTGCCGGCATAGGCCAGGCTCAGCCGCTGCCAGTCGAGCGGGCGGGTGAGGAGCTCGGAGCTGAGATCGGCCACCAGCGGCGCCCGCGTCGGCGGCAGCTGGGCGAACTGCAGGCCATCGGCGGTCTCGTTCGGCGTCAGATGCACATAGGCGAATGGGTGCGCCGCGTCCTCATCCAGCGCGCCCGCTGCCCTGCTCACGCCCGCAAGCTCGCGCACCGCCACCCGGGCGAAGCGCCGCGCCTCGGCGATCGCCCGCCGCGACCAGTGCCCGCTGTCGATGTAGAGCGCGCTCGCGAACTCCGCCGCACCCGCCGCGACGGCGGTCCCGGGCGCCTCCGCCCCGGTCTCCCGCCGCGCCCCGGCGCCTGCCGCGCCATGGCCCTCGGCGACGAGCAGGTTCATCGGCACCGCGGCGAACTGCGCGCTCGCGCCGCCGGCCAGGAACAGCACGGCGAACGCGTCCGGAATCGCCAGCAGGCGGCGCAGGCAGGCCTCGGTCTCGGCCTGCAGGTCGCGATAGGCGGAGGACGTGAAGGGCAGGCTCAGGATCGAGCCCGGGCCGGGCCGACAGGCCTCGGCGACCTCGTGCGCGACCGCCGCGGGCAGCGGCCCCGCAGCGGCCGAGAAGCTGTAGCCCGGCTGCGTGCGCCAGGCGCGGAAGGCCGCCGGGCACGCCGCCTCAGGCGAACAGCGCGACGCCATGCGTGCCCGCGCCCATGAAGAACAGCACCGGAATCGACAGCATGGTGTTCACCCGCGCCGACAGGAAGGTGACGCGCGCGCAGCGCAGGCGCTCGTCGAGCGGCGCGGGGACGAAGCCGAGCACGCGCTTCTGGTGTGGCCACAGCACGAACCACAGGTTGCAGACCATGATCACCGCCAGCCAGATGCCCAGCCCGAGCGGCGCCAGGCTGCCCTGCAGGCTGAGCGCCTCGGCGAGCCAGCCGCGCTGCCACAGGATCGCCAGGCCGCTGCCGAGCACCAGCAGCGAGGCATGGCGGAAGGTGCCGTGCTCGCGCTGCATGAGTGCGCGCTGGCGCGGGCTGTCCGGGTCGGACAGGTCGGCGGCGGTCAGCGCCGCGTAGCGCGCGCGGGTGACCGCGGTCGCGTAGTTGTGTCCCACCCACACCAGCGCGCCCAGGACATGCAGCCAGCGCGCCGCCACCTCGAACAGGATCTCCATCGTCGTGCGCCCTACATCAGCACGCGCAGCAACAGCGCCAGCGCCGCGGTGAGGGCCACGCCGAGCGCCACCGTCACCACCGAGGAGTCCAACACGCGCAGCAGCCAGTCAGACATGGGCGACCTCCACCCCGGCAAGGGCCACGTCCGCAGCTGCAGCCGCGCCGCAGCCGCCGGCGGCGGCGAGCAGACGCGCGTTGCGCTCGTTGCGCAGCACCAGCGGCTGGACCCTGCGCCCGGGGGCATGCGCGCACGCGATCGCCGCGGTGATCAGGTGATGGTGCGGCGAGCGCGAGCAGGCGGGATCGGTGTTGGCGGCGTCGCCGGTGAGCAGGAAGGCCTGGCAGCGGCAGCCCCCGAAGTCCTTCTCCTTCTCGTCGCAGCTGCGGCAGGTGGGGCTCATCCATTCGTCGCCGCGGAATTTCCGGAAGGTCGGCGACTCGTTCCACAGCCAGGCCAGGCTCTGATCGCGGATGCTGGGGAAGTCCAGCCCCTCGATGATGCGCGCTTCCTGGCAGGGCATGGCGACACCGTCGGGGGCGATGGTGAGGTGGATCGCGCCCCAGCCGTTCATGCAGGCCTTGGGCCGGCCCTCGTAGTAGTCGGGGATCACGAAGTAGATCGTCATGCGCTGGCCGAGGCGCTCGCGCGCCGCCTGCACCGCGCGCTCGGCCGTCTGCAGCTGCTCGAGCGAGGGCAGCAGTTCGTCGCGATTGACCATCGCCCAGTTGTAGTACTGGATGTTGGCGAACTCGAGGTAATCGACACCGATGTCCTCGGCAAGGGCGAGGATCTCCTCGACCTGGCCGATGTTGTGGCGGAACACCGGCACGTTGAGCACCATCGGGAAGCCGAGGGCCTTGATCATGTGCGCGACCTTGAGCTTGAGCTCGTGGGCACGCGCGCCGACCAGGGCATCGGTGAGCGCACGCTCGCTCGACTGCAGCGAGAGCTGGATCTGCTTGAGTCCGGCGGCCTTGAGGGCGAGCAGGCGCTCTTCGCTCAGGCCGACGGCCGAGGTGATCAGGTTGGTGTAGTAGCCGAGCGCGCTCGCCTCGGCGACGAGCTCCTCGAGGTCGTCGCGCAGCAGCGGCTCGCCGCCGGTGAAGCCGAGCTGCAGCGCGCCGAGCTCGCGGCCCTCGCGCAGCACGCGCTTCCACTCGGCGGTGGACAGTTCGGCCTCGGCGTCGCGGGTGTAATCGACCGGGTTGCTGCACCACGGGCACTTCAGCGGGCAGCGGTAGGTGAGCTCGAGCACCAGCCACAGCGGCTTGCCCTGCCCGTCAAGCCTGACGACGGATCCATCCTTTGGCACGGAACACCTCCAGGAATTTGTAGACGCCTTCGGCCACACGCGCGTCGTCGCCCGGGTAGCGCTGCTGCAGCTCGGCGACGAGTTCGGCGACGGTGCGTTGGCCGTCGCAGCGCTCGAGGATGTCGCCGGCGGTCTGGTTGAGCTTGACGATGCCTTCCGGGTAGAGGAGGACGTGCGAATCCTGCGTCGGCTCCCAGCGGAAGAGGTACATCGGGTTGAGCGCGTAGCGCTCGCCCGCGGCGGGCGGGCTGAGGGCAGTGTCGTTCATGCATGCGTCCGGTGCGGGGGGCTGCTCGCGCGCGGCGCGACGGCGCCTGCGCGCCGGGCCCGGTGGCGAAAGCCGATGCGCTGGGCGAGGCCGCGGCCCGCAGCCGTCCGCAGACGGCCGGGCTGGGCGCGCTCAGCGCACGTAGACGTAGGCGGTGACTTCGAAGCCGAGCCGGATGTCGCAATACGCGGGGTCGATCCACTGCATGATGTGTCTCCTCGTGAATGATGGTGGGCGAACCGGCGCGGCGGCCGGCTCACCCACATCATCCCCGCGGCGGCAGCGGCCGGGATCCGCGTAATCGGGACATTGCCCTCGGCGCGATCAGGAGCGCGCGCTGGCGAAAATCATGATTCTTTCGCCGCGCGCAATCGCGTTGACCTGGGTCAACGCGCGCCCGGCCGAAGCTGGCGGACTTCCTCGACCAGGCCCTGGTTGCCCGCGTCGGGCGCCCCCTGCCAGCCGTCGAAATGCAGCAGCTCGGGCAGCGGCATGCGCTTCAGCCAGCCCGCCGCCTCGAGTTCCGGCTGGGCATGGAAGTCGCGGACGTAGCCGATGCACAGGTAGGCGATCGGGATGATCTCGGCCGGAATGCCGAGCGCCGCGCGCAGCGCCGGCGGATGCAGGATGCTGACCCAGCCCACGCCGAGGTTCTCGGCGCGCGCCGCCAGCCACAGGTTCTGCACCGCACACACCGCGCTGTAGACGTCCATCGCGCCGATGTGGGTGCGGCCGATCACTACCGGGCCATGGCGGCTGCGGTCGCAGGTGATGCAGATGTTGACCGGCGACTCGAGGATGCCCTCGAGCTTGAGGTTTCGGTAGGTGGTGCGCTTGGCCTCGTCGAACATCTGCTCGGCCTCGGCGTGGGCGGCGAGGAAGTCGGCGTGGATCTTCTGCCGGACCGCGCGCGAGCGCACGACGATGAAGTCCCAGGGCTGCATGAAGCCGACCGAGGGCGCGTGGTGGGCAGCGGTGAGCACGCGCGCGAGCACCTCGTCCGGGATGGCATCGGGCAGGAATTCGCCGCGCACGTCGCGGCGGGTGTGGATGGCGCGGTAGACGGCGTCGCGCTCGGCGGTGCTGAAGCGCGGGTCGGTCTGGAAACGGGGTTGCGAGTCGATCGCGAGCCCAGCGGGTGCATCCGATGGGAGACGCGCGGACGCGTTGGGGTCGGGAGGCGCAGATACGTCGGAATCGAGGTCGGTGCGCGCGTGGTCGCGCGCGGGCGCGGTGTGCGCCAGCGTCGGGCTGCTCATGAAGTATTCCCCTTGGCTACGAGCAGTGGGCAGCCGCCGACCAGACGGCTGTGCAGAACACTTCGAGGCCGGTCTTCCGGCTGCGGATCATCTCGTCCGGGCGCCTTCCCGGTCCTTGCGGACCAGTGGCTGGGCGGACCTTGCCCGGACAATCCCCTTCACGGCGCTGGGCGCGCGGCGGATTGGCACCGCCTTCCCGATTCTCCCGCGCCAGGCGCGGGCACCTCGAAGCAAACGAGCGCGAATGTTAACCGCAGATCGCGGGCGGGTGCATTCGGGATCAAGGATCAATCGACAACGGCACTCGGGCGCGATTGATCGTGGCGAAACCAATCCCGCCTGCCCCCATTGATCGTCAGCCGCGCTGGCGGCGGGCTTCGAACAGGCAGATGCCGCTGGCCACCGAGACGTTCAGGCTCTCGACGCTGCCGTGCATCGGGATGCGGGCGAGCGCGTCGCAGGTGTCGCGGGTGAGGCGGCGCAGGCCGTCGCCTTCGGCGCCGAGCACCCACGCCACCGGCACCTTCTGGTCGATGTCGTAGAGGGACTTGTCGGCCTCGCCGTCGGCACCGACCACCCACACGCCGGCGTCCTGCATCTCGCGCAGCGCGCGCGCGAGGTTGGTGACGGTGATGTAGGGCACGGTGTCGGCGGCACCGCTGGCGACCTTGATCGCGGTGGCGTTGAGCCCCACCGCGCGGTCCTTGGGCGCGACCACCGCGTGCGCCCCGGCGGCGTCGGCCACGCGCAGACAGGCGCCGAGGTTGTGCGGGTCCTGCACGCCGTCGAGGACGAGGATGAGCGCGTTCTCCTCCAGGCTGTCGAGCACGTCGGCGAGCTTGATGTCGCGCCGGGTGGCGTCGACCTTGGCGACCACGCCCTGATGGCGGCGGGTGCCGACCAGGCCGTCGAGCTTGTCGCCCTCGCTCTGCATGATGCGCGCGCCGGCGGCTTCGGCCTGGGCGATGAATTTCTTCACCCGCGCGTCCTTGCGGTCGCCGGAGAGGTAGATCTCCAGCACCGAGTCGGGCGCGTGGCGCAGCTTGGCAGAGACGGCGTGGAAGCCGTAGATCAGGCGGGTGGGTGCGTTATCGGGTGCTTTAGCCACGTTCTTTGCCCTTTGCGGTGGTCTTGCGGCCGGCACGGCGGGCCGGGGCTGCAGTCGGAGTCGGGGGCGCGGATTCTAGCGCCTCAGCTGCGGCTGCGGCGACCGGTTCGGCGGCAGCCTTCTTCGCACGCACCTTGCGGGGCTTGGGTTCGGAGGGCTCCGGGCTCGCAGCCGGGGCCACCGGAGCGGCGGCCGGCTCGATTGCTGCCTTCTTTGCAGCTGCCTTGCGCGGTTTCGCCTGAGCGGGCTCCTGCGCCGCAGCGAGCGTCTCGACGACCGGCTCGACGGCGGCCCCTCTCGCCCGTGACTTGCGGGGCTTCGGTTCGGCGACCTCCGGCACGGCGACGGGCACTTCGACGGCTGGGTTGACGGCCGCCTTTTTCGCGCGCGCGGCGCGCGGCTTGGACGCCGGGGGCGTGGCGGACGCCGTGGCGACGGCCGGAGGCGCCACCTCGCCGACAGGTTCGGCAGCAGCCTTCTTCGCACGCTTGCTGCCGCTCTGGGCCGCAACGGGTTCGGGAACGGCAACGCGGGTGTCCGTGACCGGCGCGGGCGCTGCCTCGACAACCTGCTCCGCGGCGGCTTTCTTGGCACGTTTGCTGCGTACCTTGGGCTCGGCCGCCTCCGGGACGGTGGCGGGCAACGCGACCGCAGGCGCAGCTTCAACGGCCGGCTCGGCCGCGACCTTCTTGCCGCGCGGCTTGCGCGCCTTCTTCCCGGCTTCCTCGAGGGCGGCTGCAGCCACCGGCTCGGCGGGCTGCGCGGGCGCCTTCGGCGCGACCGGCAGCGGCCCTTCGATCAGGCGGAAGTCGATCTTGTTGGTCGCCATGTCGACGCGCACCAGCTGCACCTTCACCCGGTCCGACAGGCGGAACTGCTTGCCGGTGCGCTCGCCCATGAGGGCGTGGCGCGTCTCGTCGTAGTGGAAGTAGTCGCTGCCCAGGTCCGAGATGTGCAGCAGGCCCTCGATGAAGATGTCGTCGAGCGCGACGAAGAGGCCGAAGGGCACGACCGCCGACACGCTGCCGGTGAATTCCTCGCCGACGCGGTCCTGCATGAAGTAGCACTTGAGGAAGGCGACCACGTCGCGGGTGGCCTCGTCGGCGCGCCGCTCGGTCATCGAGCAGTGCAGGCCGATCTGCTCCCAGTCGCCGGGGCGGTACGCCTCGCCCGCCAGCGCGGCCTTGATGCCGCGGTGGATCAGCAGGTCGGGATAGCGCCGGATCGGCGAGGTGAAGTGGGTGTAGGACTCGTAGGCCAGTCCGAAGTGGCCGACGTTGTCCGGGCTGTACATCGCCTGCTTCAACGAGCGCAGCATCACGGTCTGCAGCAGCTGGGCGTCGGGGCGGTCCTTGACCTGCTCGAGCAGCTTGGCGAAGTCGCTCGCACGCGGCTCGTCGCCCCCGCCCAGGCCGAGGCCGAACTCCTTGAGGAATTCGCGCAGCTTGACGAGCTTGTCCTCGGAGGGGGAGTCGTGGATGCGATAGAGCGCCGGATGTTCGCGGCTGGCGAGGAAGTCGGAGGCGCACACGTTGGCGGCGAGCATGCACTCCTCGATCAGGCGGTGGGCGTCGTTGCGCACCTCGGGCACGATCTGCGCGATCTTGCCGTTGTCGTCGAAGATCATGCGCGTCTCGGTGGTCTCGAAGTCGATCGCGCCGCGCTTGGCACGCGCCTTCAGCAGCACGCGGAACAGCGCGTCGAGGTTCTCGAGGTGGGGCAGCAGCGCGCCGAGTTCGGCGCGCACCGCCGGGTCCTTGTCGTAGAGCGCGGCGGCGACCCTGGTGTAGGTGAGGCGCGCATGCGACCAGATCACCGCGGGGTAGAAGCGGTAGTTCTTGATCTCGCCGGTGGCCGAAATGGCCATGTCGGCGACCATCGCCAGGCGCTCGACCTGCGGATTGAGCGAGCACAGGCCGTTGGAGAGCTTCTCGGGCAGCATCGGGATGACGCGGCGCGGGAAGTACACCGAGTTGCCGCGGTCGAAGGCGTCCTTGTCGAGCGCGCTGGCCGCATCGACGTAGTGCGAGACGTCGGCGATGGCGACGATCAGCCGATAGCCCTTGCCCTGGCGCTCGCAGTACACCGCGTCGTCGAAGTCCTTCGCCGTCTCGCCGTCGATGGTGACCAGCGGCAGCCCGGTGAGGTCCTCGCGGCCGGCCCAGTCCTTCTTGCGCACCTTGTCGGGCAGCTTGCGCGTCTGCGCCTTGGCCTCGGACGAAAAGTCGAAGGGCAGGTCGTGCTTGCGCAGCGCGATCTCGATCTCCATGCCGGGGTCGGCGTAGTTGCCGAGCACCTCGACGATGCGGCCGATCGGCTGGGCGAACTTGGTGGGCTGCTCGACCAGTTCGACGGTGACGATCTGGCCCGGCTCGGGCTTCTTGCGCCCGCCCGGGGCGACCAGGATGTCCTGCGCCAGGCGGCGGTTCTCGGGCACGACGATCATC
>JAREIX010000269.1 GCA_029286945.1 Thauera sp. | reverse complement strand
GGGCGAGCACGCCGGCGGCCCGATGTACGCGATCAAGAACGGTCTCGGCAAGCACTGGCGCTGGCTGGGCACGGCCTTCGCCATCTTCGGCGGCCTGGCGGGCTTCGGCATCGGCAACATGGTCCAGGCCAACGGCATCGCCAGCGCGGTGCATAACGCCTTCGGCGTTGAGACCTGGATCACCGGCGTCGTGCTCGTCATCCTCACCGGCGCGGTGGTGCTCGGCGGCATCAAGCGCATCGGCGCGGTGGCCGAGTGGCTGGTGCCCTTCATGTGCATCGGCTACATCCTGTGCGTGGGCGTGATCCTGTTCCTGTTCGCCGACCGCATCCCCGACGCCTTCGCCACCATCTTCACCCAGGCCTTCAACCCCACCGCGGCCGCCGGCGGCTTCCTCGGCTCCACGGTGCTGATGGCGATCCGCATGGGCGTCGCCCGCGGCATCTTCTCCAACGAGGCGGGCCTGGGCACCGCCGGCATCGCGCAGGCCGCCGGCACCACCAGCAACCCGGTGTTCTCCGGCCTGATCGGCATGATGGGCACCTTCATCGACACCATCATCGTGTGCACGATGACCGGGCTGGCGATCATGGTCACCGGCGTGTGGACCTCGGGCGCCTCCGGCGCGGTGCTGAGCTCGCAGGCCTTCGAGGCGGCGATGCCGGGCGTGGGCAAGTACCTGCTCGCCATTTCGCTGGCGGTGTTCGCCTTCACCACCATCCTCGGCTGGGCCTACTACGGCGAGAAGTGCTGGGAGTACCTGGTCGGCACGGTCAGCGAGAAGCCCTTCCGCATCCTGTGGACGATCGCGGTGTTCTTCGGCGCCACGCTCAGCCTCGACTTCGCCTGGCTGGTCGCCGACACGCTGAACGCGCTGATGGCGATCCCCAACCTGATCTCGCTGCTGCTGCTGTCGCCGGTCATCGTCAGCCTCACCCGCGAATACTTCGCCAACGGCGGCGCCGAGGGCGAGGAGGCCCGCGCGGCGGCCGCGCGCACGCGCCGCTGAGCTTCACCTCGCGGGCGGGACGCGTGGCGTCCCGCCCACCGCACCCAACCCCATCCAGGAGACACCCATGTTCGACATGCAGATGCAGATCGCCGGCTATGACGCCGAGCTGTGGACCGCCATCGAGGCCGAGCGCCAGCGCCAGGAAGACCACATCGAGCTGATCGCCTCCGAGAACTACGCCAGCCCGCGCGTGATGCAGGCGCAGGGCACGGTGCTCACCAACAAGTACGCAGAGGGCTATCCGGGCAAGCGCTACTACGGCGGCTGCGAGCATGTGGACGTGGTCGAGCAGCTCGCCATCGACCGCGCCAAGCAGCTGTTCGGTGCCGCCTGGGCGAACGTGCAGCCGCACTCGGGCTCGCAGGCCAACGCCGCGGTCTATCTCGCGCTGCTGCAGCCGCACGACACCATCCTGGGCATGAGCCTGGCCCACGGCGGCCACCTGACCCACGGCGCCAAGGTCAACTTCTCCGGCAAGATCTTCAACGCGGTGCAGTACGGCGTCACCGACGACGGCGTGATCGACTATGACGCGCTCGAGGCGCTGGCCGTCGAGTGCAAGCCGAAGATGATCGTCGCCGGCTTCTCCGCCTACGCCCGCCACCTCGATTTCCCCCGCTTCCGCGCCATCGCGGACAAGGTCGGCGCGCTGCTGTTCGTCGACATGGCCCACGTCGCCGGCCTGGTCGCCGCCGGGCTGTACCCCAACCCGGTGCCCTTCGCCGACATCGTCACCAGCACCACCCACAAGACGCTGCGCGGCCCGCGCGGCGGCATCATCGTCGGCCGCGCCAACCCGGACATCGAGAAGAAGATCGCCTCGATGGTGTTCCCCGGCACCCAGGGCGGACCGCTGATGCACGTCATCGCCGCCAAGGCGGTGGCCTTCAAGGAGGCGCTCGAGCCCGCCTTCGCCGACTACCAGAAGCGGGTGATTGCCAACGCGCGCGCAATGGCCGGCGTGTTCGTGGAGCGCGGCTACAAGATCGTCTCCGGCGGCACCGACGACCACCTGTTCCTGGTCGACCTGATCGCCAAGGGCATCACCGGCAAGGCCGCCGACGCCGCGCTCGGCGCCGCGCACATCACGGTCAACAAGAACACCGTGCCCAACGACCCGCAGTCGCCCTTCGTCACCAGCGGCATCCGCATCGGCACGCCGGCGGCCACCACGCGCGGCTTCGGCATCGCCGAGGTCAGCGAACTGGCGGGCTGGATCTGCGACATCCTCGACGACATCGACAATCCGGCGGTCATCGACGCGGTGCGGGCGAAGGTGTCCGCGCTGTGCGCCCGCTTCCCGGTATACGGACGCTGAGCACGGCGACGCCACCGCGAACGTGATTGAATGCTGACCCCCCTTCGCCCCTGCACAAAGGACACATGATGAGCGACCACGACTCCTCCGCGCCGCTGCTGCGCACCCCGCTGTACGACCTGCACGTCTCCCTCGGCGCCAAGATGGTGCCCTTCGCCGGCTACGCGATGCCGGTGCAGTACCCGGCCGGGATCCTCAAGGAGCACACCCACACGCGCACCCAGGCCGGCCTGTTCGACGTCTCGCACATGGGCCAGGTGATGCTGGTCGGCCCGGATGCGGCCGCCGCGCTCGAGACCCTGGTGCCGGTGGACATCATCGACCTGCCGGTGGGCACGCAGCGCTACGCGCTGTTCCTCAACGAGCAGGGCGGCGTGATGGACGACCTGATGGTCGCCAACTTCGGTGACGGCCGCCTGTTCGTCGTCGTCAATGCCGCCTGCAAGGCGCAGGACATCGCCCACATGCAGCAGCACCTGTCCGCCCGCTGCAAGGTCGAGGTGCTGGCCGACCGCGCGCTGCTGGCGCTGCAGGGGCCGGCGGCGGGCGCGGTGATGGCGCGCCTGGCGCCCGAGACCGCGAACATGGTGTTCATGAACACCGCCACCGTCACCCTGGTGGGCGCCGAGTGCTACATCAGCCGCTCGGGCTACACCGGCGAGGACGGCTTCGAGATCTCGGTGCCGGCCGACAAGGCCGAAGCGCTGGCCAGGGAGCTGCTGAGCCACCCCGAGGTCGCCCCGATCGGCCTGGGCGCGCGCGACTCGCTGCGCCTGGAAGCCGGCCTGTGCCTGTACGGCCACGACCTCGACCCGAACACCTCGCCGGTCGAGGGCAGCCTGCTGTGGGCGCTGTCCAAGGTGCGCCGTGCCGACGGCGCGCGTGCGGGCGGCTACCCCGGCGCCGCGGTGGTGTTCGAGCAGATGGCCAAGGGCGTGGCGCGCAAGCGCGTGGGCCTGCGTCCGAACGCGCGCGTGCCGGTGCGCGAGGGCGCCGAGCTGGTGGACGCCGAGGGCCGCAAGGTGGGCGTCGTGACCAGCGGCGGCTTCGGGCCGACCCTCGAGGCGCCGGTGGCGATGGGCTACGTCGACACCGCGCTCGCCAAGCCGGGCACGCAGCTGTCCGCGATGGTGCGCGGCAAGCCGGTCCCGGTCGAGGTCGCCAGCACGCCCTTCGTGCCCCAGCGCTACTACCGCGGCTAAGACCCGGTGGCGGGGCCGCCGCGCTTGGGGCATACCAGGCCCGCCGCCCCGGCGCTGTACTTTCGCTGACGATGGGCCGGCGGGCGCAGCCGATCAAGGTGGCCCGTCAGCCGGCGCCGCCGCCCACCGCCTCGGCGACCACGGCTTCGGTCAGCTCGGGCGCGCACAGCTCGATGAAGCGGTAGGCGAAGCCGCGCAGGTAGTGGCCGCGGCGCACCGCGATGCGGGTGACGTTCTCGGCGAACAGATGGTCGCTGTCGAGCTTGCGCAGGCCCGGATCGCGCGCCGGGTTGAAGGCCATCG
>JAREIX010000037.1 GCA_029286945.1 Thauera sp. | reverse complement strand
GTAAGGTGCTGCAGGGCAGTGAGGCTGGCCAGCTCAGCAGGGATCTCTTGCAGCTGCTGGCTGCAGCGCTCGAGCACCAGGCGAGTGAGCCGCTGGTCTTCCGCAGCTGCTGCCGCTAGCACTGGGGCCCACTGGCCGGGCTGCGCAAAGCAAACAAGCTGCACCGCTGCAAGACTGGTCAGCAGTGTGAGGGTGTCGGGCAGCCGCCGCTCAGTGTCATGCAACTGGCTATGCAGCAGGAGGCTGGTCAGCGGGCGCAGGTGAGGCAGGGTGCGTGCTAGCTGCTCCCACTCCTGCGCAACAGAAACCCAGCCAAGCTCCAGGCCGCGCAGCTGCGACAGCGGGGCGAGGCGGTGCAGCTTGCCGTGGCTGCAGTCCAGCTGGAGCACTGCCAGCCGGCTGAGGTTGGAGATGCTGGCTGGCAGGTCGTCCAGGTAATTGGGATACCCGTTGCTCAGGAGCGCCAGCCGGGTGAGCGAGGTGTGAGCCATGAGGCCGGCCATCACTGCGCGCGGGTTGTGGCGGAACACCGCGTTGCCGATCGCGTGCACCAGGTGGGTCTTGCCGAGGCCGACGCCGCCATAGACGAACAGCGGGTTGTAGGACGTGCCGGGGTTCTGCGCCACCTGCATGGCGGCGGCGCGCGCGAGGTCGTTGGCGCGGCCGGTGACCAGGGTGTCGAAGGTGAAGTCGGGGTTGAGGCGGGTCTTCTCGTAGGCGAGCTCGAGGCCGCTCACCGGCTCGCCCTCGCGCGCCGACGGCGCGGGGCTGCGGCGCGCGCGCGGGGCCGGGCTGGGCGCGGCGTCGGCGGCTTCGGTCTGGGGCGGCGTGGCCGCGGGTGCGTTGGCGACCGCCGCGCCGTTCGGCACCGCTGCGGCGTTCGTTGCAGGGGGTGTCGGTGCGGTCGCCGCCGTGCCCGGCTGTGTCCCCGTCGGGCGGGCGAGGGCGCGTGCGGCGCCCGCGGGCGGCAGCTGCAGCTCGACCGTCAGCGGCATGCCGGCGAATTCCTCGCCGAGCTCCTCGATGCGACGCAGATAGCGCTCGCGCACCCACTGCAGCACGAAGCGGTTGGGCGCGAACAGGGACCATGCCGAACCCTCCCCGGATTCCGCCCGCAGGGTCTTGATCCAGGTGTTGAACTGCTGCTGGGGCAGTTCCTGTTCAAGGCGCGACAGGCAGAAGGACCAGAAATCTTGAGTCACGGCGTGGGCGTCAGCGGTGGTGGAGGGCGATCGGGCGGCGGTTTCGATGTACGACAATGTTCTGTGCTCATGGCGACGACGCGCCTGCGCAGCGGGCTGGCCGGGTGGCGGTTCTCTCGGGGGCGCGTGCCTGCATTGCGCTCGGATGGCGGCATTCGCTTGCTGGGGCCTGCGCGGGAAGGCAGGCGCCGGAGGCACGAAAGGCGTTATTCTAAACCGCGAGATGAGACTTATCCACAGGCTCGGTCAAAAATTGTTCTTGACAAACATGGGATTATCCATTTAACTCTCGCGTTTGACCTAACACTGGCAGTCCGACCATGAAACGCACTTATCAGCCCTCCGTTGTTCGTCGCAAGCGCACCCACGGCTTCCTGGTTCGCATGAAGACCCGTGGCGGTCGTGCGGTCATCCGCGCACGTCGCGCCAAGGGCCGTCACCGCCTCGCCGTCTGAGGTGACGCTGGCCACGGGCGCTGACCAGGGTTTCCGCAGCGCTCACAGATTGCACAAAACGGATGAGTATTCATCCGTTTTTGCTTTTCGGCGGGCCTTGCGCGGGCGCTTCTACATGCTGCATTACCGCCCCAACGGTCTCGACACCGCGCGTCTCGGCGTGGTCGTGGCCAAGAAGCTGGCCAAGCGCGCCAACGTGCGCAATCTGGTCAAGCGCATTGCGCGCGAAACATTCAGGCGCCATCGCGAGGCCCTGCCGGCGATGGATCTCGTCGTGCGCCTGCATGCCCCGGTCGCGACGGCGACGCGCGCCGAACTGAACCTCGACCTGCTCACCTTGCTGCAAAGGTTGCCCCGCACATGAAGACCGTGTTGATCGCGCTGGTGCGTTTCTACCGCTATGCGATCAGCCCGATGCTCGGGCGCAACTGCCGTTTTCACCCGACCTGTTCCGAGTACGCGATCGAGGCGATCGAGCGCCACGGCGCGCTGCGCGGCGGCTGGATGGCCGCGAAACGGGTGGGGCGCTGTCACCCCTTCAATCCGGGCGGGTATGATCCCGTTCCCTGACCTGAGACAGAACGAATCCGATGGATCAACGCCGCCTCATCCTCTTCCTGGTTTTCTCCTTCGCCCTGGTCATGCTGTGGGATGGCTGGATCAAGCACAACCAGCCGCCGGCCGCCGCGCAGCAGCAGGCCGCCGCAGGTGCCCCGGCGACCGCCGATGGCGCCGTTCCCACGCCCACGCTGAACGCGGCGGCCGGCCAGCCGGTCGTGCCGGCTGAGCAGGCCGCCGCGGCCGCCGGCGTGCCGCGCGTGGTGGTCGAGACCGACCTGCTGCGCGCCGAGGTTTCCGCCCAGGGCGGCGACATCGTCCGCCTCGAGCTCAAGCAGCACAAGGCGAGCGGCGAGGCCGCCGGCAACTTCGTGCTGTTCGACGACGGCACCACGCGTCACCAGTACGCGGCGCAGTCCGGCCTGATCGGCGAGGGTCTGCCCACGCACAAGACGGTGTTCGCGCTGCCCGCCAGCGAGATGCGTCTGAAGGACGGCGAGGACGCGGTCGAGCTGCGCCTGCAGGCGCCCGAGCAGAACGGTGTGCAGGTGACCAAGGTGATGCGCTTCGCGCGTGGCAGCTACCTGGTGGACATCGCCTACGAGATCCGCAACGGCGGCGCGCAGGCGCTGGCCCCCCATGCCTACTTCCAGCTCACCCGCGATGGCAACCCGGCCGAGCAGGTGGAAGCCTTCGGCGTGACCACCTTCACCGGCCCGGCCTTCTACACCGACGCCAACAAGTTCCAGAAGGTGCAGTTCGCCGACATCACCGACGGCGACGCCAAGTTCCCGAAGACGGCGAACGACGGCTGGGTGGCGATGGTGCAGCACTACTTCGTCGGCGCCTGGTTGCCGGAGCAGGGCGTGCAGCGCGAGTACTTCGCGCGCGCACTCGGCAACAATCTGTTCTCGGCTGGGGTGATCCTGCCGGTGGCGGCGATCGAGCCGGGCGCGGCGGCGACCGTCGGCACCCGCCTCTATGCCGGTCCGCAGGAGCAGGACAAGCTCGAGGGCATCGCCCCGGGGCTCGACCTGGTGGTCGACTACGGCTGGCTGACGGTGATCGCCGCGCCGCTGTTCTGGGTGCTGTCGTGGTTCCACAACCTGACCGGCAACTGGGGCTGGGCGATCATCCTGGTCACGGTTGCGCTCAAGGCGATCTTCTTCCCGCTGTCGGCCGCGAGCTACAAGTCGATGGCCAAGATGCGCGTCCTCGGTCCGCGCCTGCAGCGCATGAAGGAGCTGTACGGCAACGACAAGGCCCGCATGCAGCAGGAGATGATGACGCTCTACCGCACCGAGAAGATCAACCCGCTCGGCGGCTGCCTGCCGATCCTGGTGCAGATCCCGGTGTTCATCGCGCTCTACTGGGTGCTGCTCGGCAGCGTCGAGATGCGTCATGCGCCGTGGCTGGGGTGGATCCAGGATCTGTCGGCGAAGGACCCGTACTTCATCCTGCCGATCATCATGGGCGCGTCCATGCTGATCCAGATGAAGCTGAACCCGACCCCGCCGGATCCGATCCAGGCCAAGGTCATGATGGCGATGCCGATCGTGTTCACCTTCATGTTCCTGTGGTTCCCGTCCGGCCTGGTGCTGTACTGGGTGGTGAACAACATCCTGTCGATCGCCCAGCAGTGGCAGATCACGCGGATGATCGAAAGTGCAAAGTCGGCCGGCAAGCCCGCCTGACACGATCGCCGCGATCGCGACGGCACCGGGGCGCGGCGGCGTCGGTGTCGTGCGCGTCTCGGGCGCCGGCCTGAGCGACTTCGCCGCCGCGCTATGCGGGCGCCTGCCGAAGCCCCGCACCGCACACTTCACGCGCTTCCTCGATGACGAGGGGCGCGCCCTCGACGAAGGTATCCTCCTCTACTTCTCCGCGCCCGCCTCCTTCA
Organism: Thauera sp.; assembly: GCA_029286945.1. Lineage (GTDB taxonomy): Bacteria > Pseudomonadota > Gammaproteobacteria > Burkholderiales > Rhodocyclaceae > Thauera. The sequence goes on along the minus strand of JAREIX010000037.1, from coordinate 13,484 downwards.
CCGGCGAGGACGTGCTCGAGCTGCAGGGCCACGGCGGTCCGGTGGTGATGCAGCTGCTGCTCGAGCGCTGCCTGCAGCTCGGCGCGCGGCTCGCCGAGCCGGGCGAGTTCACCCGCCGCGCCTTCCTCAACGGCAAGCTCGATCTGGCGCAGGCCGAGAGCGTCGCCGACCTCATCGAGGCCTCGACCGCCGCCGCGGCCCGCTCCGCAGTGCGTTCGCTGTCGGGCCGCTTCTCGGAGGAGGTGCATCGCATCGTCGACGCCCTGATCGACCTGCGCATGCTGGTCGAGGCGACGCTGGACTTCCCGGAAGAAGAGATCGACTTCCTCGAGCGCGCACGCGCGTTGCCGCGGCTCGAGGGCATCCGCCAGCAGCTCGCCGAGCTGCTCGACCGCGCACGCCAGGGGGCGCTGCTGCGCAGCGGACTCAACGTGGTGCTGGTCGGCGAACCCAACGTCGGCAAGTCGAGCCTGCTCAACCAGCTCGCCGGTGAGGAGCGCGCGATCGTCACCGAGATCGCGGGGACGACGCGGGATGCGCTGCGCGAGACGATCCAGATCGAGGGCATCCCGCTGCACATCATCGACACCGCCGGGTTGCGGGCGACCGAGGACAGGGTCGAGCGTATCGGCATCGAGCGCACCTGGCGCGAAATCGAGCGGGCCGACGTGATCCTGCGCCTGGTCGATGTGAGCGCTGCGGCCTGCGGCGCAGACGACATCGACCAGCGGCTGCCCGCGGCGGTCGAGCGCGTGACGGTGGCGAACAAGATCGACCTCGCCGGGCTGGCTGCGGGACGAAGCGAGACGGCGGATGGCGTGCGGCTGCAGGTGTCGGCGCGCACCGGCGCCGGGATGGACCTCGTGCGCCAGGAGCTGCTGCGCATCGCCGGCTGGCACGCGCATGGCGAGGACGTCATCCTGGCGCGCGAGCGCCATCTGGCGGCGCTGCGCCAGGCGCTCGCGCACGTCGTCGAGGCTGGCACGCAGCTCGGCGCACTCGAGCTCTTCGCCGAGGAGCTGCGCCTGGCGCAGGAACAGCTCGGCGAAATCACCGGCGAGTTCACCGCCGACGAGTTGCTCGGCGTCATCTTTTCCCGCTTCTGCATCGGCAAGTGAGGCCGGGGCGATTCACCGCGCGCCGCATGCGGGCGGCTGCGCGGGGGAGGGTATTGGCGCCTCTATCCGCGCACCAGAGCGCGCGCTGCACACCTGTTCCACGTGAAACAAAACCATGGATATCGATTTCGTCTTCTTCGCCCTCGCGCTTGCCGCGTTCTTCGCCGGCTTCGTGGATTCGATCGTGGGCGGCGGCGGCCTGATCCAGCTGCCGGCCCTGTTTACCGCCTTCCCGTCCACGATGCCGGCTACCCTGTTCGGTACCAACAAGCTGGCAAGCATCATCGGGACGACCAGCGCGGCGATCCAGTACGGCCGGCGCGTGACCATTCCCTGGCGGGTGGCGGGGCCGGGCGCGCTCGCCGCCCTGGTGGGCGCGTGGTACGGGGCGAAGGCGGTGGCCTATCTGGATCCGGTCATCCTGCGCCCGCTCATCCTTGCGCTGCTGGTCCTGGTGGCGGTGTACACCTTCATGCGCAAGGAGCTCGGGGCGGTGTCGAACGAGCCGGAGCATGGGAAGCGTTCGGTGGCGATCGCAGTCGCCATTGGCGGCGGCATTGGCTTCTACGACGGCTTCTTCGGGCCGGGTACCGGCAGCTTCCTGATCTTCCTCTTCATCCGTCTGCTCGGCATGGATTTTCTGCGCGCCTCGGTGTCGGCGAAGATCCTCAACGTCGCCACCAACCTGGCGGCGATCGCGTACTTCGCCGGCAATGTCGAGCTGATGTGGATGCTGGCGGCGGTGATGGCCGCGAGCAACCTGGCCGGCGCGCTCCTCGGCTCGCGAATGGCCTTGAAGCATGGCACCGGCTTCGTGCGCAAGATGTTCCTCGGTGTGGTGCTGGTGCTGATTGCGCGCCTCAGCTACGACACCTTCCTGCGTTGAGCGCACCTGTTTCACGTGGAACAGCGCGTGCCGGGCGCAGGGCGAGGGGGCGGACGGCGCGTGTTAGCATCGGCTCAGCCCTTCGTTCTGCCTCATACCCCACCATGAACCGTTCCACGCCGATCGCCGGCCAGTCGCCCGGGTCTCGGTTCGCTGCGACCTGCGTACGCGACCGCTGCCGGCAGCGGGAAGGCACCGAGTCCTCGCGCACGGTCCGGGCATGCCCGCTGGAGAACTGATCGATGGCCGAGCCTGCACTGCACCTCCCGGATGACGCGCTGATCGAGCCCCTGTGCGAGGATGCCGGTCACTACCTGCGCGGTGGCCGGCTGCTGGAAGCCGGGCGCTCACCGTGGCAGGCCTACGAGGTCTGGGAGACGCCGCGCTTCGGCCGTCTGTTCCGGCTCGATGGCTGTTTCATGAGCTCGGAGCGCGACGAGTTCCACTACCACGAGAACCTGGTCCACGTGCCCGGCCTCGCCCATCCGGGTCCGCGCAAGGCGCTGATCATCGGCGGCGGTGACGGCGGCTCGGCCGAGGAGCTGCTGAAGTACGGCACCATGCGGCGGGTCGTGATCGTCGAGCTCGACGCTCAGGTGGTGGCGCTCGCCCGCCGCTACCTGCACGGCGTGCACCACGGCGTGCTCGACGATCCCCGCGTCGAGCTGCGCATCGGCGACGGCCTCGATTACGTCCGTGCGCAGCGCGCTGCGGGGGGTGAGCGCTACGACCTGATCGTGCTCGACCTCACCGACCCGGTCGGGCCGGCCGCCGCGCTGCACACGGCGGATTTCTTCGCCGCCTGCCGCGCGCTGCTCGCCGCGGGCGGCATGCTGAGCCTGCACCTCGGCACCCCGGTGTTCCAGCCCGCGCGGGTGCAGGCGATGGTCCGCAGCCTGCGCAGCGTGTTCGCCTGCGTGCGCCCGTACTTCCTGTACATCCCGCTCTACGGTAGCCTGTGGGGGCTGGCCTCCGCGTCCGATGCCATCGATCCCGCCGCGCTGTCGGCGGACGAAGTCGATCGACGCCTCCACGCCCGCGGGATCGCAGGCCTGCAGCACCTGAACGGCGCCGTGCATTGCGCACAGTTCGCGCTTCCCAATCATCTGCGCAGCCTGCTCGCCTGAGCCCGCAGGCTGCCTTCCGTTCGTCCTCCCGATACCGTGACTTCCTCACCCCGTTCCGATCGACGCCCGCCCCGCGCCGGGCAGGGCAGTGCACTGCACCGCCCCCGTCGCCCCGCGCCACCTCCCATCACCCTGGCACCCGACAGCCTCGCCCAGTCCATGGTGTGGGCGGCTGAGCTCGTGACCGCCGTGTTCGAGGGCGGCAACCTGACCGAGGCCTACGAGCGCCTGCAGGCCGCGCATCCCGCCTGGCCCGAGGCCACCCGCGGCGCGGTGCGCGACCTCGCATGGACCACGCTGCGCGAGTTCCGCCGCGGCGGTGTGGTGCTCGACCACCTGCTGAGCGCGCCGCCTGCGACCGTGATCCATGCCCTGCTGCTGGTGGCGCTGACGCGGCTGCGGCAGCGGCCCGAGCAGTCCCACACCGTGGTCGATCAGGCGGTGCAAGCCGCGGCGGCGCTGATCCCCGGCCTCAAGAGCATGGTCAACGGCGTGCTGCGCAACGCCCTGCGCCAGCGCGAGCAGTGGGCGGCGTGGGAACAGCGCGATCCCGAGGCCCGCTACGGCGTCCCGGCGTGGTGGATCCAGCGCGTGAAGCAGGCCCATCCGGGCGCCTGGGAGGCAGCGCTGGCCGCCGGCAACGAGCGCCCGCCGATGGCGCTGCGCGTCAATCTGCGCCGCGGCACGATCGCGCAGGCCGAGGCCGAGCTCGCCGCCGCGGGCTGCGCGACCCGCCGGCTGGACAACGACGCGCTCCTGCTCGAGCGCGCGCTGCCGGTCGCCCGGCTGCCGGGCCATGCGGAGGGCAGGGTGTCGGTGCAGGACGCCGGCGCGCAGTGGGCCGCCCGCCTGCTCGACCCGCAGGCCGGCGAGCGCGTGCTCGACGCCTGCGCCGCGCCGGGCGGCAAGAGCGCGCACCTGCTCGAGCGCGCCGATATCGAGCTGCTCGCGCTCGAGCTCGACGCGGTGCGTGCCCGCCGCATCGAGCACAACCTTGACCGCCTCGGCCTGCAGGCGACGGTCCGGGTGGCGGACTGCCGCGCGCGCGCCACGTGGTGGGACGGCCGGCCCTTCGACCGCATCCTGGCCGACGTGCCCTGTTCGGCCTCGGGCGTCGTCCGCCGCCATCCCGACATCAAGTGGCTGCGGCGTGATACCGACATCGTGCAGTTTGCCGCGCAGCAGGCCGAAATCCTGGATGCGCTTTGGCATACGCTGGCACCGGGTGGCACAATGCTCTACGTCACCTGCTCGGTCTTCGACGAGGAGAACGCCGCGCAGATCGCCCGCTTCTGCGCCCGTCACGCAGACGCGCAACGCCTGCCCATCCAGGGTCGCCCGGACTTCCAACTGCTGCCCAATGCCGAACATGACGGCTTCTATTACGCCTTGCTGCGCCGGCAGGCCTGAGCGCCTGCTGCGCTGGCTGCTGTGTGCGCTGATCGCCGTGCTGGCCCTCGGCGCCCGTGCCGAGAGCGTGATCCGCAGCGCCGAGATCGTGCGCGGTGACGGCGGCTACGTGCTCAACGCCGACATCGACCTCGAGCTCAACCCGCGCCTGGCCGACGCGGTCGCGCGCGGGGTCTCGCTGTACTTCACCACCGAGCTGGTGATCGAGCGCCCGCGCTGGTACTGGCTCAACGCCACCGTGGTCGAGCGCAGCCTCGACTACCGCCTGTCCTACCACGCCATCACCCGCAGCTATCGGCTGTCGATCGGCAGCATCCATCAGAGCTTCGACAGCCTCGAGGGCGCGGTGCGCACCATGCAGCGCGTGCGCAACTGGCAGGTGGCCGATCTCGACACACTGGAGGCGGGCGTCTCGCACGAGGTGGCGCTGCGCTTCCGCCTCGACACCAGCCAGTTGCCCAAGCCCTTCCAGGTCACCGCCATCGGCAGCAGCGACTGGAACATCGGTACGGAGTGGATGCGGTGGACCTTCCTGCCCGGCGCGCCAGGTTTCCGATGAAGCGCATCCTGCTCGTCGTCGCCGCCGCGCTGGCGGGGATCTCGCTGTTCCTGCTCACCTCGGCGAGCGCCAACACCGAGCTGTTCGCCACCAGCTATCCCTACCTGCTCGCCCTCAACGGCGCGATGGTGGTGGTGCTCGGCGGGCTGGTCGGCGTGCAGCTGCGCCAGCTGTGGCGCGAGTACCGCGCACGCCAGTTCGGTTCCCGGCTCAAGTACCGCCTGGTGCTGCTGTTCGCGCTGATGGGCGTGGTGCCCGGCCTGGTCATCTATGCCGTATCGCTGCAGTTCGTGGTGCGCAGCATCGAGTCCTGGTTCGACGTCCGCGTCGATTCCGCGCTCGAGGGCGGTATCGCGCTCGGCCAGAACGCGCTCGACTACCTGGTGAGCCAGGTGCGCGACAAGGCCGACGACATGGTGCTCGATCTCGAGGGCGCCGCGCAGGGTGCGAGCACCCGGCTCAACCGCCTGCGCGAGCAGGCCGGCATCAGCAGCGCGACCATCCTGTCGGCCAACGGCCAGGTGCTGGCCACCGCCTCGGAGTCCGGCCAGAACCTGATCCCCGACCTGCCCGACCCCAACGAGCTGCGCCAGGCCCGCCAGGCGCGCCAGTTCCACACCGTCGGCAGCCAGTCCGACGGCCGCCTGGTGATCCGCGTGATCACGCCCATCCCGGTGCGCACGCTGGCCGGCGAGGCGCGGCTGCTGGTGCTGTCCCAGCCGGTGCCGGAGTCCTTCGGTCGCCATGCCGAGGCGGTGCAGGAGGCCTTTCGGGAGTACCAGCAGCTCACGCTCGCCCGCAGCGGACTCAAGCGCATCTACACCGTCACGCTGAGCCTCACGCTGCTGCTCGCGCTGCTCGGCGCGCTCGCGGTGGCGGTGCTGATCGCCCGTCGCCTGGCCGCGCCGCTGCTGATCCTGGCCGAGGGCACGCGCGCCGTGGCACAGGGCGACTACAGCCCGCGCCAGGCCTTGCCGGCGAGCGACGAGCTCGGCGTGCTGACCCAGTCCTTCAACCGCATGACGCGCCAGCTGCAGGAGGCGCGTGCCGCGGCCGACCGCAACCGCGCCGAGGTCGAGGCCGCGCGCGCCTATCTCGAGTCGGTGCTCGCCAACCTGTCCACCGGCGTGCTCGCGTTCTCGCCCGAGGGCCACCTGCGCGCGGCCAACCATGGCGCGCTGCAGATCCTCGAGGACGACCTCGCCGGCTTCGAGGACATCACCCTCGAGGCCTGGCCGCGTCACCCCGAGCTGCGCGACGTGCTGCGCGAGGGCTTCGCCGCCAACGAGGGCGACTGGCAGAAGCAGATGGAGCTGCCGGTCAAGGACAGCACGCCGCGCACCCTGCTGATCCACGGCTCGCGCTTGCCAGCGAGCACCGGCGGCGGTCTGGTCGTGGTGTTCGACGACATCTCCAGCCTGGTGGCGGCGCAGCGCACCGCGGCCTGGGGCGAGGTGGCGCGTCGCCTGGCGCACGAGATCAAGAATCCGCTGACGCCGATCCAGCTCTCCGCCGAGCGGCTCGCCTTCAAGCTCTCCGACCGCCTCGACGACAGCGGCCGCGAGATGCTCGAGCGCGCCACCACGACCATCGTCAACCAGGTCGAGGCGATGAAGAACCTGGTCAACGCCTTCCGCGACTACGCCCGCCTGCCCGCGCCGATGCTGGCCTCGATCGACCTCAATGCGCTGCTGCGCGAGGTGCTGAACCTCTACGAGAGCGCCAGCGTGCGCATCCACACCGAGCTGGGCAGCAACCTGCCGCTGGTGCAGGGCGATACGACGCAGCTGCGGCAGGTGATCCACAATATGCTGCAGAATGCACAGGACGCGCTGGCCGCCCAGGAAGACGGCGAAATCGCGGTCCTCACCCGGCGCGACGGCGAGCGCGCCGTGCTGATGTTCCGCGACAACGGGCCCGGCTTTCCGGCGGAGGTGCTGGCGCGCGCCTTCGAGCCCTATTTCACCACCAAGTCCCGCGGCACCGGACTTGGCCTGGCGATGGTGAAGAAGATCGTCGATGAGCACGGTGGCGACGTCCGCCTGAGCAATCGCGAGGGCGGCGGCGCCGAGGTGCGCATCCGGCTGCGCCTCGCCGAACACAACGAAGCTTGAAGAAACACAATGGCAAAAATTCTGATCGTTGACGACGAAATCGGTATCCGCGAGCTGCTCTCCGAGATCCTGCGCGACGAGGGGCACGACATCCTGCTGGCCGAGAACGCAAGCGCCGCGCGGGCCGCACGCAATGCAGTGCGACCGGACATGGTGCTGCTCGACATCTGGATGCCCGACACCGACGGCATCACCCTGCTCAAGGAGTGGGCGGCCAACGGCCAGCTCAACATGCCGGTGGTGATGATGTCGGGGCACGGCACGATCGACACCGCGGTCGAGGCCACCCGCATCGGCGCGATCGACTACCTGGAGAAGCCGATCGCGCTGCAGAAGCTGCTGGCCGCGGTCAAGCGCGGGCTGCAGCGTCCGCAGGCGCCCGGCGCGCCGGCGCCGCTGACGCTGGCGGCGTTCACCCGCTCGGTGCCGCTGCGCGAGCTCAAGCGCCGCGTCGAGCAGATCACCGGCAGCTCGCGGGTGCTGCTGCTGCGCGTGGGCGCCGGCACCCTCGCCGAGCTGGTGGCGCGCAGCGTGCAGGCGCCCAACGCGCCCTGGCTGGATCTGGCCGGCGTCACCGCGCCGATCGACATCGGCCAGCTGCAGTCGGCCCACGGCGGCGTGCTGTTCGTGGGCGAGCTCGCGCGCCTGTCGCGCGCGCAGCAGAAGAACCTGGCCTTCGCGCTCGACCGCCTCGAGCGCTACGACCTGCGTCTGGTGGTCGCCACCGACCGCAGCCTGGAGGGGCTGATCGGCGAGGGCTGGGAGGAGGGCCTGCTCAGCCGCCTGTTCGAGGTCAGCCTGGCGCCGCCCTCGATCGCCGACGTCCGCGATGACCTGCCCGAGCTCGCCAGCCAGCTGCTGCTGCACCTGGTCGAGGCCGGCGAGGTGCCGCTGCGCCGCTTCTCCACCGCGGCGCTGAACCAGCTGCGCAACCTGCCCTGGCCGGGCGGCTACCCGGAGTTGCGCGCGGCGGTGAAGTCGCTTGCGCTCGGCACGCTCGAGGAGGAGATCGGCGCCGGCGAGGTGCGCCGCCTGCTGCCGCCGGATCTCGCCGCGGGCGCCTGCGGGGTCTCCCTCGACCAGCCGCTGCGCGAGGCGCGCGAGGCCTTCGAGCGCATGTACTTCGAGCACCACCTGCGCCTGGAGGGCGGCAACATGACCCGCCTGGCGGAGAAGACCGGCCTCGAGCGCACCCACCTCTACCGCAAGCTCAAGCAGCTCGGCCTGCAGGCCGGGCGGCGGCACGAGGAGCACTGACGCGCACTGCCGCAGCGGCGTGCTGCAGTGCACAATGAGCTTGGTCGGCGTGCGGCGCCGGCGTAGAATCATTCCCTTACATTCAGTCGGGAATACAGGGTGAAGATCATCATTCTCGGCGCCGGCCAGGTCGGGGCGTCGGTTGCGGAAAACCTGGTGTCGGAGGCCAACGACATCACCCTTGTCGACACCAGTGAGGAATACCTCGCCGCGCTGCGCGAACGGCTCGAGATCCGCACCGTATGCGGCAACGCGGCCTCACCCAGCGTGCTCAAGGAGGCGGGCGCCGACGACGCCGACCTGCTGATCGCCGTCACCCAGTCCGACCAGACCAACCTCTGTGCCTGCCGCATCGCCAAGGCGCTGTACAACCTGCCCACCCGCATCGCCCGCCTGCGCTCGACCGACTATGTCGATCACCCGGAGCTGCTCGACGAGGACAACTTCGCGGTGGACTTCTCGATCTGCCCCGAGCAGGTCGTCACCGACTACATCAAGCGCCTGATCGCCTTCCCCGAGGCCCTGCAGGTGCTCGAGTTCGCCGATGGCGTGGTCAGCCTGATCTGCGTGCGTGCCTTCGAGGGCGGCCCGCTGGTCGGCCACCCGCTGAAGGCGCTGCGCTTCCACCTGCCCAACGTCGAGGTGCGGATCGCAGCGATCTACCGCAACGGCGAGCCGATCATGCCCGAGGGCGACACCATCATCCTGCCCGGCGACGAGGTCTTCTGCCTCGCCGCCACCGTGCATATCCGCCAGGTGATGCGCGAGCTGCGCCGCTCCGACGGCCCGATGCGGCGGATCATGATCGCCGGCGGCGGCAACATCGGCTTCCGCCTGGCGCAGTCGATCGAGCACAACTACCACGTCAAGATCCTCGAGCTGAACCGCGGCCGCGCCGAGATGCTCGCCTCCCAGCTGTCGAACGCGCTCGTGCTGCGCGGCGACTCGACCGACGAGAAGCTGCTCGAGGGCGAGGGCATCGACGAGACCGACCTGTTCGTCGCGCTCACCAACGACGAGGAGGACAACATCATGTCCGCCTCGCTCGCCAAGCGCATGGGCGCGCGGCGCACGCTGGCGCTGATCAACCGCAAGAGCTACGTCGATCTGGTGCAGGGCGGCCCGATCGACATCGCGATCTCGCCCGCCCACACCTCGATCGGCACGCTGCTCGCGCACGTGCGCCGCGGCGACGTGGTCGCGGTGCACAGCCTGCGCCGCGGCGCCGCCGAGGCGCTCGAGATCATCGCCCACGGCAGCCGCAAGGACTCCAAGGTGGTCGGGCGCGCGATCGAGGAGATCGCGCTGCCGCGCGGCACCAGCATCGGCGCCATCGTGCGCGATGTCAGCAACGAGGAAGGGCGCGTGATCCGGCGCGAGGTGCTGATGCCCCACCACGACACGGTGATCGAGGAGAATGACCACGTGATCGTGTTCTGCACCAGCAAGAAGCTGGTGCAGAAGGTGGAGAAGCTGTTCCAGGTCGGCTTCCACTTCCTCTGACATGCGGACATCGCTGCGCGCCTACCACCCGGCGCTGAACGCGCTCGGGCTGATCATCATGATCTTCGGCCTGCTGATGGCCTTCCCGCTGGCGGTGTCGGCCTGGGTCGGCGACGGCGCCACGCTGGCCTATGACCAGGCGCTGTTCGTGACCTTCGTCGCCGGGCTGCTGCTGTGGGCCACCACGCGCAGCCAGCGCCGCGACCTGCGGGTGCACGACGGCTTCCTGCTGGTGGCCGCGACCTGGGTGGTGCTGCCGCTGTTCGGCGCCCTGCCGCTGCTCGCCTACATTCCCGAGCTGCGCTTCACCGACGCGTATTTCGAGGCCGTCTCCGGACTCACCGCCACCGGGGCGACGGTGCTCACCGGGCTGGACCATCTGCCCCTGTCGATCAACCTGTGGCGCACCTTCATGCACTGGATCGGCGGCATGGGCGTGATCGTGCTGGTGGTGGCGATCCTGCCGCTGCTCGGCATCGGCGGGCGGCAGCTGTACAAGGCCGAGGTGCCGACGCCGATGAAGGACTCGAGTCTCACCCCGCGCATCGCCGAGACCGCCAAGGGGTTGTGGCTCACCTACGTGCTGCTCACCGTCGCCTGCGGCTTCAGCCTGTGGTGGGCCGGGCTCGACGGCTGGGACGCGGTGATCCACGCCTTCAGCGTCGCCGGCCTGGGCGGCTTCTCGAACAAGGATGCCTCGCTCGGACACTTCAACAGCCTGCAGGTCGAGATCGTCATCATCGTGTTCGCGCTCCTTGCCGGGCTGAACTATGCGACGCACTACCTCGCGCTGATGCGGCGCTCGTTTCGCCCCTACCTGCGCGATCCCGAGATTCCGTTCTACTTCCTGGTGCTTGCCTTGAGCACCCTGATGCTGACCATCTACCTGCTGGTCCAGGGCGTGTTCACCGACGCCGGCGAGGCCCTGCGCTACGTCGCCTTCCACGTCGTGTCGATCTCGACCTCGCTCGGCCTGGCCACCCACGACTACACGCTGTGGCCGATGTTCGCGCAGATCTGGATCCTGTTCCTCGGCAGCTTCATCGCCTGTTCCGGCTCCGCGGGCGGCGGCATCAAGATGATGCGGGCGATGATCCTCTACAAGCAGGTGTTCCGCGAGATCGTGCGCTCGCTGCATCCGAATGCCGTGCGTCCGGTGCGCATGGGAACGAAGCCGGTGCCGGAGAACATCCTGCATGCGGTGCTCGGCTTCAGCTTCATGTACATGGTGTCGATCGTCAGCCTGACGCTGGTGCTGTCGGCCACCGGGCTCGACCTGATCACGGCCTTCTCGGCGGTGGTGGCCTGTCTCAACAACACCGGCCCCGGCCTCGAGGCGGTGGGCCCGGCCTCCAACTACCAGGCCCTCGAGGCCTTCCAGAAGTGGGTGCTGGCGTTCGCGATGATCCTCGGCCGGCTGGAGATCTTCACCCTCCTGGTCGTGCTCACCCCCACCTTCTGGCGGCGCTGAGGCGGCCCGCGGGCGCGGCCGCCGGGCGCGCTTGACCGCCGACAACCCCAGAGTCCGGCCGGACAGGCGATAATCGCGCCCTGAGCACGATTGCCCGAACCGATTGCCTGCCTTTGAGGACTCGACGTGAGCCGACTGAAGAACGACACCTTCCTGCGCGCGCTGCTGCGCCAGCCCACCGAATACACGCCCGTCTGGCTGATGCGCCAGGCCGGCCGCTACCTGCCGGAATACTGCGAGACCCGCCGCCGCGCCGGCAACTTCCTCAACCTGTGCAAGAGCCCGGCGATGGCCTGCGAGGTCACGCTGCAGCCGCTGGCGCGCTACGACCTCGACGCCGCGATCCTGTTCTCGGACATCCTCACCGTGCCCGATGCGATGGGCCTCGGCCTGTACTTCGCCGAAGGCGAGGGCCCGCGCTTCGAGCGCCCGCTGAAGGACGAGTGGGAGATCCGCAACCTGACGGCGCCCGATCCCCATGCCGAGCTGCAGTACGTGATGGACGCGGTGAGCGAGATCCGCCGCGCGCTCGACGGCAGCGTGCCGCTGATCGGCTTCTCCGGCAGCCCGTGGACGCTCGCCTGCTACATGGTGGAGGGCGGCTCCTCCGACGACTACCGCAAGGTCAAGAGCCTGGCCTACAGCCGCCCCGACCTCATGCACCACATCCTCGAGGTCACCGCGCAGGCGGTGGTGAAGTACCTCAACGCCCAGATCGAGGCGGGCGCGCAGGCGGTGATGGTGTTCGACTCCTGGGGCGGGGTGCTGTCCGAGGCGGCCTACAGGGAGTTCTCGCTGCGCTACCTCGAGCAGGTCGTCGCCGGCCTGATCCGCGAGCGTGAAGGCCAGCGCGTGCCCAGCATCGTGTTCACCAAGGGCGGCGGGCTGTGGCTGGAGTCGATCGCCGCGATCGGCTGCGACGCGGTGGGCCTCGACTGGACCATGGACATCGGCCGCGCCCGCGCGCTGGTGGGCGACAAGGTGGCGCTGCAGGGCAACCTCGACCCCAACGTGCTGTTCGCGCCGCCCGAAGCGGTGGCCACCGAGACCCGGCGCGTGCTCGATGCCTTCGGCAACCACTCCGGCCACGTCTTCAACCTCGGCCACGGCATCTCGCAGTACACCCCGCCCGATAACGTCAGCGTGCTGGTCGACACCGTGCACGCCTACAGCCGCGAGATTCGCGCGCGGGGCTGAGCGGGGCCACGGCGGCAGCCCGACGTGTCATCGGGCGCCGCCTGTCAAGCACAAAATTGACTATCGGGTGCTTGACTTATGCACATCCAGCGGTTCCAGTCGCCGCCATGGCCAGGAAATGCGGGTTCATGCATGATTTTAAATAAGCCATTGAAAAATAAAGAATAAAATTTCGCGCAATGTTAAGGCAATGTGACGAAAAGCCTTATCCGGCGCAGGTTTGAGGCCGATTCACCCAGCTTTTCAACAAACTTATCCACAGGATTTGTGGACAAGCGAAAAGGGCCATTTCCAGCCAGAGACTTGACCGCCGTTTTCTCCATCCGGTCTCACAAAAATCCCGCAAGCACCTGAAGCGAAAGCCGTTTTCCCCTGATCAACGCCACCCCATGGCCATCGTCCGCGTCGCCCTGCCGATTCCCCTGCCGCAAGTGTTTGATTACGCAGCGGCAGATGCCACGGCGGAGGATGTCGGGCGGTGCGTGAAGGTGCCCTTCGGGCGCGGTGACCGCAGCGGCCTGATCGTCGGCCTCGGCGATGCCGACACCGCCGGCGAGATCGCGGCCGCGCGGCTCAAGCCGGTGCATCACATCCAGCGCGGCGTGCCCGCGCTGCCGGCGGACTGGCTGGCGCTGGTCGGCTTCGTCGCGCGCTACTACCACGCGCCGCTGGGCGAGGTCGTGGCGCTGGCGCTGCCGCCCGGACTGCGCCGCGCGGACGCGGTCAGCGACGCCGACGAGGACCCGCTGCTCGACATCGCCGCCGAAGGGCGCGCGGCCCTCGCCGCCGCGCGGCGCGCGAGCCGGGCGCTGGCGCTGCTGCAGGCGCTCGCCGGCGAGCGC
>JAREIX010000268.1 GCA_029286945.1 Thauera sp. | reverse complement strand
CTTCCTCGGTGTCGGGGTAGAGCACCACGAAGGGATACTCGACCCGCCAGTCGGTGGCGTCGGTGACGTGGGAGACGCGGGCGTGGCCGTCGAAGCAGATGTTGTCGCGGCGGGTGTGCCGGGCCAGGGCCTTGAGCACCGCCTTGCGCCGGCGCGCGGTGTCGTCGAACCAGCGCTCGAAGTTGGCGACCGCCTCGCGGGCGCGGGCGATCAGCAGCGCGACCCGGTCGTTGCCGTGGCGACGCTTGTCGACCTCGTTGAGGCGATGGTCGAGCGCGCCGATCAGCGCCTCGCGCCGCTCGCGGCTGGTGAGCAGGTCGTCCTCGAGGTAGGGGTTGCGGCGCACCACCCAGATGTCGCCGAGCACCTCGTACAGCATGCGCGCCGAGCGGCCGGTGACGCGCTCGGTGCGCAGCGCGTCGAGCACCGCCCAGGCCTCGGCGCCGAGCAGGCGGATGATGATCTCGCGGTCGGAGAACGAGGTGTAGTTGTACGGGATTTCGCGCAGGCGTTGGCTCATTGGGCTACCGGGAAGCGGCTGCAGGGAAGAGACCCATTCTAGCGAACCGCAGTGCACCATGCAGCAAGAAACAAGACCTTACAGGGTTTGTGGATTGCCCGCGGGCGGCCGCTGCAGACCGCGCGCGGTTGCCTGGGCGCGCCGTGCCGGGCGCTCAGCGCGCTGCAGTCAGTGCGATCTCGATCCGCCAGCCGGGATCGACCAGGCCGGCGACCTTCACGCAGGCGCGCGCGGGGGCGTGCCCGGCCGGGATCCAGGCATCCCACACGGCGTTCATCGCCTCGCAGTCGGCGAGGTCGGTGAGATAGACGGTGGCCATCAGGATGCGTGAGGGGTCGCTGCCCAGGCCACGCAGCTGGCGCGCGATGCTGTCGAGCACCTCGCGTGTCTGCACGCTGATGTCGGCGCCCGTGCTGGCGGGCACCTCGACGAGATGGATCACGTCGTTGTGGATGACGGCGTCGGCGTAGCGGGCGCTGACGCCATGGCGTTCGATTGCGGACATGTTCGCTCCTGCGGCGGTCGGGGAGGCCGGAAGTATAGGCCAAGGCGCGGCTGGCCCCGGACGCGGTGCCTCATTGCAGCGCCCAGGCGATGGCGGCGTAGCGTGCGCCCTTGCCCGCGGCCATCCACAGCAGGCACGCCGCCCAGTTCAGGCGCAGCACGCCGGCGGCGCCACACAGCGCATCGCCCACCAGCGGTACCCACGACAGCAGCAGCGCGGCGCTGCCCCAGCGCTGCACGGTGGCCAGGCGCGGCGTCAGCTCCTTGCGCGGCAGCAGGCGGCCGAGCAGGTAGGTGCTCATGCCGCCGGCGGTGTTGGCCGCCGTCGCCGTCAGCAGCGCGGCCGGCGCGAGTTCGGGGCGCAGCGCGAGCAGGGCGGCGAACACCGCCTCCGAGCCGCCGGGCAGCACGGTGGCGGCGAGGAAGGCCGACAGCGCCAGGCCGCCGAGCGCGGCGAGGTCGCCGCTCAGCATCGCGGCGCCCGCGGTGCTGCCTGGGCAATGACAAACGGATTGACGCGAAGAAATGCCATATGCAAAATCGTGCTACGCATTTTGCGTAATAACCAGAAGAGGAGCGTATCCGATGAAGACCATGATCGGCGCAGTGTGCGCCAGCCTGGCGGTGATGGCGCTGACGCCTGCGCAGGCCTGGGCCAACCCCCAGCACGAACGCATGAAGCGCTGCAATGCCGAGGCCCGGGAACAGGCGCTGAAAGGGGAGGAGCGCAAGGCGTTCATGAGCACCTGCCTGCGCGGCCGGCATGATGCCAGCGCGGCGAAAGCGGCGCCGACGGGGCCGGCCGCGGAGGCTTCGGCTGCGGGCGCAAGCGCTGTGGGGGGCGGGGGCGAGGCGGGCAAGGCAGCGGTTGCGGCCACCACGACGGCGGCGCCCGCCGCGGCCAGTGCGGCGGGCGCGGAGGCAGGCAGTGCAGCAGGGGCGGCAATGAAGGCTGCAGCGCCGGCCGCGCCTGCTGCGACGGCCGCGGCAACGCCTGCGCAGGCCACGCTCGCCGCTGCCGGTGCGGATGCGTCAACGCGCGAGAAGGCCTGCAACCAGTCCGCCACCGAGCAGTCGCTGCGCGGCGCCAAGCGCAAGACCTTCATGGCCGAGTGCCTCAAGGGGTGATGCCGTTCCGGCGCCGGGGTTTCGCTCCGGCGCCGGCTTCCGGCGGTGCGCCGGGCCTGGCCGCCGGCCGGGTCAGATGATGTCGAAGAACACCAGATCGCGCTCGACCTCTTCCGCCGAGAAGCCGCAGCCGATGCGCCCGGTGCCGTTGAGCACCATGCGGTCCTGCTTGACGTGGCGTTCGGCCTGGCCCTCGATCGCGACGTAGGTGCCGTTGGTGCTCTGGTCGAAGAGCACGAAGCCCTCGCGCCGGCGTTCGATGCGCGCGTGCTGGCGCGATGCGCGCGGATCCATGATGGTGACGTCGTTACCGAGCTCGCGGCCGAGCAGCACCACCGGGCGCAGCTCCTCGACGAACAGCACGTCCTGCTGGTGGCGGATGCGCAGCCGCTGCGTCACCCGCGCCGCCGCCGGGATCGAGGTGACCAGGCCGGCACGCTGGCCGATCACGTACACCGGCCACTCCAGCCGCGACCACTCGGGGCCGGCCAGCGCCTGGGTGCCGACCAGCAGGCGGGCCGCGGCGCCCGCCACCATCACGGCGGCGCCCGACACCAGCGCCTGTTCGTCCTCGCAGCGTCCGGCGAGCAGGCGGGCGACCTCCACGCCTTCGCCGGCAGCCGTCGGCGTGCCCGTCTCGCCGCCGTCCAGCAGGCCGTAGTGCAGGCCGAGCCGCACCGGCTGGCGCGCCCCGCGCAGCGGCGGCAGGTTGTGGATGCGCTGCAGCGCGTCGCTTGCGGCGTGGATGGCGACGTCGCTGCGCTCGAAGACGGCGAGGGTCTGCCCCGGCTCCAGCGCCAGGAGACTGCCGCCCTGCGCACTGATGGCGCGCTCGATGCGGTTGGCGCAGCGCTCGCTGGCGCGCCGCGCCTCGTCCTCGCCGAGCGCGTCCGCGAGCGCACCCTCCCAGCGGTGGAGGGCGACGAGGACACACAGGTTCTTTCGCTCGGACATCGAATGCAGTTCCGGTTTTCGTTGCAGCAGCGGGCGTTCGCGCGGCGCGAACAGCCTGCATCATGAGCGGGCGACCGCAGCCTCGCAAGAGCGCGCCGGCCGATCCCGTCGTCGCGGACGCTGGCTCAGTCCGCGTCCGCGCCGGGCCGCAGCAGGCGCACGGTCTGGGTGGCCGGCGCGGCGGGCAGTTCGGGCGGATCGAAGGCGGTGTCGCCTTCCTCGACCACGGTCTGCTGCGTCAGGCCGACGAAGTCGAACAGGCGCGCATCGGCCAGGTGCGAGGGCACGACGTTCTTCAGCGAGGTGGCGAGCGACTCGATGCGCCCCGGGTAGTCGCGCGCCCAGCCCTGCAGCATGGCCTTGATCTGCTTGCGCTGGGCGTTCTCCTGCGAGCCGCAAAGGTTGCACGGGATGATGGGGAAATCCATCGTGCGCGCGAAACGGGCGATGTCGGCCTCGGTGCAGTAGGCGAGCGGGCGGATCACCACGTGGTTGCCGTCGTCGCTGACCAGCTTGGGCGGCATGGCCTTGATCTTGCCGCCGAAGAACATGTTCAGGAACAGGGTCTCGAGCATGTCGTCGCGGTGGTGGCCGAGCGCGATGCGGGTGGCGCCGATCTCCCTGGCGG
Source organism: Thauera sp. (assembly GCA_029286945.1). Taxonomy (GTDB): domain Bacteria; phylum Pseudomonadota; class Gammaproteobacteria; order Burkholderiales; family Rhodocyclaceae; genus Thauera. The sequence goes on along the minus strand of JAREIX010000268.1, from coordinate 119 downwards.
TGCGGTAGATGATGCCGCGACGCAGGCGCGAGCACAGCGAGCAGGTGGTCTTGCCCTCGGGGATCTTGTCCTTGACGATCGAGTAGGTGTCCTCGGTGACGATGCGGTACTCGACGCCG
>JAREIX010000267.1 GCA_029286945.1 Thauera sp. | reverse complement strand
CGATGAAGTACAGCAGCATGATGAAGGGCACGATGCGCCAGGTGATCCGGCGCAAGGTCCGCTTTTCGAGTTCCATTTCCATAGGAGTCTCCTCTCTTGATGACATTGACCAATCCAGGTCGGCGGCGGCCGTCTTGCGCGGCTCTGGCGCCGTCCCCGATCAGGGGTCGCGAAGGGTGCTGCGCTCTGCGGGATGTAGCGAGGCGGAGGTTAAGACCTAGGAAAGAAATATGAATCGACGTAAAGTTAATAGATACATGCAAAAAATTAACTAATGAACGTCGATTCGGAACTGGCCTTCTTCTGTCTGCTGGTCAAGCAGGGCAGCCTGGCGGCGACCGCGCGCGAGCTGAACCTGACGCCGCCGGCAGTCTCGCGGCGGCTGTCGCAACTCGAGGATCGTCTTGGCGTCCGTCTGCTGAACCGGACGACGCGCCGGATCAACCTGACCAGCGAAGGCGAGGTGTATTTCCAACATGCGCAGCGCATCCTCAGCGACATCGAGGAACTGGAGCGCCGGGTGTCGAGCAGCCGGGCTGCGCCCAAGGGACTGCTGAGGATCAATGCCCCGCTGGGCTTCGGCCGCTCGTACATCGGTCCGGCGATCTCGACCTTCTCCGAGCGCTATCCCGACGTGGACGTGCAACTGCACCTCACCGACCGGCCGGTCAGCCTGCCGGACGAGTCGATCGATGTATCGATCCGGTTCGGCGAGCTGCCCGACTCACGCCTGATCGCCAAGAGGATCGCCGCGAACCGGCGTCTGCTGGTGGCCTCGCCGACCTATCTGCGCACGGCGGGCGAGCCGACCCATCCGCACGACCTGACGCAGCACGCGTGCATCGTGCTGCGTCAGAACGACGCCGCCTATGGCAACTGGCGCCTGAGCCGGGGCGGACACACGGAGACGATCAAGGTGCACGGCAAGCTGAGCACGAACGACGGCGAGGTCGCGCTCAACTGGGGGCTGGACGGCCGCGGCGTCCTGATGCGTGCGGAATGGGATGTCGCCAAGTACCTGCGCAGCGGCCGGCTGGTACAAGTCCTGCCCGATTACGACACGCCGCCCGCCGACATCCACGCGGTCTACCCCGAGCGCCTGAACCTGTCCGCCAAGGTCGCCTGCTTCGTCGAGCACCTGCGCGACTACCTTCGCCAGCACGCGGACGGGCCGTCCCCGGGCAAGTCGAACTGGTAGAGCGTCAGCCCGCGTTCAAGCCCGACTGCGCGAACCAGTCTTCCAGGAACTCGACACAGATCCTGAGCTTGGCCGACACCGACAAGCGCGAGGGGAAGACCGCCCACACGTCCGCCGGCTGGGCGTAGTCGGGCAGCACCGCCACCAGGCGACCCGCCTCAATCTCGCCGCGGACGTCCCAGGTCGAACGCAGGATGATGCCGTGGCCATCGATCGCCCACTGGCGGACGATCTCGCCGTTGTTGGCGGACAAGGGCCCGCCGACCTTGACCACGGCAGCGCCCCCGGGCCCCTCCAGCTCCCAACGCCCGAAATCCTGATCGCGCTCGCGGATGGGAATGCAGCGATGGGCCTTCAGCTCGTCGAGCGACTGCGGCATGCCGAAGTGCTCGATATAGGCCGGCGACGCACACAGGATGCGGCGATTACGCGCGATGCGGCGCTTGATGACACCGCCCTCGCGCACCTGCCCGATGCGGATGTCGAGCTGGAAGCCCTCATCGATCAGATCAACCGGGCGGTCGAGCAGCTCGACCTGGATCTCCAGTCGCGGAAAGCGCCGGGCCAGCTCCGACAGCGCCGGCGCCAAGCGGCAGCGGCCGAAACCTGTGCTGCTGCAGATGCGCAGCAATCCGCTCGGCTCGGCCCGTTCCCGGGAGAGCGCCTCGCCCATCAGCTCGACGTCCTCGACGATGCGCTGCGCCCACTGATGGACGATCTCGCCCTGGGCGGTCAGCGACACCTTGCGCGTCGTGCGGTGGAAAAGCCTCTCCTTCACCGCCCCCTCGAGCAGGGCGATGCGCTTGCTGACCACCGCCTTCGAGACACCGAGCTGGCGGGCGGTTTCGGAAAAGCTGCTATTGCGCGCCACGACGCAGAACAGACGGAGATCGTCGAGTTGAGGCTCATCGTTCACGAATCGTATCCACGGGATTCACAATCGCCCTGATTGTAAATATCTGCGTGATCCCTAAGCTACCCGGACCTGACATTCCCTCACCGAAAAAGGAGCATCGCCATGAAGCACAAGATCGCGGTCATCGCCGGCGACGGCATCGGCAAGGAGGTGATGCCCGAGGGGCTGCGCGTGCTCGATGCGGCCATGCGCAAGTTCGGGCTCGATCTCGCATTCACCCTCTTCGACTGGGCCCACTGCGACTACTACGCCGCGCACGGCAGGATGATGCCCGACGACTGGTTCGAGCAGCTCCGCGGCTTCGACGCCATCTACTTCGGCGCCGTCGGGTGGCCCGCCACCGTGCCGGATCACATCTCGCTGTGGGGGTCGCTGCTCAAGTTCCGGCGCGATTTCGACCAGTACGTGAACGTTCGCCCGGTGCGGCTGATGCCGGGCATCCCCTGCCCCCTCGCCAACAAGAAGGTCGGCGACATCGATTTCTACGTCATCCGCGAGAACACCGAAGGCGAATACTCCTCGATCGGGGGGCGGATCTTCGAGGGCACCGCGCGCGAGACCGTAATCCAGGAGTCGATCTTCACCCGCCACGGCACCGACCGCATCCTGAAGTTCGCCTTCGAGCTCGCCCAGAGCCGCCCGAAGAAGCACCTGACCTCGGCCACCAAGTCGAACGGCATCGCCATCAGCATGCCGTACTGGGACGAGCGCCTGGGGGCGATGGCCAGTCATTACCCGGACGTGCGCTGGGACAAGTACCACATCGACATCCTCACCGCCCGCTTCGTGCTCAGTCCGGAGCGCTTCGACGTCGTCGTCGCCTCCAATCTGTTCGGCGACATCCTGTCCGACCTCGGTCCGGCCTGTACCGGCACCATCGGCATCGCGCCCTCCGCCAACCTCAATCCCGAGCGCAGCTTCCCGTCCCTGTTCGAGCCCGTGCACGGCTCGGCACCGGACATCTACGGCCGGGGCATCGCCAACCCGATCGCCATGATCTGGTCGGGCGCAATGATGTTGGACTTCCTGGGCAATGGCGACGCCCGCTACCGCGCCGCCCACGACGCCATCATGCAGGCCATCGAGCAGGTGCTGGTTGCCGGACCACGGACCCCGGACATGGGTGGCGACGCGAATACCGCCGATGTGGGGCGGGCGGTCGCGGAGTCTGTGGTCCAAGCGGCGTGAACGGATTGAGATCTACCGCGCAGAGCCGCTCAGCGTAAGTCACGTGTCGAGGCATCGCATCTCGGACCGAAAAGGGCTTCCAGCGGAGGTAGTGGCTGCGGAATTCATCGGGATTGAGGCAACTCCAGGACCCGAGAGATTGCGCCAGCAAGGGGTTATCAGCAGCAAGTCCAGCTTCTGGTCAACATTTGCCGGCTCCGGGCGCCGGAGCCGGCGGCTGTCCGTACCGGGGCGACCCAGGACGGGCTCGGGGTGATCGCGAGCGCGCGGCGAGAGCCGCGCGTCACGAAGTGAGACACCCCCGGAGCGGGGGCTGCAAATATGGGACGATCAGCTGCCGTTCCGCGTCAACGCAGCGACCCGCAGCAACAATTGCATAGCCGTGCGGGACGCCTCAAGGTCGCCATCGCCGTTCAGGATGAAGCGCGAAAACGCCTTCATGCGGATCGCATAGCTCGCGAAAATCATTGCCACCGAACTCATGTTGCCGGCTCCCTGATTCCGCACAAATCTGGCGTCGTTAAACGGCGTCGTCGAGTGGGCGCCGGCGGCGCCGTAAACGGCACGAGGGCCGCGC
>JAREIX010000266.1 GCA_029286945.1 Thauera sp. | reverse complement strand
CATCGTCGCGCTGTCGATCGGCTTCGGCCTGGTGCCGCTGGTGGCGCCGCGCTGGATGCAGCACATGGCGCACAGCCTGCACCCGCTGCTCGAGTCGGGGATCCTGCTGACCGCGATCTCGGCGGTGGTGCTGAACCTGTACTTCAACGGCGGCCGCGAGGACCGCGCCGGGGCGATCGAGGCGGCGAAGGCGGCCGAGGCGCACTGACCGGAGCGCGGCCGGCACGCCGACCGCGAGCCCGCAAGGGATGCTGAACGGGAAAAGGGGGCCGCGGGCCCCCTTTTCCCGTTCAGCGCCCTTCCCAGTACCCGGGCCGGTTGTAGATCGCCTTCAGGTGATCAATGAAGCGCCGCACCTTGGCCGGCAGGTGGCGCTGCTGCGGATACACCGCCTGGATGTCGTAGCTCGGCACCGCGAACTCGTCGAGCACGGTCACCAGCTCGCCGCGCTTGAGCTCGGCCTGGATCTCCCAGGTCGAGCGCCAGCCCACGCCCAGCCCCTGTTTCACCCAGCCATAGAGCAGCTCGCCGTCGTTGCAGGCGAGATCGCCCTCGACGCGCACCGCGAACAGCTTGTCCTCGCGCAGGAAGGACCAGCCGCGCTGCTGGCCACCGGCGAGGTTGAAGGCGAGGCAGTTGTGGCGGACCAGGTCCTCGGGCTGGCGCGGGATGCCGTGGCGCTCGAAATAGTCGGGCGTACCGCACACCACGCGGCGGTTGGGAAAGAGCCGCACGGCGACGTAGTTCGGGTCGCTCACCTCGCCGATGCGGATCGCCATGTCGTAGCCCTCGCGCACCAGGTCGACCACGCTGTCGGTGAAGTTGAACGACATGCGCAGCTCGGGATGCTGGGCCTTGAAGGCGGTCGCGTGCGGCGCCACATGGCGACGGCCGAAGGCGGCCGGGGCGGAGACGACCAGGTGGCCGCGCACCAGATCGCGCCCGGCGCTGACCGCACGCTCGATCTCGTCGAATTCGCGCAGCAGGCTGCGGCTCTGGTCGAGGAATTGCTCGCCCAGTTCGGTGAGGGTGAGACCGCGCGTCGAGCGGTGCATCAGCTTGACCCCCAGCCGACGCTCGAGCGCGTCCAGCCGGCGCCCCATGACGACCGGTGTCACCCCCTCGACCAGCGCGGCAGCGGCGAAGCTGCCCTTCTCGGCGACGAGGGTGAAACTGCGGATTTCGGTATAGCGGTCCATCGCGTCCTCCGGCGTAGGCCCGATGTTAGCCGCTGGCCCCGACGGCCGCGACCCGGATGACGCAATGAAGGAGCCCCCGCAACACGGACCGCAGCGTGGTGCAGGGGCTCATCGACGGCGGGCTTACGCCATCAGCCGCACAAGCTTGCGGCCGCTGGCGTGCTCGCGCTCATCGCGTCATGCGCTTCGGGATGAAGACGAGGATGATCAGCAGCGTAAGCGCCTCGATTACCGCAACGGCAAGCAGGCCACTGGTGAAGGAACCCGTGTTCGTCTTCACCACGCCGAGCATCCACGGCGCGCCGAAGCCGGCCAGGTTGGCGATCGAGTTGATGAGGGCGATACCGGCCGCCGCCGCCGTCCCGGACAGGAAATAGTTGGGCAGCTGCCAGAACACCGGGATGGCACTCATCGTGCCGACCACCGCAACCGCCAGCGCAGCCAGTGCGACCCCGGCGTTGTCACCGACCAGCGCCACGACCGCAAGCCCGACCGCGCCGACCAGCGCGGCGCCGCCGCAATGCAGCCTGGCCTCCTTCGCACGGTCCGAGTGTCGACCGTTGAGGATCATGCCGGCGGCACCGAGCAGGTAGATCCCCGACATGATCCAGCCAATCTGCATCGTGCTGGTGAATCCAAGCTGCTTGACCAGCGTCGGGGCGAAGAAGGTCAGCGAGGAATTGGCCGCGATCACGCAGAAGAAGATGAGCACCATCAGCCAGATCCGCGGATCGCGCAGCGCCCCCAGAAAACTGTGCTCGCGATCCCCGAGCAGTCCGTGATCGCGCTCGATGTCGGCCAGCACGAGGCGCTTCTCCTCCGCGGACAGCCACTTCGCCTCCTGTGGCTTGTTGGTGAGATAGAACATCGTGACCACGCCGGCCAGCACGGAGGGAATGCCCTCCAGCAGGAACAGCCATTGCCATCCCGACCAGCCGTTCACCCCGTGCATGCCGGTCATGATCGCTCCGGCCAGCGGTCCGCCGATCACGCCCGCCAACGCCGAGGCCGACATGAACAGGCCGAATGCGCGGGCACGGCGGGTCGTGGGATACCAGTAGGTGAGATACAGGATGATGCCGGGGTAGAAGCCGGCCTCGAACACCCCCAGCAGGAAGCGAAGGAAGTAGAACATCGTGGGGGTGGTGACGAACATCTGGGCGATGCACACCAGCCCCCAGCCGATGGTGATGCGCATGATGGTCTTCTTGGCACCGATCTTCTCCAGCAACAGGTTGCTCGGCACTTCGAAGAAGAAGTACCCGAGGAAGAAGATGCCGGCGCCCAGGCCATACACCGCCTCGCTGAAGGCGAGGTCATCGAGCATCTGCAGCTTGGCATAGCCAATATTGACGCGGTCGATCCAGGCCAGGATCCACAGCGCTGCGAGGAACGGGATCAGGCGCCAGGTGATCTTCGAGTAGGCGCCTTCGAGGGTGGATTGCTCACCGAGACCCGGGGAGATCGGCAGGGATGCAGCGTTCGTCATGGTCCCACCCTCCCGCAGGCGCTGCGTACGTTTCCGTGGTTCATCGTTGTCTCCTCTAATTGTTTTGGCGAGGGCACTGGGCCCCGCGAGTGGATGCGCGGGTCAGGCGACCCGCTCACCAGGCGACCACCGCTCAACTGCCGCGGTAGCTGACGCAACTCCATGGCGTGGCCAGCATCGGCACGTGGTAATGCTGCTTGGGGTCGAACACCGCGAAACGCACGGGGACCTGGCCGATGAAGGGCGGCTCGGGCATCGCCATGCCGAGCTTGCGGAAATAGTCATCGACGTAGAAAAGCAATTCGAACTCGCCAACCACCGTGTCCTCGGGTTTGAGGATCATCTGGTCGGTGCGCCCGTCGGCATTGGTGGTGACGGTCTTGATCAGCCGGTAGCTGCCATCGACCCGCATCGAGAAATCGATCCGCATGCCGGCGCCGGGGCGGCCGCTGGTGGTATCGAGCACATGAGTGGTGATGCCTGCCATGGTTCTTCTCCTGGAAATGAGCCCTGAATCTGCGGACGGGGAGCGCATCTCCCCGTGAAGAAGGTGACGCGGCCCGGGTCAGCTGCCGCGGTAATAGGAGTAGCTTCAGGGGTTGAAGAGCACGGCGAGGTGGTAGCGCTGCGAAGGGTCGTGTATGCCGAAACGCAGCGGGACCTTCGACAGGAAGCTCGGGCTCGGCAGCTGGGTGCCCAGTGCGGCGAAATACTCATCCACATGCATCACGGCCTCGTAGAGGCCGGCCGTGAGCGCATCGCCCTCGATGACGGCACCGTCCGAGCGTCCGTTCTTCACGGTGTCGAAGACCTTGACCGGCTCGTAGTGCTCGCCCTGCAGGCGGCGTAGTTCGACCCGCAGCGCGCCGATCGTCGAGCCGTGGTGGGTGTCGATGGCGTGGAAGGTCAAGCGCCCGCTGCCTGCGGCGGCGGGTGCCGCCGGTGCGGGTGCCGCGGCAGCCGGCGTACCGTCGGCGACGGCACGTGCAGGCAGCAGCGAAGCGGTGCCGAGCGCCAGGCTGCCGGCCAGAAACTGGCGCCGTCCCGGATTCTCGTGGTCCATGTCTGTCTCCTCTTGTGTTGTCGTGTGGAACCGGATCGTGCCCTGCCTAGCCCGCATTTCTCACACCCTCACGGTTCGGCCCCCGGTGGCGCGGCTTTTTGCTTCACGCGTCGCCGTGACCGCGAGGGTTCAGGCCCGCGAGCG
>JAREIX010000036.1 GCA_029286945.1 Thauera sp. | reverse complement strand
CCACGTCCAGCCCTTCGGCGACCAGTCTGCCGACGAGGCTGATGAAGTCGTGATGCCCCTTCAGCCGCGTCAGCCGCCCGGGCAGCGTCAGCACCTTGCGCTGTCCGATCTGCGGAAACTCGGCATGGAAACGCGCCAGCCATTCCGCCGACGCCTGGTAGTCGCGCGGGAACTCCGCCGGGTCGATGCCGCGCGGGATCACCGTGATGCGCTCGTCCGCCAGGTGCGGCCAGCGGCTGGGCGTGTAATGCGTGCGGATGTAGTCGCGCACCGTGTCGCTCACCGCGATCACCCGCTCGCCCGCGCACATGATGGCGCTGTAGCGGCTTACCGAGTGCATCCCATGCACCGTGGTGACGAAGTGTGGCCGGGCGCCCGCTGGCATGCCGCGCCAGGCGAGCCAGGCCACCCAGGCAGGCAGGCGCGAGCGGGCGTGGACGATGTCGAAGCGCTCCTGCTCGAAGAGCTGGCGCAGCCCGCGGTACTGCAGGAAGGTGGCCGGCGACTTGCGCCCGAGGTCGCGCGCGATGTGGCGCGAGCCTTCGCGCTGCAGCTGCTCGACCAGCCGCCCGCCCTTGGACAGCACCACCGATTCATGCCCGGCCGCGACCAGCGCGCGCGCGATCTCCAGCGTGCCGCGCTCGACGCCGCCGCTGTCCAGCGCGGGGAGCAGTTGCAGGACCTTGAGGGGTTTCATCGCTCGGTTCAGTACTCCGGCTTCGGCAGACGCGCCACGAGCGCATCCCACGCGATCGACACGCCCGGCAGCACGCCGATCGGGGTCTCGTCCTTCAGTTCGTAGATCTCCGGACGGCCGTACTGGCCGTTTTCGAGCACATAGACGGTGAGCGTGCGGTCGCCCGGATGCACCAGCCAGTACTCGCGCACGCCGGCGCGTTCGTAGGTGCGGCGCTTGGCGATCTGGTCGTGGGCGGCGGTGCTGGGGGAGAGCACCTCGAGCAGCCAGTCGGGCGCGCCGCGCACGCCGCGGCGGTCGATCTTCGCTTGGTCGCACACCACCAGGACGTCGGGCTGGACCACGGTGTCGATGGCGGCGTCGGCTTCGTCCGCGCGCGGCAGGCGGACGTCGACCGGCGCGATGTAGGGGCGGCAGGGCTTGCCGTCGAGCTGGTTGGCCAACTGGCGAAACACCTCGCCTGCGACCTCCTGATGCTCGATGAGCGGCGCGGGTGCCATCAGAAATGCTTCGCCGTCGATCAGCTCGTAGCGCGCGTCGTCCGGCCACGTCAGGTAGTCGGCGTAGGTGTGGTGCTTTTCCTGGCGCAGTGCGTGACCCATGGCGGTGCTCCGATGCGTGAGTTTCTTGCCCGAATTCTAGGCGATCACTTTGCTAGTGCGGCCGGCACGATAGCACTACTGCAGCGACACGGTCGGCTTCGCTCAGGCGAGTCGGCGGCGCATGCAGGGTGCCTTCCCGCTGCCAGTCCGCAAAGCTGGTGACGAAGCCCTCGCGCTGCAACTCGGCCACGCCCGCGGTGATCCGCGTCTCGCCCAGCCGCGGCACCGCGAGCAGCCCGGTGGCGGCGCCGGCGGTGAGGCTCTCGTAGACCATCGACACGCTGTCTTCGGTCACCCATGCCTGCGCGCTGCGCGCCACCTGCTCCATCGCCCAGCCGGGCGGGGTGTCGCGCACCGGGCGCACGTCGACGCCGCGCTCGCGCAGGGCGAGGAGCGCCGATTCGGTCTCGACCGGGGTGCGGCGCGAGGTGGTCAGCGTCCAGTGCATCGCCGGCGTGGCGGTGAGGATGGCGTCGGTCTGGGCGAGCAGGCCGGGGGTGTCCCAGCCGTGATGCCTGGACGGCCCGCCGATCAGGAACAGGCCCTTGTCGGCCGCGCGCTCGGGGCTGGGGCGCGCGGTGTTGAGCACGCCGCGGGTGGCGACCACGTTGGTGCGGGCGGGCGGATCGTCATGCTGCGGGATCACGCACAGGTCGAAGCAGCCCAGCGGCAGGCTGGGCCGCATCAGCGCGATCAGTCTGCCGCCACGTGCGCGCCGCGCGGCGAGGCCGGCCAGATGCGTGCGGTGGCCGGCGACGAGGATCAGGTCCGGATCCGGCAGCGCGGCGCCGGGCGGGAAGCGGCCGGCGAGCCACTGCCACAGCGCGCTGCGCCCGGACGGAGCGTCGATCCAGTGCGCCGCGACCGCCGTGCGCGCCGCCAGCGCCTGCGCCAGCCCCTGCAGCTGGCTGCGGTGGCCGGGCTTGTTGTCGGTGATGAGCCAGAGGGTGGTCATGGGCGAGGCGCCTGTCATCGGTTGGGTGCCGGTCGGCCAGCGAATGCCTGCCAGCCGAGGGCGAGACAGGCCTGGCGTTCATATTCCCCCTCGCCCCCGTAGATGATCCACGGTGCCAGCGGGCTGCCGCTCAGCTTCTGCCACTTCAAGGCCGAAGCCGGCCAGTCGCTGGCGAAGGTGTGGCCCGACTTGATCTCGACCGCCTGCAAGCCATCGTGCGTTTCGAGCAGAAGGTCTACCTCATGCCCCACGTTGTCGCGCCAGAAATAGAGGTCGGCGGGGCGGCCAGCATTGAACCGCTGCTTGACGAATTCGGAGACGACCCATGTCTCGAACAGCGCGCCGCGCATGGCGTGGGTGGCGATCGTCTCGGCGTCGCGGATGCCGAGCAGCCAGCACATCAGGCCGACGTCGAGGAAGTAGAGCTTGGGTGTCTTGACCAGGCGTTTGCCGAAGTTCTCGAAATAGGGCGGGATGCGGACCACGAGATAGCTGGCCTCGAGTACGGACAGCCACTCGCGGGCAGTGACCGAAGTGATGCCGCAGTCAGCGCCGAGCGCGCTCAGATTCAGCAGCTGGCCGGAGCGCGCAGCACACATGCGGACGAAGCGCTGGAACTGGGTGAGGTCTCGCACCGCGATCAGTTGGCGGACGTCGCGCTCAAGATAGGTGGCGACGTAGTTGGCGAACCAGTCCGTCGGGCTCAAGTCGCGGTCGTACAGGGCGGGGTAGCCTCCCTGGAACAACATGTCGTCGAGGCGCGCGGGCATACGATCTGCCGCGGCTAACTCCTGAGTGGAGAGCGCGAGCAACTCGACGCGGCCCACCCGGCCCGCGAGCGACTGTGTCATGCCCGAGACCAGCTCGAATTGCTGTGAGCCGGTGAGCACGAAGTCGCCCATGCGCTTGCGCGCGTCGACGATGCCCTGCAGCCACGACAAGAGCTGGGGGCTGCGCTGAACCTCATCGAGAATGGCGCCGTCCTCGAAGCGAGCGAGAAAACGCCTGGGGTCGGATTCGGCGAAATCACGCTCTTCGGGGTTCTCGAGCGAGACATACGCTTTGTCGGCAAAGGTTTGCTGGGCGAGCGTGGTCTTGCCGGCCTGCCGTGGGCCGGTAATGGCGATCACGGGGAAGCCGCGGGCCAGGCGTTGCAGGGTCGAGAGCGCCGATCGCGGGATCATCTTACAAATCTAAAGTTGAAATTTAGATTTGTAAGATAGGTGTTGCGTGCGAATGTCGCAAGCTGGAAGGGGCGCCTCGCTGCGAGCGATACCTCAGCGGTTGAACCACTTCAACACCACGCCCCAGCTTTCCACATCGATCCGCGTCACCTGCCCGCAGCCGAAGTCGAGCCCCAGCCAGCGCTCCGGCGGCAGTCCGAGGAGGTGGCCGGCGATGGTGCGCAGCGGGCCGCCGTGGGCGACGACGACGAGGTCCTCGGCCCGCGGCGCACAGCCTGGCCCTTGCCTGATCTCCTCCAGCCACGTCAGCACCCGCGTCGCCATCTCGCGCGGCGACTCTCCGCCCGGTGCGTGAAAGCCGAGCGGGTCGGCGGCCCAGTCGTCGATCGCGCTGCCGATGTCGGCGAAGCTGCGGCCTTCCCAGTCGCCGAAGTGGATCTCCTTCAGCCGGTCGTCCAGCTGCGGCGTGCCGAGCTCCTGCGCGAGCAGGCGGGCGCGCGCGAGTGGACTGGCGTGCAGGGTGAAGGTTTCGGGCAGCAGCGGGCGCAGGCGCGCGGCGACCGCGAGCGGGCACTCGGCGAGCCCGACGTCCGTCTGGCCATAGCAGACGCCCGACTCGACGGCCGGGCGGGGGTGGCGGATGAGGTGGAGTTGCATGGGGTGAAGGGGGCTGCGCGTGGCGCTTGAGCGCGCGTGGGCGGCAATCATCATGTCGTAGGGGCCGATCGGGCGGCCCGCCCGGTAGAGCTCGGCGCGGATCTGGCCGAAGTGGTGGGCGGCGGCGGGGTCGAAGTCCAGCGACTCGACGCGCGCGACAAAACCCTCGACGACGGCCAGGTTCGCCTCCGGGCGGGCGGAGCGCTCGGCGCCGAACACGAGTTCGCCAAGGGTGACGCTGGAGATCGCCATCTGTCCGTCGTGCTGACGGAAGCGTTCGCGTACCTGCGCAGGCTTGTTCTTGATCGTGTAGATGACGATGTTGGTGTCGAGCAGGTACTTGAGCATGCTCAGAACGCCTCACGGGTCTGGTCGTCGGGCTGCTCGCGCGCGACCATGAAGTCGGCGCTGACGTCGGGGCCGTCGAACCAGGCGTCCCAGCTTGCCTCTACAGGCGTGATGACGCGGGTGTTGCCGATTGCCGTGATCGTGACCTTCTTGACCGACTCGGGCAGTTCGAGCGCCTTGGGCAGGCGCACGGCCTGCGTCTTGTTGCTGCGGAAGACGGTAGTTTGGGAGGAGCTCGTCATGGGTTCACCTCGTTCCGTCGGGATATGGATAGAGTATATCCAAGGTGGTCAGGTACTGAAAGCGACGATGCCGACGTAGCACGCCAGTTCCGCCGCCTGCTGCACCGCACCGAGCAGGTCGCCGGTGTGGCCGCCGAGGCGGCGCAGGAAGAGGCGGGCGAGCCACAGGGTGAGGACCGCCGCCAGCGCCAGCGCGCTCAGCCCCTGCAGCGGGGCGAGCAGGACGAAGGCGGGCAGCAGCCCGCAGAGGCCGGCGAGGATGAGTTCGCCGCGGCTCAGCCGCTGCGCGAGCGCGCCCGCCTTGCTGCTGTCGTCGCTGCGCGCGTAGGGCAGGGCGTGCAGCACGGCGGCGGCGGCTAGGCGCGACAGTGGATGGGCGACGAGGAGCGCGATCGCGGCGGTGGCCGGGCCGGTGGCGGCCAGCTCGATCAGCGCCGCCGCCTTGGCCAGCAGCATCAGCACGATGCCGATGGCGCCGTAGCTGCCGATGCGCGAGTCCTTCATGATCGCCAGGATCTGCGCCTTGTCCCAGCCGCCGCCCAGCCCGTCGCAGGCGTCGGCGAAGCCGTCCTCGTGCAGCGCGCCGGTCAGGCGGATGGTGAGCGCCATCGACAGGATCACCGCCAGGCTCGCCGGCAGCACCTGCGCGAGCGCGTACAGCGCCGCGGCGCCGGCGAGCCCGACCACCCAGCCCACCAGCGGCAGCCAGGCCGCCGCGCGCGCCAGGCGCTCGGGCGACCACGCCACCCAGGTCGGTACCGGCAGGCGGGTGAAGTAGCCGAGCGCGGTGAAGAAACGGGCGAGCTGTTCGCGCATGGTCGGGCGCCGGGTGGCGGCTTACTGCGCCGCGTCCTGGTCGCTGACGCCCGCCGACTCGAAGCTCGCCATCTCGTTGAGGAAATTCACCGCCGCCTGCACCAGCGGCAGCGCCAGCGCGGCGCCGGTGCCTTCGCCCAGGCGCAGGTCGAGCTCCATCAGCGGCTGCACGTCGAGGTGGTCGAGCTGCACGCGGTGGCCGGGTTCCTGGGAGCGGTGTGCGAACACGCAGTAGGCGAGCACGTTGGGGTTGATCGCGTGCGCCACCAGCAGCGCGGCGGTGACGATGAAGCCGTCGACCAGGATCAGCAGGCCCTTCTCGGCGGCGCCGAGCATGGCGCCGGCCATCATCGCGATCTCGAAGCCGCCGTATTCGGCGAGCACGTCCGCGCCCGACTGCGGCCGTCCGCCGCGCTCGAGCGCCTTGGCGAGCAGGCTGCGCTTGCGGAACAGGCCGGCGTCGTCCAGGCCCGTGCCGGGGCCGGTCACGGTGTACAGGTCGGCGTCGTGGTCGGCGCCGACTAGGCAGTGTGTGATCAGCGAGGCGGAGGCGGTGTTGCCGATGCCCATCTCGCCGAAGCCCACGCAGTTGCAGCCGTTGCCGGCGAGCGCGTGGGCGATGCCGCGCCCGCGCTCCAGCGCCGCATCGCGCTGCGCGTGCGTCATCGCCGGCTGCTCGAGGTAGTTCGCCGTGCCATGGGCGATCTTGGCGTCGATCAGCCCGCTGCGCCTGCCGAAGTCGTGGTTGACGCCGGCATCGACCACGGTCAGGCCGATTCCCAGCTGGCGGCTGAAGACGTTGATCGCCGCGCCGCCGGCGAGGAAGTTCTCGACCATCTGCCAGGTCACGTCCTGCGGGTAGGCCGACACGCCGGCGCGCGCCGCGCCGTGGTCGCCGGCGAAGACGACGATCTGCGGCTGGCGGATCTCGGGCGTCAGCGTCTGCTGGATGAGGCCGATCTGGTGCGCGAGCGGCTCGAGGCGGCCGAGCGCGCCGCGCGGCTTGGTCTTGCGGTCGATCTTGTGCTGCAGCGCAGCGGCCAGCAGGGTGTCGGGCGGCGTGATGGCGAAGGGCGTCATGCGGCGAGGGGGGTCCGTGGTTGGGCAGTGCGCGTGGCCGCGCCAGGCCCGGCGTCGACAATGGCGAAAGGATGGCGGGCGGCGTGCGCCCGGAAGTTTAGTCCTGCTTCAGCACCAGTGGCAGCCCGGCGGCGACGAACACCACGCGCGCGCTCAGCGCCGCCACCGCCTGGTTCAAGCGCCCGGCCTCGTCGCGGAACAGGCGCCCGAGCGGCGTCTCGGGCACCAGGCCGAGGCCGACCTCGTTGGCGACCAGGATGATGCGTCCGGGCAGCGCCGGCAGGGTGGCGAGCAGGGCGTCACGCTCGCGGCGGAACAGCGGCAGTTCTTCCGCGCCGGCTCCGGCGGGCAGGGTGTGCGCGTCGGCCAGCAGGTTGGCCACCCACAGCGTGAGGCAGTCGACGACCACGCAGCGCCCGGCCGCCGCTTCGGCGCGCAGTGCGTCGGCCAGCGCCACCGGCGCCTCCACGGTGCGCCAGGCAGCGGGGCGGTCGTCCTGGTGGCGGCGGATGCGCGCCGCCATCTCTTCGTCGAGCGCCTCGGCGGTGGCGATCACGGTGACCGCCAGGCCGGATTCGGTGGCGCGGCGTTCGGCTTCGCGGCTCTTGCCGGAGCGCGCGCCGCCGAGGATGAGTTCGCAGGTCATGGGTGAGTCACTTCCGGAGGTCGGTGTTGTCGCCGCGAGGACTGTCTTTTATTGCAGTGCACGATACTGCCCCGTACGGTATCATCCGCGCCGACCGCCCCGGAAGGGGTGGCGCGTTATCGGTGCCCGGCGGCGTCTCTCGCCCCGGGTTAAACGGGAAACAGGTGCGCGGCCCCTCGCAGACGAGGCCGCAATGCCTGTGCTGCCCCCGCAACGGTAAGTGCGCGCAAGGCGTGTCATGCAGCCACTGGGTGTCCTCACCCGGGAAGGCGACCCGCCCGTCCGGCCCCCAGGCCGGCACAGCGCACGAGCCCGGAGACCGGCCGGAACGCGAATTGGCGGATGTGCCGCGGGGTGGCGGCGACGGGCGCGGTTTGTCCTGCTCTCTTCGGTTCTCCCACGCTGTCGGCGCGTCCATGTGAAGTTGCCATGGCGTGCGGGGACGCGCGGCATGGCGAAGGGAGAAAATTCGAATGAAGTCTCGTGTTGCATGTCTGGCTGCAGCGGTTGGTGCAGCGGTGTCGGTGATCGCCCAGAGTGCGTGGGCGCAGGAAACGGTTGGGCGGGCGGTCGTCGTATCGGCTACTCGTGTCGAAATGCAGGACCAGGACGCTCCTTACGCCTCCGAGGTTCATACCCGCGAGGATATCGAGCGTTCCGGCGTGAGATCCCTTTACGAATACCTGGCGCAGCAGACCTCGGTGCAGGTGACACCGAGTTACGGCAACCGCTACACCCCGCAGATCAGCATCCGTGGCTATGGGAATGAGAACGGCCACCAGAACGTCGTGATCTCCGTGGATGGACGCAGGCTGAACAACATCGATATGGCGCCGCAACTCATCGGGTCGGTTTCGCTTGCGGATATCGAACGAATCGAGATCACCAAGGGCAGCGGTTCGGTGTTGTACGGCGACGGTGCGACCGCCGGCACTATCCAGATCTATACCAAGGCACGCGACGGGGTGAGCCTGGATGCGTATGCGGGCAATTATGGGGCGCGCGGTGCCGTGGCTTCGGCAGGGATCGTGCGTGACCGCTTCGATCTTTCCGCCACGCTGGACCATGGTCGGTTCGGTGGCCTCAGTGACAAGGATCCCTCCGGGCATCGCGACCAGTCCGAGGCGAATACCTGGCGTTTCGCTGCCGGCGGCAAACCGGTCGATGCACTGCGTCTGGATTTCGAGGCGGGCGCGTCGCGTATCGATACGCGCTACCCGAGTTCGCTGTCGCTCGCCCAGTTCCAGACGGACCCTGGTATGAACAAGGGGCGCGATTACACCCGGCAGAAACTCGATACCGATCACTGGAGCGTGGGCGCCGATTACGCGTTGAATCCGGAATGGCGCCTCAGCGCCCAGCATCACGACGAAGACAAGACGTCGAAGTATCCGGTTTCGGGCTGGACTTCCGACTACCGCTATCTGTCCGATGAGATCGCGCTTCAGTTTTCGCGTGGCGGACTCGCGCTCAATGCCGGTGTGCAGCGCTTCGATGGCGAACGTTCGCAGTCGGACAGCGTGACTACGAAGGAAAATCTTGGCTCGTACGTCCAGGGGCAATATGTGCTCGACGCCCTGACTTTGTCGGGTGGTATCCGCAGGGAGCGGGTGGAGTACGCGTACAAGCCGGATGCCGGAAAGGCTCTGGATGCGGACGACAGCCTGACCTCGTGGGAGGTGGGAGCGAATTACCGCATCGATCCGGCCTTGTCGGTGTTCGCCACGTATAGCGATGCCTTCCTGACGCCTGACATCGACCGCTTCTTTTCGACCGACTGGTTTTCAGGTGTGACCAGCTTCAATGGTTTTATCGAGCCAGCTGAGGCGCGCACCATCACCGTTGGCCTCAATCACCTGACCGACCGTAATCGCCTGAAGCTGTCCGTGTTCCATGCCAGACTAGAAAACGAGATCTACCTTGAGCCGATGTCGTATGTGAATACCAATATCGACAAGTCGCACAAGTACGGCGTGGAGGTACAGGACAGCCTGCAGATCACGCCGAACATGACGGGTCTGGTGAACTACGCATGGACGCGCGCGATCATCGATCGTGAGGCGGATGGTGGTGGTACCTATGATGGGAAGGAACTGCCCGGCGTGTCCCGGCACAGCCTGGTCGCAGGCCTTAACTTTCGTATAACGGACAAGGGTAACCTGAACCTATCCCACACCTGGCGCAGTAAGGCTTGGGCGGCCAATGACTTCGACAACGACAACATGCAGAAGCAGCGCGCATATCAGTCGACTGATGTCGCCTATCGTCACCGCCTGACGAAGGAAGCGGAGATTTACGCCGCCGTCAGCAACCTTTTCGACCGTGAGAACGGACTGTGGGTGCGTGATGACGCCATTTATCCGATCGACTTCGAGCGTACCTGGAAGGTCGGTGCGCGGGTCACGTTCTGATTGATGCTTTGCGGAGAGTGGGCGCTTGCCTGACCGTCGCCGACTGCTCGCCGTACTCTGTGCTCTCCTGATCGGGGCTGCCGCGGCGGTCTTGCTCGGCCTTTATGCCGGCGAGTTACCGCTCGCATTTGGCGATGTGATGGATGCCCTCTTCCTCTCGGGGGCGGGCCACGCTTCCGCAGTCATCCTCGAACTCCGCCTCCCCCGCGCGGTCGCCGCCTTCGTCTGCGGCGGCCTGCTCGCCACCGCCGGCGCGCTGATGCAGGTGCTGCTGCGCAATCCGCTGGCCGATCCCTACATCCTGGGCATTTCCGGCGGCGCGGCGGTGGGGGCGCTGGCGGCGATCACGCTCGGTGCGGCCTCGATCTGGATCGATACGCTGGCCTTCGGCGGTGCGCTCGCCGCGATGCTGCTCGTCTTCGGCCTGGCGCATGGCGACGGCAGCTGGACGCAGACGCGGCTGCTGCTCACCGGCGTCATCGTCGCCGCCGGCTGCGGCGCGGCGGTGACGCTGATGCTGGCGCTGGCGCCCGACACGCGGGTGCAGTCGATGCTGTTCTGGCTGATGGGCGATGCCAGCGGTGCGGCGCGGCCGTGGCCGGGGCTGGGGGTGCTGGTGCTGGGCCTGGCCGCGGTGATGCCGTTCGCGCGTGACCTCAACGTGCTCGCGCGCGGCGAGCTGAACGCCCGCGCGCTGGGGGTGAGCGTGCGCAAGCTGCGCATGGGCCTGTACGTGCTGGCCTCGCTGCTGACCGCGACCGCGGTGACGCTGGTGGGCTCGGTGGGCTTCGTCGGGCTGATCATCCCGCACCTGGTGCGGCTGGCGCTCGGCAACGACCAGCGCGTGCTGATCCCCGCCGCGGCGCTCGCCGGCGGCATCCTGCTGACGCTGGCCGACACCGCCGCGCGCACCGTGCTCGCGCCGCAGCAGCTGCCGGTGGGCGTGCTCACCGCGCTGATCGGCGTGCCGGTGTTCCTGTTCCTGCTCGCGAGGCATCCGCGGTGAGCGCTGCGCACGCCGCTGCCCCGCCGCTGCTGGAGGCCGAGCGCCTCGCCCTGCAGGTGGGCGAGCGCTGGCTGTGCTGCGAGTTCAGCCTGAGCCTGGCGGCGGGCGAGTGCCTGGCCCTGCTGGGCCCCAACGGCGCCGGCAAGACCACCTTGCTGCACACCCTGGCCGGGCTGCGCGAGCCCACGGTGGGACAGGTGCGCCTCGGCGGCCTGGGCTACGCGGCCTGGTCGCCGCTGGAGGCCGCGCGCTTCCGCGGCCTGCTGCCCCAGCAGCAACCGGATCATTTCGCCGCCTCGGTGCTGGAGACGGTGCTGATCGGCCGCCACCCCCACCTCGGCCGCTGGGGCTGGGAGGCGTCCGCCGACGAGGCGCTCGCCCGCCAGGCGCTGGCCGACGTCGGGCTGCAGGGTTTCGAGACGCGCGACGTGCTGACCTTGTCCGGTGGCGAGCGCCAGCGCGTCGCGATCGCCACCTTGCTGGCGCAGTCGCCGCAGCTCTTCCTGCTCGACGAGCCGCTCAACCACCTCGACCTGCATTACCAGATCGCCACCCTCGAGCTGTTCCGCACCCTGGTGCGGGGCACGAGCGGCGACGGGGCGGCACGGCACGGCGCGGTGATGGTGCTGCACGACATCAACCTCGCCGCGCGCTACGCCGACCACATCATCCTGCTCGACGGCCGCGGCGGCGTGAAGGCGGGCGACCGCGACACCGTGCTGCGCGCCGAGCTGCTGAGCCAGGCCTTCGGCCATCCCCTGCGTCGCTTCGAGAGCGAAGGGCGCGTCGTCTTTCTTCCGGATTGAGCGTTCACCGATGAAAAACCTTCTTCGCCGCCTGCTGGGCGGCCTGCTGCTGGCCGTTCTGGCCTTTCCCGCCGCCGCGGCCTGCCCGCGCATCGTCAGCCAGTCGCCCTACATCACTCATGCGCTGGAATGGCTCGGCCGCGGCGACTGCATCGTCGGCGTGTCGCGCTACGACACGCGCGAGCTGCCGCGCACCGGCGGGGTCAAGGACCCCGACCTCGGCGCCATCGGCGCGCTGGATCCCGGGCTGATCGTCGTCTCCCGGGGCACCGATGCGGCCCTGCTCGACATCTTCGAGCCCGAGGCGCGCATCCTGCAGGTCGATGGTTTCGGCTCGATGGCCGACACCGAGGCGATGCTGCTCAGCCTGGCCGAGGCGACCGCCGTCCCCGACGCGCGGGCGCGGGTCGAGGGCTTTGCGCGCGCCTGGCGCGCCGCTGCCGCGGCGGTGCAGGGCGGCGGCAGGCGCGTGCTGGTGATCTCGGCGTGCTCGGCGCAGCCGTACTCCTTCGGCCGCGGCCACATGGTCGGCGATGCCTTTGCCCACGCCGGCTTCGAGGTGGTCGAGAGCGCCGAGCGCATCCGCCACCTGCGCCCCGGCGAGGAGGTCCCCGGCATCGTCGCCGCCATCGAGCGCTTCCAGCCCGAGCTGCTGGTCTCGCTGACGCCCGACAATGCGGAAAGCTGCAGCGCCGAACTCGGTCTGGTCTCGGTGCCGATCGTCGCCCTCGAGGGGCGGCATTTCTTCCATCCCGGGCCGGCCCTGCTGACCGGCCTCGCCCAACTCGCGGAGCAGACGAAACCATGAGCGAACAGGATCGCGACAGCCGCCACAACGAACGCATGGCGCGCAAGAAGGCGGTGGTGGACGACAAGATCGCCAGCGCCCAGGCCGAGCGCGGCGTGCTGCTGGTCAACACCGGCAACGGCAAGGGCAAGTCCAGCGCCGGCTTTGGCCTGGTCGCGCGCGCGCTCGGCCACGGCATCAAGGTGGGCGTGGTGCAGTTCATCAAGGGCCGCTCGGATACCGGCGAGGAGGCCTTCTTCCGCGCCCAGCCGGGGGTGAGCTGGCACGTGATGGGCGAGGGCTTCACCTGGGAGACCCAGGACCGCGCCCGCGACGTCGCCACCGCCGAAGCCGCCTGGGACGTGGCGCGCAGCCTGCTGCAGGACCCCTCGGTCGGCCTGGTGGTGCTCGACGAGCTCAACATCGCGCTCAAGTACCGCTATCTTGAGGTCGACACGGTCGTCGCCGACCTGCTGGCGCGGCCGGCGATGCAGCACGTCGTCGTCACCGGCCGCGGCGCCCCGCCCGCGCTGGTCGAGGCGGCCGACACCGTGACCGACATGACGCCGGTCAAGCACGCTTTTGCTGCCGGCATCAAGGCGATGCCCGGCATGGAGTGGTGAGCGAGGCTGGATGCTGTGATTCCTGATGCGCCCGGGGTGAGCCTGGGCTGCAGTGCTTGCCGATTTCTTGCATTTAGCGGAAAAGTCGATATCCTGGAATTATCGAAAAATCCGATAAAAAGCGATGTCCAGACTCTATTCCCCTCAGCAAGCCGCCCAGCTTCTGGTGGGGCGGCGCAAGGCACTCGGTTTGTCGCAGGCCGAGGTCGCGGCGCGGCTCGGCATCAGCCAGAACCGCCTGTCGGAACTGGAGTCGCGGCCCGAGCGCCTGACCCTGGACCGTCTGCTCGCCTTGGCCGGGGTGCTCGGACTCGAGCTTGCGATTGGCGACAAGCCCCCCCCAGGAGGCGACAGCGAATGGTAGCCGCAGGACGCCGATCCCACGCTCGTGCGCTCGATGTCTGGGCCAACGGCCAGCACGTCGGGCAGTGGCGCATCAGCGGGCAGGGGGAGGACAGCTTCCAGTACGCAAGCGCCTGGATGGAGGCGGCCGAAGCGCGCCCCCTGTCCCTCTCGCTGCCCCTGCCCCTCGATGCGAATGCGCCGCCGCTGCGCGGTGCCCGTGTGCGCAATTATTTCGACAACCTGCTGCCCGACAGCGAGTCGATCCGCGCCCGCCTGCAGGCCCGCTTCCACACCGCAAGCAAGGGGGCGTTCGACCTGCTGCAGGCGATCGGCCGCGACTGCGTCGGCGCCGTACAGCTGCTGCCTGAAGGCGCGTTCCCCGGAGAGGTGTTGCGCATCGATGTCGAGCCCCTGGACGAGGCCGGCGTGGAGCGGATGCTGCGCGCCGCAGTGGCGGCGCCGGCGCGGGCTTTCGGCGGCGCTGCCGATGCCGATGAGTTTCGCATCTCGATCGCCGGCGCTCAGGAGAAGACCGCGCTGACCCGGCACGAGGGGCGGTGGTGCCGCCCGCTGGGTGCCACCCCAACCACGCACATCTTCAAGCTCCCGCTCGGCCTGGTCGGCAACCGGCAGGCGGACATGCGCACCTCGGTTGAGAACGAATGGCTGTGCGCGCGCCTGATGGAAGAGTTCGGCGTGCCGGTTGCCGCGTGCGAGATCGCCCGTTTCGGTGAGCAAAAGGTGCTCGTTGTCGAGCGCTTCGATCGACGCCTGGCGCGCTCGGGAAATTACTGGCTGCGCCTGCCGCAGGAGGATTTCTGCCAGGCGACCGCGACATCGCCCGCGCTGAAATATGAAGCCGATGGCGGGCCGGGCCTGGTCGACATCGCGCGCATCCTGCAGAGCGCGGAGAGGCCCGCAACCGACCTGCGCATCCTTTTGAAGGCGCAACTGCTGTTCTGGCTGCTCGCGGCGACCGACGGGCATGCGAAGAACTTCTCGCTCTCTCTTCTGGCGGGCGGGCGCTACCGGCTGGCGCCGCTTTACGATGTGCTGTCGGCATGGCCTGTGGCCGGGCCGGGGCCGAACCGCCTCGATCCGGCGCGCTTGCGGCTCGCGATGGCGCTCCGTGGCCGCAATGTTCATTACCGCCTGCGTGATATCCAGCGCCGGCACTTCAATGCCACGGCCTACAGGTGTGGGTACGGCGCGGACATGGAAGACCTCATCGAAGAGGTTCTGGCGCAGGTCGGGCCGGCCCTCGACCGTGTGGAGGCATCATTGCCAGCGGGTTTCCCCGAAGACGTGTTCGTGGCCATTGCCGCGGGCATGCGTGCTGCCGCTGCCAGACTTGATCACAACACAGACACGAAAGGTGCCGCATGAGCCTGCCCGATCTCTCCAGCTTCCGCCCCGGGCCGCTGCCCGGCCACGTCTATCTGGTCGGCGCCGGGCCGGGTGACCCGGAGCTGCTGACGCTGCGCGGCGCGCGGCTGGTCGCGGGGGCCGACGTGGTGGTGTACGACAACCTCGTCGCGCCCGCCATCATCGACCTCGCGCCGGCCGCCGCCGAGCGCATCTACGTCGGCAAGAAGGCGGCCGACCACACGCTGCCGCAGGAGGAGATCAACGCGCTGCTGGTGCGCCTGGCGCAGGCGGGCAAACGCGTGCTGCGGCTCAAGGGCGGCGACCCCTTCATCTTCGGCCGCGGCGGCGAGGAGATGGAGGACCTGCTCGCCGCCGGCATCACCGTCGAGGTGGTGCCGGGCGTCACCGCGGCGGCCGGCGTCGCGGCCTATGCCGGCATTCCGCTCACCCACCGCGACCACGCGCAGTCGGTGGTGTTCACCACTGGCTTCCTCAAGGACGGCGCGCTCGATCTCGACTGGTCGCTGCTCGCGCACCGCGGGCAGACGCTGGTGATCTACATGGGCGTGTCGCGCCTGGCGGAGATCTGCGCGCAGCTGGTTGCCCACGGCCTGCCGGCGAGCACGCCGGCGGCGGTCATCGAGCGCGGCACCACGCACGCGCAGCGCGTGGCCCGCGCCGACCTTGCCACGCTCGCCGACGAGGTGTTGCGCCAGGGCATCCGTCCGCCCTCGCTGACCGTGGTGGGCGACGTGGTGAGCCTGTACCCGCGCCTGACCTGGTTCCATCCGGGCGAGCCGCCGCCGTCCTCGCCGCTGCCGCACGCCGGCTGTGCGGTCGTGCATCCGAAAGACAAGGATTGAGCCGTGCCCGTATCGAACACCCTGCCCGACGCCGCCCCGGACAACGCGCCGAGCGTCATTTCCGCGACCGGCGCCGCGCGCTGCCCCGCGCTCTTCATCGCCGCGCCCGCCTCCGGCCAGGGCAAGACCACCATCACCGCCGCGCTCGCGCGCCTGCACACCCGGCTCGGGCGCCGGGTGCGGGTGTTCAAGTGCGGGCCGGATTTCCTCGACCCGCAGATCCACGCGGTGGCGAGCGGCGCGCCGGTGCACAACGTCGATCTCGGCATGTGCGGCGAGGCCGACATCGCCTGGCGCCTGCACGCGGCCGCGCGCGAATCCGACCTGATCCTGGTCGAGGGCGTGATGGGCCTCTACGACGGCCAGCCCTCCGGCGCGGACATCGCGCGCCGCTTCGGCATCCCGGTGATGGCGGTGATCGACGCGCGCGCGATGGCGCAGACCTTCGGCGCCGTCGCCTACGGCCTCGCCCACTACCAGCCCGGCCTGCCCTTTGCCGGCGTACTCGCCAACCATGTCGGCAGCGCGCGCCACGCCGACATGCTGCGCGCCGCGCTGCCCGCCGGCATGCGTTGGTTCGGGGCGGTGATGCGCGACGCCGACGCCGCGCTGCCCGAGCGCCACCTCGGCCTGATGCAGGCGGAGGAAATTGCCGACCTCGGCGCGCGCCTCGACCGCCTCGCCGACCATCTCCAGGCCACCGGGGCCGCCGAGCTGCCGCCGGCGGTCGATTTTCCCGCGGCCTGCGCGCCGGCGATTCCACCCCTGCTCGCCGGCCGCCGCATCGCGATCGCGCGTGACGCGGCCTACGGCTTCATCTATCCGGCCAACGTCGACACCCTGCGCGCGCTCGGCGCCGAGCTCGCCTTCTTCTCGCCGCTGGCGGGCGAGACCTTGCCGGCGGCCTGCGACGCGGTGTGGCTGCCGGGCGGCTACCCCGAGCTGCACGGCGAGACGCTGGCCGCCAACGCCGCCTTCTGGGCCGACCTGCGTGCGCACGTCGCCGCCGGCAGGCCGGTGCTCGCCGAATGCGGCGGGCTGATGAGCCTGCTCGACACCATCGTCGACAAGGCCGGCGTCGCCCATGCCTGCGGCGGCCTGCTGCCCGGCCGCGCGGTGATGCAGCAGCGGCTCGCCGCGCTCGGCATGCAGGCGGTCGAGCTGCCGCAGGGGCGGATGAGCGGCCACACCTTCCACTACTCGAAGACCGAGACCCCGCTCGCGCCCTGGCTGCATGCGCGCGGCACTGACGGCAGCGCGGGCGAGGCGGTGTATCGCAGCGGCTCGATCACCGCGTCCTACGTGCATTTCTGGTTCCCGTCGAACCCTGCGGCGGTCGCCGCCCTCTTCAGCGCCGCCTGAACCGGCCGCGGCCGGCGCGAGGTCGCCGCATTGCCCGCCTGGGGCGAGGCCCAGGCCGGGCTTCAGCGGTCGAGCGCCCGCCCGGCGGCGTCGCCGATCGCCTGCGCCAGCCGCGCCATCACCGGCGACTGCACCTGCCAGTGGTGCCAGTACAGCACCACGTCCTCGCGCTCCGGGGCCAGGTCGACCAGCTCGCCGCGCGCCAGATGCGCGCGCGCCTGCAGTTCGGGGATGAAGCCGTAGCCCAGCCCGGCGACCGCGAAGGCCATGAAGCCCTCCGAGGAGGGTACGACGTGGTGCGGGTAGTGCCCCGCGTCCAGCCCGAAGTGACGCCGCAGGAAGACCTCGTGCATGTCGTCGTGGCGGCCGAAGACGATCGCCGGGGCCTGCTCCAGTGCGTTGCGGGTGAGCCCGCGCGGGAACCAGCGCGCGCGAAAATCCGGCGCGGCCGCGCACAGGTAGGGCATCACCCCCAGGCGCTCGGCGGCGCAGCCGCGCATCGGGTCGGGGCGGGTGGAGACGCAGCCGAGCACCTCGCCCTCGGCCAGCAGCGCGTGGGTGTGGTCCTGGTCGTCGACCACGCAGTCGAGCACCAGGCCTTCCTCCTGCACAACCTCGGCCACCGCGCCGATGAACCAGGTCGCCAGCGAGTCCGCATTCACCCCCACCGCCAGGCGCAGCGGCCCGTGCGCCTGGCGCGGCGCCAGCGCCCGCCGCGCCTCGGCCTCCATCAGGCGCAGCTGCGCCAGATAGGGCAGCAGCCGGCGCCCGGCCGGGGTGGGGCGCGCCGGCTTGCTGCGCACCAGCAGCACCTGGCCGAGCTCGGCCTCGAGCAGCTTCACGCGCTGCGACACGGCGGACTGGGTGAGCGCCAGCCGGCGCGCGGCGCGCTCGAAGCTGCCTTCCTGCAGCACGGCCTCGAAGGCCAGCAGGCGGTGGTCGATCATCAGAATTTCTACTGTGAATTGAATTAAATCGATTCTACTTAAGTGAGAGCTCCGCCGCGCCTATCCTTGGGGCGCGCCCTCTCGCCGGAGCCCGCGCCCAGGGAATGGCGCTCCGGCGCGCTCAAAACAACAACGGAACGCATCATGAGCAATGTCTACCTCAACGGCTTCGTGCTGACGCTCGGGCTGATCATGGCCATCGGCGCGCAGAACGCCCATGTGCTGCGCCAGGGCCTGCGTGGCGAGCATGTGCTGCTGACGGTGAGCGTGTCGGCGCTGTGCGACGTGCTGCTGATCACGCTCGGCGTCGCCGGGCTCGGCAGCCTGTTCGTCGCCCATCCCGAGCTGACCGCGGTGGCGCGCTACGGCGGCGCGGCCTTCCTGCTGTGGTACGGCGGCCGCGCGCTGCGCTCGGCGGTGCGCGGCGGGCAGCGCATGGACGTCGCCGCCCACCGACGCATGTCGCGCGGGCAGGCGCTGCTGGCGGCGGCCGGCTTCAGTCTGCTCAATCCGCATGCCTACCTCGACACCGTGGTGCTGCTCGGTTCGATCGGCAGCCAGCAGGCCGAGGATCTGCGCCCGCTGTTCGCCGCCGGCGCGATCACCGCATCGATCGTGTGGTTCGTGCTGCTCGGCTATGGCGCCCGCCTGCTCGTGCCGCTGTTCGCGCGCCCGCTCGCCTGGCGGGTGCTGGACGGCCTGGTGGCGCTGATGCTGTGGGCGATCGCGGCCTCGCTGCTGCTGGCCTGACAGGCCGCGCCGCGGCCGCATGGCCACAATCTGATGACAATCCGTTTCCGCGCCGGGCGGGCGGGAGGGCGGCCGCTATAATCGCGGCTTCCGCGCCCTTGCGCGCCCCTTGCCCAGGATCCCGCCGTGTCCGAACGCCTCGCCGTCGCCCTCCAGTACGCGCTGCCCAAGCGGCTGCTCACCCAGTTCGCCGGCCGCCTCGCCGGCCTCGAGGGCGGCAAGGCGACCACCGCGGTGATCCGCTGGTTCATCGGCCGCTACGGGGTGAACATGGCCGAGGCCGCCAGCCCCGACCCGGCCGCCTACGCGAGCTTCAACGCCTTCTTCACCCGCCCGCTGCGCGAGGGCGTGCGGCCGCTGGCCGAGGCCGATTTCGTGTGCCCGGTCGATGGCGCGATCAGCCAGCTCGGGCCGATCGAGTTCGACCAGATCTTCCAGGCCAAGGGCCATTTCTACTCCACCACCGCGCTGGTCGGCGGCGACCGCACGCTCGCCGCGCGCTTCGAGGACGGCGAGTTCGCCACCATCTACCTGTCGCCGCGCGACTACCACCGCATCCACATGCCCTGCGCCGGGCGGCTGACGCAGATGATCTACGTGCCGGGCGAGCTGTTCTCGGTGAACCCGGCGACCGCGCGCGGCGTGCCCGGCCTGTTCGCGCGCAACGAGCGCGTGGTGTGCGTGTTCGAGGGCGCGTTCGGTCCCTTCGTGATGGTGCTGGTGGGGGCGACCATCGTCGGCAGCATGGCGACGGTGTGGCATGGCGTGGTCAATCCGCCGCGCATGCCCGACATCGAGAAGCGCAGCTACGCCGAGGGTGAGGTCGTGCTCGAGCAGGGCGCGGAGATGGGGCGCTTCCTGCTCGGCTCCACGGTGGTGATGCTGTTCCCGAAGCAGGTGCTGCGCTTCGCCTCCGACTGGGTGCCGGGGCGGGCGGTACGCATGGGCGAGGCGATGGCACGGCAGCGCCCTGCCGGCGACTGATCCTGCTCCGGCCGCGCGGTCCCCGCGACGCATCGGGGTGCCGGCATCGCAGCAGGCGATGCACAGGCCTGGTGCGGGCGCAGCAGGCGATGCACGACATCGATGCACGATCGGACCCGGGATGCTGCGCTGCAGCGTGTGCGGTCCGTCACGATGCGGTCAATAAACTCCTTTAGAACAGTGACTTGCGCGGCCCTTTCGGTTTCCATGGGGGGGCGGATGCAAGCTGGCACGATTGAAGCTTGTCAACCGTGCCGTTCCATAAATGCAAAAGGAGACAGATCATGCCCAGCCGTCCGATCCATCAGGTTCTCGCCGGCCGTCCCTTCGTCGGCGTATCGATCTTCACCTCGGTGCGTGAGGTGACCCAGCGCATGCAGGCGCTGCACTGCAGCGCGGCGCTGATCACCGAGCACGGCGTGCTCACCGGCATCTTCACCGAGCGCGATGCCACCTTCCGCGTGATCGCCGCCGGCCTCGACGCCGACACCACCGCGGTGGGCGAGGTGATGACGCACAACCCGCTGACGCTCGCCGAGGACAAGCCCTTCGGCCACGCCCTGCACCTGATGTTCGAGAACGGCATCCGCCACGTCGCCGTGGTGGACGCCGCCAAGGCGCCGGTGGGCGTGGTGACCGCGCGCGACGCGCTGCAGCTCGACGCGCTCGACTTCGGTGCCGAGCTGATCCGGCGCGAGGAGATCACGGTCATCCTGTGACCCGCTCCGACCGCGGGGGCGCCCGCATCGGCGCTCCCCGCGTGACCGCCTAGAG
Organism: Thauera sp.; assembly: GCA_029286945.1. Classification (GTDB taxonomy): domain Bacteria; phylum Pseudomonadota; class Gammaproteobacteria; order Burkholderiales; family Rhodocyclaceae; genus Thauera. Next base: position 1,747 of record JAREIX010000036.1, on the reverse strand, counting down.
CAGCCTCATCTTCCGCGCCGACTCACGCAGCTCGGCGCGGAAGTCCGGATGTGCGATGGCGATCAGCGCCTCGGCGCGCTGGCGGGCGGTCTTGCCGCGCAGCTGGGCGACGCCGTATTCGGTGACCACGTAGTTGATGTCGTTCTTGCTCGTGGTGACGTGCGTGCCCGGCGACAGCACCGGGGCGATGCGCGACACCGTGCCGTCCTTGGCCGTCGACGGCAGCACGATGAAGGCCTTGCCGTCCTTCGAGCGGTTGGCGGCACGCACGAAATCCACCTGGCCGCCGGTGCCCGAGTAGGGCAAGTGGCCCAGGCTCTCCGAGCCGCACTGGCCGATGAGGTCGATCTGCAGCGTGGCGTTGATCGCGCACAGCTTGTCGTTGCGCGCGGCGAGGTAGGGGTCGTTGGTGAAATCCACCGGATGCATCTCGATCGCCGGATTGCGGTGCAGCGTGCGGTACAGGCGGTTCGAGCCGAGCGCGAAGGTGGCCACCGTCTTGCCCGGCATGAAGGTCTTGCGGCGGTTGGTGACCGCGCCCGACTCGATCAGCGACAGGATGCCGTCGCCGATCATCTCGGTGTGGATGCCGAGGTCGCGCTTGTGCTGCAGCTGCATCACCACCGCGTCGGGGATGCCGCCGTAGCCGATCTGCAGCGTGGAGCCGTCCTCGATCAGGTCGGCGACGTACTTGCCGATCGCCTCCTGCACCGGGCCGATCGCCGGCAGGCCGACCTCGAACAGCGGCTCGTCGCTCTCCACCACGCCGGACACCTGCGATACATGCACCAGGCAGTCGCCGTTGGCGAAGGGCACGTTCGGGTTCACCTCGAGCAGCACCACGCGCGCGCGGCGGATCGCCGCCATCGTGTAGTCGGGCGCCAGCGCCAGGCTGAAGTAGCCGTGCTCGTCCATCGGCGAGGCCATCGACACCACCACGTCGGCGGGCGACAGGCCGCGCTCGATCAGCAGCGGCAGCTCGGAGAAATACGCCGGGACGAAGTCCACCCAGCCCGCCTGGCCGCCGGCGCGGGTGGCGCCGCCGAAGAAGTAGGCGTCGTGGCGGATGTGGGCGCGCGTGTCGGGGTCGAGATAGGCGAACTTGCGCAGCGGCAGGATCTGGCTCACCGCCACGTCGCGCAGCGTGTGGCGGCGCGCCGACAGCGCATGCAGCAGCGCGGGCGGTTCGCCGACGCCGGTGGGCACGACCACCGTGTCGCCGTCGCGGACCAGGCCGGCGGCGTCGGCCGGCTGCATCCGCTTGCTGTCGTAGAGGGCCTGCATGCGGGTCATGGCGGAGCTCCGGGCAAGGTGATCGTCTGGGTGAGGCCCGGATTATAGCCGTAGTCCATACTGTTGCGTATGGTGTCGACTGCGCCTGATGCGGAATTCGCAGCAGGCGTCACGCGGTGCGCCCGGATCGCCTCGGACGCAGGGCTCGCCCTCGTGCCTGGCGCCGCCCGCCTGCAGGCGAAGGCGGCGCCGGCACGGCACGCTCAGCGCTTGGGGCCGGCGGGCTTGGCGGCGAACAGCGCGGCGCGCGGCGCCGGGCGGCGCGGCGCGGGGGCGGCGCGGTTGCCGTTGACGTCCGGGCGCGGCTGCGGGGCGCGGTTGCCGTTGGGCTCGCGGGCTTCGACCGGGCGCGGCGCGCGGTTGCCGTCGACCTCGCCGCGTCCGCGCTGGGGTGCGCGGCCTGCCGGCTTGCCGGCGTCGCCGCCGCGTGCGCCGGCGGGCTGGCGCGCGCCGC
>JAREIX010000265.1 GCA_029286945.1 Thauera sp. | reverse complement strand
GGTTCATCCGATCAGCACGGTGCCGCTGGCGATCACGGTGCCGGCGGGCAGGTCGGCGGGGTCGTTGCAGGTCTGCGCCATGTCGCCCATGCGCGCGGCCGCCTTGCCGTTGATCTGCACCGTGGCGGAGCCGGCGAGGATGGTGGCGCTGTTCGACGGCGATTTCTGGAACGGCCCGGCGGTGGGGATGTGGCTGGGCGTGTTGGTGGCGGTCGAATCCTTGGTGGCGGCGGCCTTGCCCTCGATCTGCACGTCGGACGACAGCCCGCCGTCGAGGGTGCCGACGAAGGGGCTGGGTAGTGGTGTGGGGATCGGGCCGCCGGGGCTGGCCACCATCTGGATGTGGATGTCGGTGGCGAGGATGCGGTCGCCTTCTTTCGCGGCAGGCAGGCTCATCGTCTCGTCGTCCCTAGTTGATCTTGACCATCGCGCCCTTGAGCACGAGGTTGCCGCTGGCTTCGACGCTGGCGTCGCCGTCGGCCTTCAATGTGAGCTTGCCGGCGGCCTTGAGGTCGAGGTCGCCGGGTGCCTCGATCTTGATCGCACCGCCGCCGTCGATGGTGACGGTGGCGTCGGCCACCTTCAGCGTCATCACCGGGTCGTCGTCCTGCACCTCCATCCTGAAGCGGTCGCCCTTGAGGCTGACGGTGAAGCCGATCGGCGAGGACTGGCGGATCTCGACGCGCACGCCGCTGTCCTTGGCATCACTGCCGGACGGGAGCTGCAGCACCCAGTCGTTCTCGACGTTCTCCGGCGGGGTGTCGGACTCGTTATACAGCGTGCCGGTGACCACCGGGCGGTCGAGCGCGCCGCCGATGAACTGCACCAGCACCAGGTCGCCGACCTCGGGGAGGCTGGCGAAGCCCTTGCGCGGGGTGAGGACCGGCACGTGGCGCAGCACGAGTTCGGTGCTGCGCAGCACCACGTCGGCGCTGTAGGGGCCAGGGTCCGACGGATACACCGCCTGCACGCTGCCGATCTCGGCGAAGCGGTGGCTGGCGAGTTCGCGCCGGATCAGCTGGCGCAGGGTGTCGTAGAGCTCGCTCATGCCGGCACTCCGGTCGCGCGCGTGATGAAGCCCTGGCCGGGGGCGAAGCGGTGCTCGACCGCCACCGCCACCCATGTGCCGTCGCCGCGTCCGCCCGGGCAGTCCTCGAGCGCGAACGGGCTGGCGATGTCGAGTGCCGGGCAGCCGGGTACGGTAATGTGCACCCGGCCGGCGGGCTTGGCGCCCGCGCCGGTCAGGCTGCCGAGCGCGCCGGCCAGGCCACCGGCACCGCCGGGTACCGCGCCGCCGCCGCCCGCCGCCGCCCCGCCGGCGGGCTTCTCGCCCGCGCTCCACGCGCCTTCCTTGGCCTTTCCGGTGGGCAGGCCGGCGAAGGCGGTGATCGCCGGGTCGTGCAGCTCGGCCTGCAGGCCGAGCAGGTCGCGTCCCCAGCCCCAGGTTGCCACCGGCTGGCCGCGGGAGGCGCGGGCGTTGAGGCGGCCTTCGGCATCCATCCAAACCGGGAAACCCGCCGCCTGGCCGAGGCGCGCCATCCATTCCCATAGCGAGGTCTGGGCGTCGATGGCGAGGAAGGCGTACTTGGGCCCGGCGTCGATGTCGCCCGGGGTGAGGCTGGCCTCGCCCGCCCACAGCTTCAACAGGTCGGCGAAGCCCTGGTTCTCGTAGCCGGCGTTGCGCCGCACGCGGGTGAGCGGCGCGGCGGCGGCGCCGAGCACCAGCTCGAGCACGCCGCGGGCGCCGCCGACCAGCGTGACCGGGCCGGTGAACACCGTCGGCGGATCGTCGCCGGCGCCGAGCTGCAGCTTGAGCACGTCGCCCGCCGCCAGCGCCGGGAAGTCGCTGCCGGGCAGAAAGCGCAGCCGGCACGCGGACAGCGCCGGCGCCGGCAGCAGGCGGACCTCGGCCTCGATCAGCGCGGCGGTGAGCGGGTCGGGCTGGGCCGGGCCGGTGAGGAGCGCCACCAGCTCGGCGCCGAAGCCGCCCGCCGAGGGCGCACCGCCGCCGCGCGACACCTTCGCCCGCGGCGGCGGCAGCGTGCCGGCGGCGCTCGAGCCGCCGAGCGCGCCGCCGAGGCTGTCCATCAGCGCATCGCCGATCATGGCGGCAGCTCCGTGGTCCGGGTGTTGCGCGAGCGGTACCAGCGCAGGTTCTTGAGCACGCCATCGCCCGGGGCCTCGGCGAACACGAAGGGCAGGGTGTAGTCGCTGAGGTCGCCGTCGGTGACGAGCTGGCTGGCACCCAGCGGCTCGGGCGTGGCCGGCGGCGCCGGGCCGCGCAGCACGTGCAGGTGCAGGTGGTTGTGGAAGCTCACCCCGGTGCTGCCGGCGCGCATGATCGGGTTGCCGCGCCGCACCCGGGTGCCGATGATCTGCTGCGGCGTCTTGCCGTACAGCGACTGCCACAGTGCGCGCACGCCCTCGGTGGCGCCGTGGCCATAGACGGCGTAGGTCGTCACCGCGGTGCCGCCCTGGTCGCGGTCCTGGGCGTCGATGCGGGTGTCGTGGCGGATGGCGATGAAGTTCCACCCCGGGTTGTCGTTGCGCCAGCTCGCGCCCATGACGCCGTTGGAGGCGGTGCGCGCGGTCGCCTCCTGGGTGGTGTTCGGGTTGATGTTGTCCGGGATCCAGTCGAAGAAATCGACCACCGTGCCGTCGCGGATGGCAAGGATCTCGTCGCCGAAGTCGTGCGCGAAGTCGTAGGCGTAGATCTGCGGGAAGCTGTTCCAGCGCGCGTGGCTGAAGAAGCCGAGGTTGGCCTGGCCCACGTACATCGCGTCACCGGCGGCGTAGGGCAGGTGGTAGGGCGAGCCGGCCTTGTCCGGGTAGCCGGCGAAATCGCTGCGGGTGTCCGGGTAGGGCGTGTCGGCGGGGTCGATGCGCGGGTTGTAGCGCCCGCCGTCGGTGCTGCCGTCGCGCTGCGAGTAGAACTCGATGATGAAGGTGAGGGTGCCGAACAGCGCGCCCAGCCCGACCTTCTCGCCGAGCTGCACCGGGGTGTGGGTGCGTGCGATCGCCCATGCGATGAAGGTGCCGAGCATGTTGCCGAAGGCGTTGATCAGCGGCGCGCCGAGCAGCATCCACGGGAAGTAGAGCGGGCCGAAGGACGCGCCGCCATTGATGTCGAAGGGCAGGCCGTAGTCGTCGCGCGGGATCAGCGCGCGGAAGCCGAAGCCGATGGCGAGGTTGATCAAGCCGATCACCGGGTCGGCGCGCTGCCAGTTGGCCGGGCGCAGGTCATCGCCCACCGGCGGCGGGCCGCTGGCGCCGGTCTGGTTGATCAGCGTGAACAGCGACAGGAAGAAGTCGTTCACGCCCTGGGTGGCGCCGCTGATGGTGTAGGCCGACAGCGCGTCGCCGCCGATCAGCGTCAGCCACTGCAGGAAGCCGAGCCCGGCGGTGGTCTTGGTGTGCACGCCCTCGAAGGAGCCGCCGAGCACGGTCAGCATCGGCAGCAGCGAGGAGAACAGCCAGCTCGAGCCCACGCCCCAGCCGAGCGAGCGCACGATCAGCGAGGGCAGCGGCGCCTCGCCGGCGCCGCGCGCGACCGCGTCGGTCCAGTTCCACAGCCAGAGCGGGATGTTGCAGGCGTACTCGCGCTCGCCCATGCCCATCGCCACCGCATGCCAGAAGCCGGCGGCGCTCTTCTGCAGGATGGAGGTGGCGCGCGTCCAGTCCTCCAGGAAGCCGGGCGAGATGGCGCCGAAGCTGAAGTGCTCGCGGCTCGCCGGGCCGGCGAACTGTGGCGCCTGGTGCCAGGCGAAGGGCGCGTCGGCGCGGTGCAGCACGGCGTCGTCGACGGTGGCGCGGCGCAGCACCAGGCATTTCTGGTCGGTGGTGAGCCACACCTCGTCGCCCGGGTAGCCGGGGGTGATGTTCTGCAGCAGGCCGGTGCCG
>JAREIX010000264.1 GCA_029286945.1 Thauera sp. | reverse complement strand
CTGCCGCCGCTGTTCCAGTGGCTGCAGAAGGAAGGCAACGTCGACATGCAGGAGATGTACCGCGTGTTCAACTGCGGCATCGGCATGGCGGTGGTGGTGGCGGCGGCCGACGCCGAGGCGGCCGAGGCGGCGCTGAAGGCGGCCGGCGAGACCGTGCATCGCATCGGCCGCATCGATGCGCGCCAGGACGGCGAGGCGCAGACCCTCGTCGGCTGAGGCCGGCGCACGCGGCGCCGTGCCGGCCACGGCGTCCTTCGGTTGTCCCGCCGACCCGGCCGCGCGCCGCCTCGGGCCCTGATGGGAGCGCCAGCATGATCGCCCGCCTCGCCGCCGACGCCGTGCTGCTGCTGCACCTGGGCTTCATCCTGTTCGTGCTGCTCGGCGGCCTGCTCGCGCTGCGCTGGCGCCGGGCGCCGCTGCTGCACCTGCCGGCGGCGGCCTGGGGCGTTTATGTGGAACTCAGCGGCGGGCTGTGCCCGCTCACGCCGCTGGAGAACCGGCTGCGCATCGCCGCCGGCGAGGCGGGCTACGCCGGCGGCTTCGTCGAGCATTACCTGCTGCCGCTGATCTATCCCGCCGGGTTGACGCCGGAGATCCAGCAGCTGCTCGCCGCCGTCGTCATCGGCGCGAACGCGCTCGCCTACGGCTGGGTGTATCTGCGCCGACGCGGCGGTGGCGCCGCGCGCGGGCGCAGGGAGTAGCATGCGCGGGTGAGCACCCGGCGCGCCGCGCAGTGCGGCGGCGGCGCCGGGGCAGCCGGGCAGGGGCGGGATCCTGCGCAGGGAGGTCAGTGATGGGCATCAACGCAATCCCCGTCGATCAACGCGTCATCGACATCGACTCGCGGCGTTTCGCCTCGATCGAGAAGGCGCTGGTGGAGCTGATCACCAACAGCGACGACAGCTACACCCGCCTCGAGCAGGCGGGGGGCCAGGTGTCCGGCCTGGTGCGGGTGCAGTACGAGCGCCACCGCCACGGCGCGCTGCTGTCGGTGGCCGACCAGGCCGCAGGCCTGCCCTTCGACAAGGCCTGCGCCATCCTCAGCTACGGCGGTGCCCACAGCCTGCTCGCGCAGGGGCGCGCGGGCGGGCGCGGCTACTTCGGCCGCGGCCTCAAGCAGGCGATCTTCGGGCTGGGCTATGGCTGGCTGGAGACGATCCACGACGGCCGCCTGACGCGCATCGAGCTCTTCCGCGGCGAGGACGGCGCCTACCTGTACGACGACGGCGGCCATGACCGCGAGGCCACCGCTGCCGACCGCGAGCGTCTCGGCATCCCGGCCAACGGCTCCCGGGTCGCGATCGTCGTCGACAGCCCGCAGGCCAGCATCTCGCAGTTCGGCGCGCTGGTGCACGCGCTCGCCAGCAACATCTACCTGCGCGACGTGCTCGCGCGCCGCGCGGTCGAGGTGCTGCACCTGAAGGACGGCGTCGAGATCGAGCGCAGCGCGCGCGTCCGCTTCGAGGAGCCGCCCGCGGTCGTGCTGATCGGTCCCGATGCACCCGGGCAGTTCCAGTACGAGCGGCAGAGCTGGCCGTTCACCCTCACCCTCAAGCGCGCCCTCGGCGGCGAACTCAGCCCGCGCGGCGACGAGCGCACCAGCGGCCTGCTGGTGCTGTCGGGCACCGCGGTGCTCGACTGCCAGTTCTTCGACTACGAGAACCAGGTCGGCACCGAGTATCTGTTCGGCACCCTGCGCTGCCCGGCGCTGGTGGCGCAGCTCGCCGCCGGCGAGGCGGTGATCAGCGACGAGCGCGCCGGCCTCAACCCGCGGGCGCCGGTCGTGGCCGCGCTCGCGCGTGCGGTCAGCCGCATGATCGCGCCCCATGTGCAGGCCGAGCAGGACAAGCTGCGCCATCTCGAGCGCGCCACCACCTCGGGGCGCACCGCGCACATGATCGAGCATCTGCTCGAGCGCATGAACCTGGCCGCGATTCATGATTTCGGCATCGTCCATCCACCCGCGCCGGCGGCGCGCGGCGCGCCTGCAGCGGATGCCGGTGCGGCGTCCGACGACGGCCTGGCGGCGCTGCGCTTCAGCACCCCGTTCTACTACCGCAGGCCGGGGCACGACTTCCACGTCCGGCTCCTGCTCGACCCGCGCCAGCTCGCGGCGGACGCGGTGCTGAGCGTGGAAGCCACGCTCGCCGAGGGCCTGCGCATGGAGCCGGCGCCGGCGGCGGTTCCGGTCGCCGCGCTCGGCGACGCCCGTGAGCTGACCTGGACCGTGAACGGCGCGGCGCCGGGCGCGCGCGGCGAGCTCGTGGTGCGCGCCGGCGACTACCTCGCCTGGTGCGAGCTGGTGATCGCCGAGCACGCCGGCGGCCATGCCCATCACCCTCGCGCGCATCCGGCGCACCCGGGCGCGGCGCGGCGGCATCATGCGCCGCGCGACCACGGCGAGGCGATGTTCACCGGCTATGCCTTCCGCTGGCTGGGCAAGGACGCCGACCGCGCGGTCTACAGCGCCGACGAGCGCCGCATCCTGATCAACACCGCCGCACCCACCGTGCAGCTCTACGTCGATGGCCGCGGCAACTTCCGCGACTCGGCGCGCCTGCTGCTGGCCGAGCTGTTCCTCGACGTGATCGCCGACGCGCTCGCGCGCTACCGCATCGCCCGCGGCGGCCAGGCGGGCGACGTCGAGGCCTTCCTCGCCGCCAAGCGCGAGATCGTCCGTCGCTACGGCAGCGACATCCATCTGTCCTTCGCGGCGGCGTGAGCGGCGGGGCGGACATGCGCGAACCGGGAGCGATGCGGATCCGTGCGCCGTGGCCGAGCGGCGTGCTGGCGGCGCTGCTCTTCATCGGCCTGCTGTGCTACCTGGCGCCGCTCAAGCCGGGCGTCATCGCGCTGCAGTTCGCCTGGCAGCCGCTGACCTTCGGCGGGATCATCCATCTGTGGTCCGAGGCCGATCTGGCGCGCTACCGCAGCCATCTGCCGCTCGATTGCGTGTTGCTGCTCGCCTACGCGCGCTTCGGCTGGCTGCTGGGCACGCACACCCGGGTGTTCACGCCGCTCGCGCCCGCCACGCAGCGCCTCGCGCGCCTGTGCCTGCCGGCGGCCGCGCTCTTCGACGCCGCGGAGAACGCCTTCCACGCTTGGCTGACTGCGGCGCCGCGCTTCGATGCGCCGGCCGCCTACCTGATGTCCGCCGGCTGTTCGGCGCTGAAGTGGGTCTTGCTGCTCGGCTTCGGCGCGCTCGTGCTGATCGCCCTGGCGCGCGCGCAGGACTGAAGCGCGCGGCCGACGGTGGCCGCGCCCGCCTCAGCCGGCAGGCTCGTCGCCCGCCAGCAGGCGGTCGACGACCTCACGCATCCGCCGCCAGTGCGATCCCTCCCAGAACACCCGCCGGCAGCGCGCGCAGGTCGAGAACCGGCTGTGGCGCGCGCGCACGTCGGGCGGCAGGCGGTGGGCGATCGCGGCGGCGTCGATCGGTTGCAGCGGCGCATTGCATTCCAGGCACAGCGTGAAGGGGCGGGCGCTGCGGGCGAGGTCGAGGCGCGCGAAGAGCTCCGCCGCCTGTTCGGCGGGCCGGAGCGCATGCACGAAGCAGCCGTGGGTGAGCTCGCGCCGCTTGAGCAGCTCGCGGTCGCGGGTGAGCACGATGCGGCCCTCGCGCAGGGCGAGGGCGACCAGCTCGGCGTCGTCGTAGTGGTTGTCGTAGCAGGTGTCGAAGCCGCTCAGGCGCAGCAGCCGCGCCAGCCCGCCGAGGTGGGCGTCGGCGACGAAGCGCGGTTCGCGCAGCGGTTTGTCGCGCACGCGCAGCAGCGGGGTGACGTCGAAGGCCTCGAAGCGGGGATAGACCGACACCCGGTCGCCGTCGCGCAGCAGGTGCTCGAAGCCGACCGACTCGCCATTGACCAGGATCAGCTCGACCTCGGTATGCGGCACGCCGAGGGCCT
>JAREIX010000035.1 GCA_029286945.1 Thauera sp. | reverse complement strand
TCCGCGACTGGTTCGACTTCGCCGAGCCGATCGCCACCATGCCCTCGCACCGCGCGCTGGCGCTGCTGCGCGGGCGCAACGAGGGCGTGCTGCGCCTGGTGCTGGACGTGGAGCGCGCCGACCCCGAGGCCCCGCACCCCTGCGAGGTCCGCATCGCGGTGCGCTTCGGCATCCGCAACCAGGGCCGCCCGGCCGACCGCTGGCTGGCCGAGACCGCGCGCTGGGCGTGGAGCGTGAAGATCTCCATCCATCTCGAGCTCGAGCTGATGAGCGAGCTGCGCGAGCGCGCCGAGGAAGAGGCGATCCGCGTCTTCGCGCGCAACCTCAAGGACCTGCTGCTCGCCGCCCCCGCCGGCACGCGCGCCACCATCGGCCTCGACCCGGGCATCCGCACCGGGGTCAAGGTCGCGGTGGTGGACGCCACCGGCAAGCTGGTGGACACCGCCACCGTGTATCCCTTCGAGCCGCGCCGCGACCGCGAGTCCGCGATCGCCACCATCGCCGCGCTGGCGAAGAAGCACGCCGTCGAGCTGATCGCGATCGGCAACGGCACCGCCTCGCGCGAGACCGACGCGCTGGTGGCCGAGCTGATGAAGCGCTACCCCGAGCTGGGCCTGACCAAGATCGTCGTCTCGGAAGCCGGCGCCTCGGTGTACTCGGCCTCCGAGCTCGCCGCGCGCGAGTTTCCGACGCTCGACGTCAGCCTGCGCGGCGCGGTGTCGATCGCCCGCCGCCTGCAGGATCCGCTCGCCGAGCTGGTCAAGATCGACCCCAAGTCGATCGGCGTCGGCCAGTACCAGCACGACGTCAACCAGAGCCGCTTGGCGAAGAGCCTGGACGCAGTCGTCGAGGACTGCGTGAACGCGGTCGGCGTGGACGTGAACACGGCTTCCGCGCCACTGCTCGCGCGCATCTCGGGGCTCAACGCCACCCTCGCCGGCAACATCGTCGAGTACCGCAACACCCAGGGGCCGTTCCGCAGCCGCGACGCGCTGAAGGCGGTGCCGCGCCTCGGGCCGAAGACCTTCGAGCAGGCCGCCGGCTTCCTGCGCATCCCGAGCGGCGACAACCCGCTCGACGCCTCCTCGGTGCACCCGGAGGCCTACCCGGTGGTCGAGCGCATCCTCGCCAGGGTGCAGAGGAGCGTGCGCGAGCTGATGGGCAACGGCAGCTTCCTGAAGAGCCTCAAGCCCGCCGAATTCACCGACGAGCGCTTCGGCCTGCCCACCGTGCAGGACATCCTCGCCGAACTCGAGAAGCCCGGCCGCGACCCGCGCCCGGAGTTCCGCACCGCGACCTTCCGTGAGGGCGTCGAGACGCTGAAGGACCTGCAGCCCGGCATGCTGCTCGAGGGCGTGGTCACCAACGTCACCAACTTCGGCGCCTTCGTGGACATCGGCGTCCATCAGGACGGCCTGGTGCACATCTCGGCGCTGTCGAACACCTTCGTCAAGGACCCGCACAGCGTGGTCAAGGCGGGCCAGGTGGTGAAGGTCAAGGTGCTCGAGGTGGACATCCCGCGCAGCCGCATCGCGCTCACGATGCGCCTCGGCGACGAGGCGCCACGGCGCGAAGGCGGCGCCCGCAGCGAATTGCGCGCCGCAGCGCCCGCCCGCGACGGCAACCGCGACCGCCGCCCGGCCGACAACGCGCGCGGCGGCGGCAAACCCGCCGGGCGCGCCAGCCCGCCGGCCGCCGGCAATGCCCTCGCCGAGGCCTTCGCCCGCGCCCGTGGCGGCAAGTGAACGTATCGAGCCCGCGCACGCATGAACCCGACCCTCTACGGCATCAAGAACTGCGACACCATGAAGAAGGCCCTCGCCTGGTTCGACGGCGCGGGTGTCGCCTACACCTTCCACGACTACAAGAAATCCGGCATCGACGCCGCCACCCTCGCGCGCTGGTGCGAGCAGGTGGGCTGGGAGGCGCTGGTGAACAAGCGCGGCACGACCTGGCGCAAGCTCATGCCCGCGCAGCAGGCGATCGCCGACACCGCCGCCGCGATCGCGCTGATGCAGGCGCAACCGAGCCTGATCCGTCGCCCGGTGGTGGAGTCCGCCGACGGCGCGCTCGTGGTCGGACTCGACCCCGCGGCCTTCGAGCGCATGATTGCGCGCTGAGCGGCCCGTCCGCGCCCCACACCCGGAACCACACTGATGAGCAACGCCCTCCCCCCCAGCTACGTGCAGCGCTTCCTGCTCGAAGACCTCGACATCCGCGGCGCCGTGGTCCGGCTGACCGATGTCTGGCAGGCCATGCAGGTCGGCCGCAACTACCCGCCGGCGGTCGCCCGCCTGCTCGGCGAGATGAGCGCGGTGTCGGCGGTGATCGCCGGCAACCTCAAGCAGCCGGGCCGCCTCACCTTCCAGGTCAGCGGACACGGCCCGGTGAGCCTGCTGGTGATCGACTGCGCCGAGACGCTCAACCTGCGCGGCTACGCCAAGGCCGAGGGCGCGCCGGCGGGCGGCAGCCTCGCCGAGCTGGTCGGCGACGGCCGGCTCCAGCTCTCGCTCGACATCGAGGGGCTGGATCAGCCCTACCAGAGCCTGGTGCCGCTCGAGGGCGACAGCATCGGCGAGATCTTCGAGCACTACCTCGCGCAGTCGGAACAGCAGCCGGCCGGACTGTGGCTGGCCTGCAGCCCTGACGCCGCGGTGGCCCTGTTCGTGCAGAAGCTGCCGGGCGCCGACCTGAAGGACCTCGACGGCTGGGCGCGCGTGCAGCAGCTCGCCCACACCGTGCGCGACGACGAACTGCTCGGCCTCGACGCCGCCGAGATCCTGCGCCGCCTGTTCGCCGAGGAAAACGTCCGCCTGTTCGACGCGCGCGCGGTGACCCACGACTGGCCGGCCGACCCCGAAAAGGTCGCCTCGATGCTGCGCGCGCTGGGCGAGGACGAGGTGCGCACGATCCTCGCCGAGCATGGCGAGATCGTGGTCCACGACGACCTCTCGAACCACACCTACCGCTTCGACGCGGCCGACGTGGACGCCCTCTTCCGCCCCCCCACCCTGCACTGATCGCCACGCGCCGCGCGCACCCGCTCCGCCCTGCCGCCGCCGCTGTGCGCGCGCAGGGCCTGCCCTTGCCCGATCGCATGCCCATCAGTACACTTGCTTGATTTTGAAGCCACTTCCGCCCATGTCCGTCCACGCGTCCGCACGCCCGATCGAGTTCCGCAACACGACGCTGGGCGCCACCCTCGCGCTCATCCAGGCCGCAGAGCCGACCACCCTGGCCGACGCGATGCACAAGATGCTCGGCGGCATGCCGGACTTCTTCAACGGCGAAGCCGTGATCATCGATTTCGGCGGCGTCGCGCAGTGGCCCGAGCGGGTGGACTGGCCGGGGCTGCAGTCGCTGCTGCGGCGCTACCGGCTGCAGCCGATCGGCGTCCTCCGCCTGCCGGCCGAGCACCATGAATCCGCCCGCCGCGCAGGCCTGGCGCTCATCGATCCTGCTCAGCTCCTCGCCCAGCCGCCGGCCGAAGCCCCACCGAAGCCCGCGCCGACCCCGCAGCCGGCCGCGCCAGCGCCGGTGGCGGCGGCCGCAACCGCGACCCCCACCCTGTTCGTCGAACGCCCCCTGCGCTCGGGCCAGCAGGTCTATGCGCGCGGCGCCGACCTCGTGCTGCTCGGCGGCGTCAGCCCGGGCGCCGAGGTCATCGCCGACGGCAGCATCCACTGCTACGGCCCGCTGCGCGGCCGCGCCATCGCCGGCGCCCAGGGCGACCAGGCCGCCCGCATCCTCACCAGCAATTTCGGACCGGAACTCGTTTCCATCGCCGGGGTGTACCGCACCTTCGAGCGCGGCATCGCGGAAGCCTTTGCCGGCAAGCCGACCCAGGTGCGCCTGAACGGCGCCGACCACACACTCAACATCGACACGCTGCAGCTCGACTGAGCCAGCCATACAGCATCAACAAGGGGAAATCGTGAGAGTCATCGTTGTAACCTCCGGCAAGGGCGGCGTCGGCAAGACCACCACCAGTGCAGCCTTCGCCTCGGGCCTGGCCCTGCGCGGCTTCAAGACCGCGGTCATCGACTTCGACGTCGGCCTGCGCAACCTCGACCTGATCATGGGCTGCGAGCGCCGCGTGGTGTACGACCTGGTCAACGTGGTCAATGGCGAGGCGCGCCTGAGCCAGGCGCTGATCAAGGACAAGCACTGCGAGAACCTCTTCATCCTCCCCGCCTCGCAGACCCGCGACAAGGACGCGCTGACCGAGGAAGGCGTCGAGAAGGTGCTCGCCGAGCTCGAGCACATGGGCTTCGACTACGTGGTGTGCGACTCCCCGGCCGGCATCGAGCGCGGCGCGGTGATGGCGCTGACCTTCGCCGACGAGGCGATCGTCACCACCAACCCCGAGGTCTCGTCGGTGCGAGACTCCGACCGCATCCTCGGCATCCTGCAGAGCAAGTCCAAGCGCGCGCGCGAGGGCGGCGAGCCGGTGAAGGAACACCTGCTTATCACCCGCTACTCGCCCAAGCGCGTCGAGGACGGCGAGATGCTGTCCTACAAGGACGTGCACGAACTGCTGCGCGTGCCGCTGATCGGCGTCATCCCCGAGTCCGAGTCGGTGCTGCACGCGTCCAACCAGGGTACGCCGGCGATCCATCTCAAGGGCACCGACGTCGCCGAAGCCTACGCCGACGTCGTCAGCCGCTTCCTGGGTGAAGACCGGCCGCTGCGCTACGTCAATTACGAGAAGCCTGGCCTGATGAAGCGCCTGTTCGGAGGCAAGTGACATGTCCTTCCTCGCCCGCCTCTTCGGCGAAAAGAAGAAGACCGCGGAAATCGCCAAGAACCGCCTGTCGCTGCTGATCGCCCACGAGCGCGCCGGCGGCAGCCCGACCGCCGATTTCCTGCCAGCGCTCCAGCGCGAGCTGATCGAGGTGATCTCGAAATACGTCGCGGTCAATCCGGACGACATCAAGGTGCACCTCGACAAGCAGGACAATATGGAAGTGCTCGAGGTGAACATCGTGCTGCCGGAGCAGAACCGCTGAAGCACGCCGGCCCGGATGGTGAAACTGGTAGACACAAGGGACTTAAAATCCCTCGGCGCAAGCCGTGCGGGTTCGATCCCCGCTCCGGGCACCAAGCTGCGCTAACGGCTGTCAATGTGAGGAATGGGCTCCCCCAGCCCCCTCACTTACAGGGCCGCATGCCATGATCGTCCTCGACCTCCACTGCTCCAGGGAGCACCGTTTCGAAGGCTGGTTCGCCTCCAGCGAGGCCTTCGAGCGCCAGCTCGCGCATGGGCTGGTGAGCTGCCCGGTGTGCAGCGGCACAGAGGTGCGGCGCCTGCCGAGTGCGCCCTACGTGCAGACGCGTGGCGCGGCGGCCGCCCCGCCGGCGTCCTCTGCACCGGCCGGATCACCCGCCCCGGCGCCCGCCACCGGTATCGCCGCGAGCGCCCAGGGCCAAGCGCCGGGCGTGCCAGCGGCCACGGCGGTGGCGCAGCTCCTCGGCTCCCTGCGCCGCATGGCGAAGACGGCGGAGGACGTGGGCGAGAAGCTGCCCGAAGAGGCGCGACGGATCCACTACGGCGAGGCCGAGGCGCGCAACATCCGCGGCGCGGCCTCGCGCGACGAGGTCGAGGCCCTGCTCGAGGAAGGCATCATGGTCCTGCCGCTGCCGCCGCTCGACGACGAGCTGCACTAGCCCCGACCCGAGTCGGCCCGGTACTCAGGTCCGCGTCACGATCAGCGGCACCCGCATCTCGTCCGCGCTGAGGCCGCCATGCACGCCGATCAGCTCGTGCGCGGTCTCCCCTTCGACGTGGTCGACGATCGTCCACCCCGGCTCCATCAGCAGCACATGCGTGCCGACCCTTTCGCGCAGGCGGCGGTGAGCCGGGCCCGGGCCGAGCAGCCCCGAGGCGAGGAAGGCCTCTCCCGGCACCGCCACCCCCTTGCCAGCCAGTTCCGCGGCGGCCCAGGCCTCGAAATCCGTTTCCGCGCCCCCGCGCACGCGACAGAAGGCGAGCCGGCGCTCACCGAAGAGCGGGGCGGCCAGCATGCGCGCGACCTCGCCCTCTGCCGGCAGGTCCACGCATCGCTCGGGCGAGGCATCGATGAACCCATGGTCAGCCGTTACGACGATGCGCACGTCGCGCCCGGCCAGCGCGCGCTGCAGGCGGACGAAGAGCCTGTCGAGCCGCGCAAGGCAGGCGAGGACCTCCGGCGATCGACAGCCATAGCGGTGGCTGCGGCCGTCGAAACCGGGGTAGTAGGCGTGGATGAGGCCGCCGTCCTCCCTGAGCGCGTCGGCCATGGCCAGGATCGCCGCGCCGAAGTCGTCCATGCCCTCGTAGGGCTCGATGTGGGCGCCGCGTGCGTGATGCAGCGAGAAGCGCGAGAACGCGATATCCGCGGGCGACACCAGGTTCACCGTCCGGCGCGCATGATGGAACATCGACGGCGTCGGGCACAGACGCGACAACAGGCGGAAGGCCTCCACCGGCGGCCCGCCGCGCAGGGTGAGCGGCAGGGGCGCCAGCACGCCACCGAAGCGTTGATCGTGGATGAACCAGCCGTTCAGCCCATGCACCGCCGGCGCCACGCCGGTCATCAGGGTGGTGACCGCGCTCGCGGTCGTGCTCGGGCACACCGAAGTCAGCGCCCGCCGGCGCGCTGCATGCAGCGCCGAGCCCTGCCCCTCGTCGGCGAGAAAATTGTCGCCGAGCCCGTCGATCACCAGCAGGATGACGAGCGCCTTTTCGCCGGCCGCGACCTCGCCGACCGGCCAGGCCACCTCAGGATCGTGCAGCCAGGCACGCAGACTGCTGGCGAGGTCATACAGGCCGTCCGCGCCGTAGTCGGGCAGGACGGTCGCCGCCGGAAGCGGAAAGCGGATGTCGAGGGGGGGGGACATGGCAGCACGCGGCAGTCGGTGCGACCGGCCACAGCGCACCGTTAACGGAAAAGCCGGATGCGCACATTGTACGCATCCGGCTTCTTGTTCTGGAGCGGGAAACGAGTCTCGAACTCGCGACCTCAACCTTGGCAAGGTTGCGCTCTACCAACTGAGCTATTCCCGCTTTGACGACAGGGCGCGAAATATATCAACTTCCGCACCGCATCGCAACAACTTCAAACTGCTTTACTTCTGGAGGCGCGACTCGGAATCGAACCGGGGTACACGGCTTTGCAGGCCGCTGCATAACCACTCTGCCATCGCGCCACGACCGTTTCGGTCGGTTGCCCCTGAACCGCCGGAGCCTCCGGACCAGGCTATCGCCTGGCCTGCGAATTCTTGGAGCGGGAAACGAGTCTCGAACTCGCGACCTCAACCTTGGCAAGGTTGCGCTCTACCAACTGAGCTATTCCCGCTCGGGAAAGAGCGCCATTATAGGCAATAATTTTGAGACGTCAACGTTTTTTTGAAGGATTCTCGTCTGGACAGGCTCGACTCAGGGCTACTGTCCGTTCTTGCCCAGCAGCAAGGGCATCGCGCGGTGCAGGTAATAACCCATCGACCACAAGGTCAGCGCGGCGGCGACATAGATCAGGACGTTGCCGAACATGCGCATGTTCACCCCGTACAGCGACGTGTTGAAGAGCAGCATCGGAATCGCCACCATCTGTGCCGCCGTCTTCAACTTGCCGACGTAGGCCACCGCTACGCTGGCCGACTGGCCGACGCGGGCCATCCACTCTCGCAGTGCCGAGATGGTGATCTCGCGCCCGATGATGACCACCGCAATCAGCGCGTCCACGCGGGACAACTGGACGAGCAGGATCAGGGCCGCCGCCACCATCAGCTTGTCCGCGACGGGGTCGAGAAAAGCGCCGAAGGCCGAGGTCTGGCCGAGTGCGCGTGCCAGATAGCCGTCGAACCAGTCGGTCACGGCGGCCACGATGAAGATGAGGGTGGCGACGAGATTCTGCGTCTGCACCGGCATGACGGCTTCGGGCAGATAGAAGATGCCGACGAAGATCGGGATCAGGACGATACGCGCCCAGGTCAGCGCATTCGGGATATTGAGCGGCATGCCTTGGGGCAACTCGGATGATTCGGGAAGCCGCGAGTATATATCAGCACCACGCGCTCCCGGCCCGCTTGGGCGGTCCACACAGCGCCGGCGCCAGTCTGTAACATCACGCGTTCGAACCACCCTCACGGCATTTTCCGGCGACTCACCGCGATGCACGACATCCTGCAATCGACAGCCTGGCCCGCACTTGCGGCCCGGCGCGACGCCCTCCTCGCGACCAACCTGCGCACCCTCTTCAGCACCGACCCCGATCGCGCCCGGCGCATGCAGGCGCGCGCGTGTGGCATCACGCTCGATTACTCGAAGAACCTGCTGTGCGCGGACACGTTTGCGCTGCTGATCGCGCTGGCCGAGGAAGCGGAGGTCCCGGCACGCACCCGGGCCCTGTTCTCCGGCGCACGCGTGAACACCACCGAGGACCGCGCCGTGCTGCACATGGCCTTGCGGTGTCCGCCCGCGCAGCGGTGGCTCGTGGACGGTGTGGACCTTGCCGACGCGGTCCATGCCGTGCGCCGGCGCATGCGGGCCTTCGCCGAGCAGCTGCGCAACGGCACCTGGCGCGGCCATCGCGGCGACACGATCACCGACGTCGTCAATATCGGCATCGGTGGTTCGGATCTCGGGCCGGCAATGGTGTGCGAGGCATTGCGCGACCACGCCCACCCCGGGCTGCGAATGCATTTCGTATCGAATGTCGATGGCGTGCAGATCGGCGACGTACTGCGCGGCTGCCGCCCCGAAACTACCCTGTTCATCGTCGCCTCCAAGACCTTCACCACCCAGGAAACCCTGGCCAACGCCCGCGTGGCGCGCGCCTGGTTGATCGACAGTGCCGGTTCGGCGGCCGCGGTCGCCCGTCACTTCGTCGCGGTGTCGACCAACGCTGCGGCGGTCGAGGCCTTCGGCATCCATCCCGACAACATGTTCGGCTTCTGGGACTGGGTCGGGGGGCGGTTTTCCTTGTGGAGCGCGATCGGGCTGCCGATCATGGTCGCGCTCGGCCCCGAGCGCTTCGACGCCTTGCTCGCCGGCGCACATGCGATGGACGAGCATTTCCGCACCGCCCCGCTCGCTGCCAACCTGCCGGTGCTGATGGCGCTTTGCGGGATCTGGAACGTCGACTTCCTCGATCTGCCAAGCCAGCTCATCGCGCCCTACCACCAGCGCTTGCACCGCCTGCCCGCCTACCTGCAGCAGCTCGACATGGAGTCGAACGGCAAGTCGGTGCGTCTCGACGGCACGCCGACGCCCTGTCGCACCAGCCCGATCCTGTGGGGCGAGCAAGGCATCAACGGCCAGCACGCTTACTTCCAGCTGCTGCATCAGGGCACGCAGGGGGTCGCGGTGGACTTCGTCGGCGTGCTCGATCCCGGCCACCAGGACGAAGCCCTGCACCGCATCGCCTTCGCCAACCTGATCGCCCAGGCCGAAGCGCTGATGCGCGGACGTTCGGCCGCGGAGGCCGAGGCCGAGATGCGTGCGGCCGGGCTGTCTGCCGATCGCATCCGCCAGTTGCTGCCCCACCGCGTGTTCGGCGGCAACCGGCCGAGCAACGTGCTGCTGCTCGACCGCCTCGACCCCCACACCCTCGGCGCACTGATCGCCGCCTACGAGCACCGCACCTTCGTGCAGGGCGTGATCTGGGGCGTCAACAGCTTCGATCAATGGGGCGTGGAGCTCGGCAAGCAGTTGGCAGCACGCGTGCTCGACGAACTCGATCCTGCTTCGGCCGCTCCCGCCTTCGATGCCCACGACGCCAGCACGCTAGGCTTGATCGAACGCTATCGCGCCTGGCGGCAGTAGCCCCCGAGCGCGCTTCTCGCTGCCGGCCCGCTTCGCTCAGGGCTTGAGCGGCTCCCAACCCGGGTGGTCGTACTCGCGGCCGTAGAAATTGAGCGTTTCCACCATCCGCATCAGGCCCAGGCGTTTGCCGGGCACGCGCGGCGCCGTACGCATCAGACCCGCACCGTCCCCGATGTCGCCGAGCGTCCATTGCAGGTGTCGCCCGGCCTTGCTGTGAAAGTCCCGACCTGCCGCGATCGCCGCGAGCTGGCGCTCGATCTCGCCGGCAAACGCCACGTACTCGGCCTCGCCCATCGGCTGCGCAGCCTCGTCCGTGAGGCGGGTGGCGACGGTTTCGCGCAGGGTGTTCATCGCCTTGCGCAGGCTTTCGTCGGTAGGACGCGGCAAGGCGTCGCCGGCTGCCTGCAGCCTGGGTTGCGGGGCGCTGCCTTCCGCGGCGAGCGCAGGCGCGGGCCCGGCTAGCACAGCGGCGAGGGCCAGCGCAGCGAGGGGAAAATTCGATCGCATGCTTGACTCCGGATGAGGATCGGACCGGCGCATGCTACCCGTCCGCCGCGCACAAAGGATTGAACTGAATCAAGCGCCGGCGCTGACCGTCTCCTCGCCGCTCGCGGTCGCGATCGTGACCGCGAGGCGCTGCGCCGCAGCATCGGCGTAGAGCGTGAGGGCGCCCGGCGCGGGCTCGGCCACCTGGATCACTCCGCCCCAATGCGCATCGCCCGGCAGCAGCTCGCTGAGCCGGTTCGGCCAGCGCAGCATGGCCGCCTCGTCGATCTCGTTGCCCGCGAGCTTGGGAAAGAGCGCGAAGTAGAGCAGATCGGCCTCGATGAGCTCGTTCAGGAAGTGGGTGCCAAGCGACACATCCGGCACCAGGGTGTCGTGCATGGCGACGATCTCGCACAGCGCGGCGACATGGTTGATCTCGGAGAACAGCACCGGGATGCCGAGGAAGGGATCCTTGGACCCCCAGCGCCCGGGCCCGAGCATCAGCACGCAGCGCCCGTCCGCGCGCGCGTTGAGGCGGCCGAGCACGCGGGTCACCGCGAGCCGGTCCGCCTGGTTCAGCGCACCGTAGGCGGCGGGGCGGACATAGACGATGCGATCGGGCCGGATCACCCGTCCGGGCCCGATCACCGCGCCGCGCGCGCTCAGCAGCCTCGCCGCCGCGGCCGGCGGCTCGACCTCGGTCACGCCCTCGACGCTGCGCACCTGCATCGGCCGGCACTGCAGCAGGTTGATGCGGTAGGCGCCGTCTGGCATGACGTTGAGCGCGAACTCGATCTCGACCGGGTGGGCATACGCCGCATGCAGGCAGGCCAGCAACAGGCGCAGGTCGGCGACGAACCCGGTGCGCCCGATCAGCCCGTCGAAAGTCAGGAAGGCGGGACGGTCCGGACCTTCCCGGGTGGTGAACAGTGCCTCGGGAAAGTCCTGCTGGCCACGCACCAGCTCGCCGAATGGACCGGTGACGATCGTGTTGCGCTCGAGGTCGAGGGTGTCCATGCGGCGCTGGGCGTGACGGGCGATCGCGCCGAAGTTGGTCTCCGGGCGCAGCTCCGGCGCATTGAGCGCGATCAGCCGCGTGTAGTCGTCGTCGGCGCGGTCCACCGCCCGCGTGCCAAGCCCCGCCACCAGCCTCACCACCCCGGCCTTCATGTCGATGCGCGGATTCCACGGGTAAGGATTGACCGACAGCCCCACGCCTGCAGCGTGCGGATGAAAATAGCGCCCACCGGCGGTGCCCGACACGCGCATGATCAGCAGGGCCATCTGTTCGTGTTCGTCGAGCAGGCCCCGCCGCTGGCGGTAGCGCAGCGCCTGCTCGGACAGCGTGCTCGCATAGACCTCGCGCACGGCAGCGAGCAGGCTTGCCAGGCGCTGTTCGCGTGAGCCCTGGTTGACACAGAACACGCTGTCGTACTGGCCGGCGAATGCGTTGCCGTAGCGGTCCTCCAGACGCGAGCTCGAACGCACGATGAACGGCCATTCGCCGAAGTAGTCGAGCATGGCCTCGAACTGGCGCACCGTGGCATCGGGGAAGCGGCCCTCGAGGATGCGCGCACGTGCGCCGGTGGCGCCCTCCAGCCCCTGCAGGAAGCCGTCCGGGTCGCGCTGGCGGCGACGCACCCACCACAGCCCGTTGTGCACGAAGAAGGTGTCGAAGACCTCGCTGCCAACATAGAAGGAGTCGTGGGCCTCGAGGCGGGCATGCAAGGCCGGCGCATCCCGCCGCAGCACCGCGCGCGCCACCAGCATGCCCGCGGCCTTGCCACCGATGATGCCGATGCCGATCATGCGCGCCCGCACCGCGAGCAGGTCGTCGAGGGTGAGGTAGCGCTCCAGCAGGCGCTGCAGCCCGCGCTCGTCCGGAAACAGCATGTGCGCCAGGCGCGCGAACCAGTGCGCTTCGGCCGCGGTGTCGGGTGCCCCGGCGGCGCGCAGCGCCGACACCGTGCGCGCGGCATCGAACAGCTGCTGCCAGTGGCTGCGCCGCTGCGCGTCCTCCAGCCCCGGCCAGCCCGAGCCGGCGAGGATCTCGGCCACGGTGCCGCTGTCGGCCACCGGACGGAAGTGATCGCCCGCCTCCCAGGCATGGATCAGGTTCATCACCGCGGCCGAGCGATGCTGAACCTTGATCGGCTTGATGTAGAGCCGCTCGCGGCAACGGAAGACATCGAGCAGGTACTGCGTGGTGTCGGTGATCGTGTCCATCGCCGTGTGGGCGTGGCGATGGCGCAGCACACCGAAGTAGGTCACCGTGTCGAGGTCGAACAGCCGTGGGCAGGTGAGGCGGAAGAAGTTGCCGAGCATGCGGTCGGACTGCCAGATGTCTGCCAGATCGGACAGGCAATCGAACACATGCAGGGTCTCCGCCCCGGCCGCCTCGATGACCGAGTGCACCTGGTCCACGAAGGCATCGAAACCGTCCTCCGGCCGAGGATGATGGATCTCGGCGCCGCAGCCCTCGTCCAGCAAGGCCGGATGGGCGGCGAAGCGGAAGTAGATCAGCCGCCGCTGCTGCGCCAGCGCCGCGGCGGCATAGGGCTGGACCAGCGCGCGATAGTCATCCAGCGACTGGATCTGCCAGACGATGTTGTCCCCGGGCGCGACGCCCGAGAGCACGGCGTCGAGGCCCGGGAGACCGGTGGTGGGCGCGAAGCCGCGCACGGGGGGCATGGGCGGGGTGTTCATCCGCTCACCGTAGCGCGCCCGGCAGCGCTTGAACAGCGCGGGAACTTTCCGCGCGCGCGAAACCCTTAGAATCGCGCCTCGCCCGGCGGGCGATCACGGCACACGGCTTGCTTCAAGGGCCCGTGTGCACAGTTGTTCGCCGCTCGCCCTGCCCCATGGACCTTCCGAAAACGACACCATTACCATGCCCCGCACCTCCCTGCCCGCCCGCCTCGCCCTCCTGTCCCTGTGTGCCCTGATCCTCGCCGGCTGTTCGAGCGAGGTCCCCGACACGCATCCGGACCAGCCGGTCACCAAACGCAAGCAGGCCTTCAAGGCGATGCTGCGCAGTTTCGAGCCGATGGGGACGATGCTCCGGGACAAGCGCTACGATCCCGACACCTTCGCCCGCCTGGCGAACGAGCTTGCCGGCCTGCGCGACCAACCCTGGTCGCATTTCGGTCCGGACACCAACTACCCGCCCACCAAGGCGCTCGCCTCGGTGTGGGAAAAGCCCGCCGAGTTCGAGCAACGCCGGCAGGAGTTCATCGCCGCCAGCGACCGGCTGATCGCCGCCGCCGCGGCGCGCGACGAAGCGCAGGCGCGCAGCGCCTACGCCGCCGTGCAGGACAGCTGCAAGGCCTGCCACCGGGACTTCCGGAAGTAACAAGGCAGAGACGGGAAAGGCGAAGCGGGCCGGAGGGGCGGGATCCCCGACGGCGACGGCGGGCAATCGGCCCCGCCCTTAAGAGAAACTTAGGAACATCGCAGCGCCTTTTTAGCAACGCCGCCCGTGCACGATCGCCACACTGCAATGGCTCGCGATGGAGCTGATTCCATCCGCGGGCTTACCCCAGCAGGAGACGACCGACCATGAAACGAGCGTGCCATCCCATCCTTGCCAGCCTCATCCTCGCCGCGGCAGCCTCGGCGGCGACTGCCGCCGGGCCCGAACCGGACACGGCCATGATCGAACGCGGGCGCTACATTGCCCGCATCGCCGGCTGCAACGACTGCCACACGCCCAACTATGCGATCAGTGGTGGCGCGGTGCCCGAACAGCAGTGGCTGACCGGCGACCGCCTCGGCTGGCAGGGCCCGTGGGGCACGACCTACCCGAGCAACCTGCGCCTGGCGCTGTCGCGCCTGAGCGAGGACGAATGGGTGCGCAATGCACGCACGCTGAGTTACCGGCCGCCGATGCCGTGGTTCGCGCTGCGCGACATGGACGAGATGGACCTGCGTGCCTTCTATCGCTTCGTGCGTGCGCTCGGCCCGGCGGGCGAGCCTGCACCGGCCTACCTTCCGCCTGGCGCACAGTCGCAAGGCCTGGCGATCGTCTTCCCCGCGGCGCCTCAATAGACGCTCGGCCCGAGTTGAGATCCGGGCCATGGTGTCTATGATCAAGACACCATGGCCCGCAGCGAGCTTCCCTTACTTGACGACGAACTCGCGGACTTCGTCCGTGGCGCGGTGTCGATCACCCTCGCCGGCTGCCACGAATCGGGCGTGCCGCATCTCGCCCGCGGCACCGGTTGCCGCGTAGCGGCCGACCGGCATCAGCTCACCGTGCTCCTTGCGGCGAGCGCCGGTGCCGATGTGCTCGCCGATGTCCGCAGCAGCGGCCGCGTTGCGGTCGTCTTCAGCCTGCCGCAGACGCACCGCACGCTGCAGCTGAAGGGCGATGACGCCCGGGTGGTGAGCCTGGACCCCGGCGATCCGACGCTCGCGGCAAGCTATGTCGATGCCTTTGCGAACGGCCTGCAGGCGCTCGGCTACTCGGGCGCGGTGATTCGCAGCCTGCTCCAGGCCGACCCCGCCGACCTCGTCGGCATCCGCTTCACGCCCGCATCCGGCAGCCTGCAGACGCCCGGGCCCCAGGCGGGTCAGGCGCTGCGCTCATGAAGCCCAAGCTCGACGCCATTCGCGTCTGTCTCGACGGCGCGATCCCGGGCACCATCGCCACCTGCTCGCGCGACGGCGTGCCCAACGTCGCCTATCTCTCGCAGGTGCAGTACGTGGATGCGGAGCACGTCGCGCTGTCATGGCAGTTCTTCAACACCACGCGCCGCAACATCCTCGACAACCCCTTCGCCCGCGTCGCCCTGATCGATCCGATCACGGCCGCGCACCACCGGCTGCTGCTTCGCTACCTGCGCACCGAGGAAGACGGTCCCCTGTTCGAGACGATGAAGGCGAAGCTGGCCGGCATCGCCTCGCATGCCGGTATGGCAGGGGTGTTTCGACTGCTCGGCGCGGATGTATATCGCGTGCTCGAGATCGAGCGGGTGCCCGGCGCGACGCTCCCGCCCCCGCCGCCGCGCGCCAACCTGCTCGCGGCGCTGCGCGCGAGCGTCGAGGAGCTGTGCCTGTGCAGCGACCTCGACGGCCTGCTCGGTCGCACCCTGGATTGCCTCGAACGCCACTTCGAGATCCACCACGCGATGATCCTGATGCTCGATGCCGCTGCCGGGCGTCTGTACACGGTGGCGAGCCGCGGCTACGATGCGTCCGGCATCGGCTCGGAGATCGTGCTCGGCGACGGCGTGATCGGCGTCGCCGCGCGCGAACGCACGCCGATCCGGATCGGCCATTTCGCCGCCGAGTACAGCTATGGCAAGGCCATCCGCGACAACCTTGCCCGCAGCGGACTCAGCGCGCACATGGATACCGAGATCCCGCTGCCCGGCCTGCCCGGATCGAACAGCCAGCTCGCCGTCCCGATCCGCGCCGGACAGCGGGTGCTCGGCGTGCTCTATGTCGAGAGCGCGCAGGAGCGCCGCTTCGGCTACGACGATGAGGATGTGATGGTCTCGCTCGCCGGCGGTCTGGGGGCAGCGATCCAGCTGCTGCACCACGGCCCGGCGGAGCACGGGGACGAAGGCCGCAGCGCCCCCAGCGCGGCGGCGCCCACCGCTGCGGCACAGGCCGGGCCGCCTCTGCGGGTACGTCATTTCGCCGAGAACGACAGCGTGTTCCTCGACACCGACTACCTGATCAAGGGCGTGGCGGGATCGATCCTGTGGGCCCTGCTGCGCGACCATGCCGAAACGGGCCGCACCGCCTTCAACAACCGCGAACTGCGCCTCGACCCCCGCATCCGCCTGCCCGACATCAGCGACAACCTCGAGGCGCGCCTGATCCTGCTCAGTCGCCGGCTGGTCGAGCGCGAGGCACCGATTCGCATCGAGAAGACCGGGCGTGGCTGCTTCCAGTTGCGAGTGGATCGTCCGCTGGTGCTGAGCCATGTCGGCGCCAGTGCCTGAAGACGACCGTTTCCGGGCCGCGGCGACCCCGGGTTAAACTCGGCGCCCCGCATGCGAGGACGCAGTCGCCGTCCATCGCACGCCGCCCACGAACCCGATGGAGTCGCCCATGAGCCTGCTGGCCCAACTGAAGAAGGATTCCCTGCTTGCGCGCAAGGCCGCCGATGGCGTGCGCGCCACGCTGTTATCGACCCTGATCGCCGAAGCCGAGATGGTCGGCAAGAATGCAGCGAACCGTGAAAGCACCGACGACGAGGTGCAGCAGACGATCCGCAAGTTCCTGAAGAACAACCAGGAGGCGGTCGCCGTGATCAAGGACACCGAGCGCCTCGCCGTTCTCGCACAGGAGTCCGCCATCCTCACCGCCTACCTGCCGCCGATGGCGGGCGAGGCCGAGGTCAAGGCCTTCATCGCCGAGACCGTCGCCGGGCTGGCCGAGCGCTCGCCGAAGCAGATGGGCGCAGTGATGGGTGCGCTGAAGGCGAAGTTCGGCACCAGTTTCGACGCCAAGCAGGCCAACGCCTGGGTGAAGGAAGCGCTCGCTGGCTGAACGCTCGCGCGGGAGGTCGCGACCCGGCTGCGTCTCAGCGCAGCGCGGCGTGGATCTGCTCGGCGAGCTTGCGGCTGACGCCTTCGACGCGGCAAAGATCCTCGACCGTGGCCTCGCGCACCCCGTCCAGTCCGCCGAAGGCGGCGAGCAGATTGCGGCGGCGCGAGGGGCCGACGCCGGGGATGTCCTCCAGCTTCGAGCCCATCCGCGCCTTGCCGCGCTTGGCGCGGTGGCCGGTGATCGCAAAGCGGTGGGCTTCGTCGCGGATCTCGACGATCAGGTGCAGCGCCGCCGATTCGCCACCGAGCGCGAGGCCTTCGCGGCCGTCAGGGAAGATCAGCGTCTCCAGGCCGGCCTTGCGGCCCTCACCCTTGGCAACGCCAACCATCGCCACCGCCTCCAGCCCGACCTCGGCGAGGATCGCGCGCGCGGCGCTGACCTGACCCTTGCCGCCATCGATCAGGATCAGGTCGGGGCACACGCCCTCGCCCGCCGCGACCTTGCCGTAGCGGCGCTCGAGCGCCTGGCGCATCGCCGCGAAATCGTCGCCCGGGGTGATGCCGGTGATGTTGTAGCGGCGGTATTCGGCGCGCTTCATCGCGCCGGCCTCGCACACCACGCAGGAGGCGACCGTAGCCTCGCCCATGGTGTGGCTGATGTCGAAGCACTCGATGCGCTGCGGCGCCTCGTCCATGTCCAGGGCCGCCCGCAAGGCCTCTAGGCGCTGCTCGATGCGGCCGGTGTCGCGCGCGCGCGCCTGGATCGCCAGGCGGGCGTTCTTCTCGGCCATCTCCATCCACGCCTTCTCGGCTTCGAAGCGCGGCGACACCACGCCCGGCGGACGCTCGGTGATCTCGGCGAGGGTCTCCTTCACCGCATCGGGCAGCAGATTGACCAGGATCCGCGCCGGGATCGGGTGCTGGCTGTAGTGCTGCTCGACGAAGGCGAGCAGGCTGTCCATCGCCCCCGACACCGCCGCACCGCTGGGGAACTGCGGGCGGTCGCCGAGGTGGCGGCCGCCGCGCACCATGGCGATGTTCACGCAGGTGAGGCCGTCCTCCTCGATCGCGGCGAGGATGTCGACGTCCTCGTCCTTGCGGCTGTCGACGAACTGCTTGTGCAGCACGGCCTGCAGCACGCGCACCTGGTCGCGGCAGGCTGCGGCCTCCTCGAAGGCGAGGCGCTCAGCCGCCGCCTGCATGCGGTTCGTCAGGTCGTCGATCACCTCGCTCGCCTGGCCGTCGAGGAAGCGGGTGGCGAGCTTCACGTCCGCGGCGTAGGCCTCGGGTTCGATGAGGCCGACGCAGGGCGCGGTGCAGCGCTTGATCTGGTGCAGCAGGCAGGGGCGCGAGCGGTTGGCGAAGACGGTGTTCTCGCAGGTGCGCAGCTGGAAG
>JAREIX010000263.1 GCA_029286945.1 Thauera sp. | reverse complement strand
GTGGGCGAACAGGCGGTCGTAGATGCGCACCTCGGCCTCATAGCCGTGCGCCACCGATACCCAGTGCAGGTTGCCCTTGACCTTGTAGTTGTCGGCGCCGGGGGTGCCGGACTTGGAGTCGGGCATGTACTCGGCGAGCACCGCGGTGATGTTGCCGTCGGCGTCCTTCTCGCAGCCGGTGCATTTGACGACGAAGCCGTAGCGCAGCCGCACCATGTTGCCGGGATAGAGGCGGTGGAAGCCCTTGATCGGCTCCTCCATGAAGTCCTCGCGCTCGATCCACAACTCGCGCGAGAACGGCATGTCGCGTTTTCCCAGTTCCGGCTTGAGCGGATGGTTCGGCGCCTGGCACAGCTCGGAAGCGCCTTCCGCGTAGTTGGTGATCACGAGCCTGAGCGGGTCGAGCACCGCCACGCGGCGCTCGGCGGCCTCGTTGAGGTCGTCGCGCATGCACTCTTCCAGCACGCTCATGTCGATCCACGAGTCGGCCTTGGAGACGCCGATGCGCTCGGCGAAGCGGCGGAAGCCGGCGGCGGTGAAGCCGCGGCGGCGGGCGCCGATCAGCGTCGGCAGGCGCGGGTCGTCCCAGCCATCGACATGGCCTTCATTGACGAGCTGGATCAGCTTGCGCTTGGAGAGCACGACGTAGGTCAGGTTGAGGCGGGCGAACTCGATCTGCTGCGGCAGCGGGCGCGGGAAGTGGCCTTCGGTGGCGAGCGCATCGAGCAGCCAGTCGTAGAAGGGGCGCTGGTCCTCGAACTCGAGCGTGCACACCGAGTGGGTGATGTTCTCGATCGCGTCCTCGATCGGGTGGGCGAAGGTGTACATCGGGTAGATGTGCCAGGCGTCGCCGGTGCGATGGTGGGTGGCGTGGCGGATGCGGTAGATCGCCGGGTCGCGCAGGTTGATGTTGGGGCTCGCCATGTCGATCCTGGCGCGCAGCACGTGCGTGCCCTCGGCGAACTCGCCGGCGCGCATGCGCGCGAAGAGCTCGAGGTTCTCGGCGACGCTGCGGTTGCGGTACGGGCTGTCCTTGCCCGGCTCGGTCAGCGTGCCGCGGCTGGCGCGCATCTCCTCGGCCGACTGCGAGTCCACATAGGCCTTGCCGGCCTTGATCAGGCTCTCCGCGCAGGCGTACATGCGGTCGAAATAGTCCGAGGCGAAGTACAGGTGCTCGCCCCACTCGAAGCCGAGCCACTGCACCGCCTCGATGATCGCGTCGACGTACTCCTGCTCTTCCTTCTCGGGGTTGGTGTCGTCGAAGCGCATGTGGCAGACGCCGCCATAGGCTTCGGCGAGGCCGAAGTTCAGGCAGATCGACTTGGCGTGGCCGTAGTGCAGGTAGCCGTTGGGCTCGGGCGGGAAACGCGTCTCGACGCGGCCGCCCCATTTGCCGCTGCGCGTGTCCTCGTCGATGATGTTGCGGATGAAGTTGGAGACGACAGGGGCCTCGGCGGCGGGGGATTTTTCGGGTTTCATCTGGAATTCGGGTTCGGAAAGAAGCGGCCTCGGGCCGGTATGCGCAATGCCCGGATTGTAGCCCATCGACCGCCGGCCTTCGGCGCGTGGCACACCGGCTGCGGGCGGTGGCGGACGCACTGGTTAGAATGGCGCCATCGCGCGCGGGCGGTCCGCGCGCGGCGCCGAGGACGGGGCATGGAGGCGGGGGAATGAGTTTCGCGGCATTTGCGGCGGTAGGCGCGGGGGCGGCCTGCGGCGCCTGGTTGCGCTGGGGGCTGGGGGTGTGGCTGAACCCCGGTTTCGCGCTGATTCCGCTCGGCACCCTGGTCGCCAACCTGCTCGGCGGGCTGCTGATGGGGTTCGCGCTCGGGGTCGTGCAGGCCTGGCCGACGCTGTCGCCAGCGTTCAAGCTGCTGATCACGACCGGCCTGCTCGGCGGCCTCACCACCTTCTCGAGCTTTTCCGCCGAAGCTTTCCATCTGCTGCAGCGCGGCGCCCTCGGCTGGCTCGCGCTGCACGTCGCGGCCCATGTCCTTGGGTCGGTGCTGATGACCTGGGCGGGCTATGCGCTCTTCAATGCCCTGCGCGCCTGAAAACCGCGCCGCGCGGGCGATTCCGTCATGTTCTGTTGCACACGAATGGGCTAGAGTGAAAGCGCAGCGCGGCCATAATCGTCGATCCCGCAACTCAACGGAGGCAAACAACATGAAGAAGATCATCGTCACCCTTTCCGCCGTGTCCCTCGCCATGGGCGGCCTGGCAGGTTGCGCCAACATGTCCGAGACGCAGCGTGACACCGGCATGGGTGCCGCCATCGGCGCGGTCGCAGGCGGCCTGATCGGCGCTGCCACCGCCGGTGGCAACAAGGGCAGGAGCGCCGCAACGGGCGCAGCGATCGGTGCCGCGCTCGGTGCGGGCGGCGGCTACCTGTGGTCGCAGAACATGCAGAAGCAGCGCGCCGAGATGGAGCAGGCGACCGCCGGCACCGGCATCGGCATCAGCCAGACGGCGGACAACCAGCTCAAGGTCGACATTCCCGCCGACGTCTCCTTCGACGTCGGCCGCTACGCGATCAAGCCCAACATGCGTCCGGTGCTCGACCGCCTGGCGTCCACGCTGAACCAGCACCCGGTCACCACCGTGACCATCATCGGCCACACCGACAGTACCGGCTCGGATGCGGTGAACGATCCGCTGTCGATCAACCGCGCCGCGGCCACCCGCGACTATCTGGTGCAGCGCGGTGTGTCGGCGCAGCGGATCGCGATCGACGGTCGCGGCTCGCGCCAGCCGGTGGCGGACAACTCGACCGCGGCGGGGCGTGCGATGAACCGTCGGGTGGAGATCTTCATCGCCGAACCGGCGCAGCGCTGAGCCGCGAGGCCACGACAGGCCCGGCCGGGGTCCGCCCGGCCGGGCTTTTTCATGCCCACGGGCGGTGGCGCCCGATCAGCGCGCCGGCGCCGGCAGCGGTGCGAGCAAGGCTGCGATGTCCGACTCGCCGAACTTGGCGAGCGCGTTCGCATCTTCGGACAGCACGCCCTCGGCGAGCGCCGCCTTCTTCTCCTGCAGGGCGAGGATCTTCTCCTCGATGCTGCCGGCGCACACCAGCTTGAACACGAACACCGGCTTGTCCTGGCCGATGCGGTGGGCGCGGTCGGTGGCCTGGTTCTCGGCCGCCGGGTTCCACCACGGGTCGTAGTGGATCACGGTGTCCGCGGCGGTCAGGTTGAGGCCCACGCCGCCCGCCTTCAGGCTGATCAGGAACACTGGAACGCGGCCCTTCTGGAAGTCCTCCACCGGGATGCGGCGGTCGCGCGTGTCGCCAGTCAGCGCCACCCAGCCGATCTTCGCGCGGTCGAGTTCGGCAGCGATCAGGCTCAGCATGGTGGTGAACTGCGAGAACACCAGGATGCGCCGGCCCTCGTCGATCAGCTCGGGCAGCATGTCCATCAGCAGGTCGAGCTTGGCGCGCTCCTTGACGCGCGCGGCCGCGGGCGACTTCAGCAGGCGCGGGTCGCAGCACACCTGGCGCAGCTTCAGGAGCGCGTCGAGGATCACGATCTGGCTGCGCGCGAAGCCCTTGCCCGCGATCTCGGCGCGCACCTTCTCGTCCATCGCCGCGCGCACCGTCTCGTAGAGGTCGCGCTGGCCGCCCTCTAGACCGACGCTGCGCACGATGATGGTCTTGGGCGGCAGCTCGGTGGCGACGTCCTCCTTGCGCCGGCGCAGGATGAAGGGGCGCAGGCGGGCGGCAAGGAGGTCGCGGCGATCGCTGTCGCCGTGCTTCTCGATCGGCGTGCGCCAGGTCTGGGTGAAGTGCTTGTGGCTGCCGAGGAAGCCCGGCAGCAGGAAGTCGAACTGCGCCCACAGCTCGCCGAGGTGGTTCTCCAGCGGCGTGCCGGTGAGCCCGAGGCGGTGGCGGGCCTTCAGCTGGCGGATCACCTGCGCGCCCTTGCTGGCGGCGTTCTTCACCGTCTGCGCCTCGTCGAGGATCAGCAGGCTCCATTCGCG
>JAREIX010000034.1 GCA_029286945.1 Thauera sp. | reverse complement strand
GTGCTGTCGGCGGTGTCGACCGACGGGCGCATCCGCCAGCGGCTCACGGTGCAGGCCGCCGATGTCCGCGAACCCGCCTGGGGTCCGCAGATCCGGTAATCCAAGAAGCGGCACATAAGCCGCGCATTCCTCTCTGCTGTCTTCAACACAAGTACTGGAGCATTACCCATGAAGAAACTCGTCCTCCCGGCCCTGCTGGCCCTGACCCTCGCCGCCTGCTCGAGCACCGGCCCCGAAACCGCCGGCACCTCGGTCGAGGACCGTGGCGCGGGCGTCGCCACCGTGACCGCCGGCAGCGCCAGCGGCAGCGGCATCGCGGCGCTGACCGACCCGAACAACATCCTCTCGAAGCGCAGCGTGTTCTTCGACTTCGACAGCTTCGTCATCAAGCCCGAAGCCCGTCCGCTGATCGAAGCCCACGCCCGCTTCCTGGTGCAGAACCCGCAGATGCGCATGCTCATCCAGGGCAACACCGACGAGCGCGGCAGCCGCGAGTACAACCTGGCGCTGGGTCAGAAGCGTGCCGACGTCGTCAAGCAGGCGCTGATGCTGCTGGGCGCCAAGGAAGCGCAGATCGAGTCCGTCAGCCTGGGCGAAGAGAAGCCGCGCTGCGAAGACCGCACCGAGGCCTGCTACGGCGAGAACCGCCGCGGCGACATGCTGTACTCGGGCGAGTTCTAAGAGAGTCCGCTCATGAAACGCCTTCTGCCGCTCGCCACAGCGCTTGCCCTGACCACGGTCGCGCCGGCCCACGCCCAGCTGTTCGGGGGTGACACCGAGGCCCGCAACCAGATCATCCAGCTGCGGCAGGATGTCCAGGGCCAGATCGAGACCACCAGCCGCGGCCAGCTCGAGCTCGCCATGCAGAACGAACAGCTGCGTGCCGAGGTGGCCCGCCTGCGTGGCCAGATCGAGCTGCTGATGAACGAGGTGGAAACGCTCAAGCAGCGGCAGAAGGATTTCTACGTCGATCTGGACGCACGTCTGCGCCAGATCGAGACCGGCGGCGCTGCCGCGGCTCCGGCGAACGGGACCGCGGCGGCGCCTGCAGCCGGGGGCGACCCGGCAGCCGAGTCGATCGAGTATGAAGCCTCGCTGAACCTGCTCAAGAGCGGCAAGAACAAGGAGGCGCTGGCCGCCTTCGACAGCTTCACCAAGCGTTATCCCGCGGGCGGCTTCACCGCCGGCGCCCACTTCTGGGCCGGCAACGCCGCACTGCAGGCCAAGGACGTCGCCAGCGCCACCCGCCACTTCAAGACCGTGATGGACAAGTGGCCGAACGAGAACGTGGCGCCCGACGCGATGCTCGGCCTGGCCAACAGCCAGCAGGCCATGGGCGACGCGAACGCTGCGCGCAGCACGCTGAAGTCGCTCACCGAGCGCTATCCGCAGAGCAACGCCGCCCAGGTTGCCCGCCAGCGCCTGGCCACACGCTGAGTCCATGCCGGACATCGACACCCGGACGGCCACCGCCGTCCGCCTTCGCATCACCGAGATCTTCGCTTCCGTGCAGGGCGAGTCGAGCCGCGTGGGCCTGCCCACGGTGTTCGTCCGCCTGACCGGCTGCCCGCTGCGCTGCAGCTGGTGCGACACCGCCTACGCTTTCACCGGCGGCAACACCCGCACGCTCGACGACATCCTGGCCGAGGTCGCCGGCCACGGCCTGCGCCACGTGTGCGTGACCGGTGGCGAACCGCTGGCGCAGAAGGGCTGCCTGGCCCTGCTCGGCGCACTGTGCGACGCCGGCTACGACGTCTCGCTCGAGACCAGCGGCGCGCTCGACATCGCCGAGGTCGACCCGCGCGTCGCCCGCATCGTCGACCTCAAGGCGCCCGGCTCGGGCGAAGTCGACAAGAACCGCTACGAGAACATCCCGCTGCTGCGCGCCCACGACGAGGTAAAGTTCGTCCTCGCCGACGCTGCAGACTACGACTGGGCGCGCGCGCAGATCGCCGAGCACGCCCTCGATCGCCGCTGCAGCGTGCTGCTGTCGCCGGTGGCAGGCGCGCTCGACCCCGCCGCGCTCGCCGAATGGATCGTGCGCGATCGCCTGCCGGTGCGCTTCCAGCTCCAGATCCACAAGGTGCTGTGGAACGACGCCCGCGGGCGCTAGCCGGGCACGTGGCGGCGCCCCTTCACGCCCGCGCAGCGGTGCCCGCCCGCTGAAGGAAACTGCAGACATGAACACTCCGCCCCGCGCCGTCGTCCTGCTCTCCGGCGGCCTCGACTCCGCCACCTGCCTCGCCATTGCCCGCGACATGGGCTTCGAGCCCTACGCGCTGTCGGTCGCCTACGGCCAGCGCCATGCCGCCGAGCTCAAGGCTTCGCAGCGCGTGGCCGCGGCGCTGGGCGCAAAGGAGCACCGCACCGCCAGCGTCAATCTCGGCCAGTTCGGCGGCTCCGCGCTCACCGACCCGGACATCGCCGTGCCCGAGGACGAGACCGCGGCCGGCATCCCGGTGACCTACGTGCCCGCACGCAACACGGTGATGTTGTCGATCGCGCTCGCCTGGGCCGAGGTGCTCGGCGCCAACGACATCTTCGTCGGCGTCAACGCGGTCGATTACTCCGGCTATCCCGACTGCCGGCCGGCCTTCATCGCAGCCTTCGAGCACATGGCCAACCTCGCCACCCGGGCCGGGATCGAAGGCGCCCGGCTGCGCATCCACGCCCCCCTGATCGACCTCTCCAAGGCCGAAATCATCCGCCGGGGCCTGGCGCTCGGGGTGGATTACGCGATCACCGTCACCTGCTACCAGGCCGACGACGACGGCCGCGCCTGCGGCCGCTGCGAGGCCTGCCGGCTGCGCGCAGCCGGCTTCGCCGCGGCCGGCATCCCCGACCCGACGCGCTACCGGCCGCACGCCGCCTGACCGCGGCCACGCGGCCTTTGCGGTTAAACTGCCGCCTCCCGCCCGTCCCCGGTTCGCATCATGGAAGAAACCCTGGTCTCCGCCTCGACCATCGTCTGGCTCGCCTTCGCCGTCGGCGCCGTGTTCGGTCTCGTCGCCCACCGCACCAACTTTTGCACCATGGGCGCGGTTTCCGACATCGTCAACATGGGCGACTGGAATCGCATGCGGATGTGGGCGCTGGCGATCGCGGTCGCCATCCTGGGCACCAGCGCGTTGCAGTGGCTGGGGCTGTTCGATGCGTCCAAGACGCTCTATACCGGCAGCCGGCTGAACTGGTTCGGGCACCTGCTCGGCGGCGCCTGCTTCGGCGTCGGCATGACGCTGGCCTCGGGCTGCGGCAGCAAGACGCTGATCCGCATCGGTGGCGGCAACCTGAAATCGATCGTGGTCTTCGTCTTCCTGGCGATCGGCGCCTACATGACGATGCGCGGGCTGTTCGGCGTGTGGCGGGTGGACTTCATCGAGCCAGTCGCCACCGAACTCGCGCACGGCCAGGACATTCCCGCCTTCCTCGCCGCCGCCGGCGTCGATCCGCGCAGCGCGCTGCTGCTGCCCACGGCCGCGATCGGCGGCGGCCTGCTGCTGTGGTCGCTGGCCAGCCGGGAGGCCTGGCGCGGCGACGTGCTGCTGGGCGGCATCGTGGTCGGCGCCACCGTCGTCGCCGGCTGGTACGTGTCCGGCCACATCGGCTACGTCGCCGAGCATCCCGAGACCCTGGAGGAGGCCTTCATCGCCACCAACAGCGGCCGCGCCGAGTCGCTCACCTTCGTCGCGCCGCTGGCCTACACGCTCGAGCTGCTGCTGCTGTGGAGCGACAAGAGCCGCGTGGTCACCTTCGGCATTGCCAGCGCGCTCGGCGTCATCGCCGGTGCGGCCCTCCATGCCGTGCTCAGTCGCGGCTTCCGCATCGAGAGCTTCCGCGACAGCGGCGACCTCGCACGCCACATGGGCGGCGGCCTGCTGATGGGCTTCGGCGGCGTGACCGCGCTCGGGTGCACGATCGGACAAGGCATCAGCGGGCTGTCGACGCTGGCCCTCGGCTCGATCCTGACCACCGCCGCGATCATCGCCGGCTCGGCCGCCACCCTGAAGCTGCAGTACTGGCTGCTGATGCGCGAAGCCTGACCGCGCGCGCGGGCCTGCAAGCGCGCCTGCAAGCGCGCTTGACGCCTTCGCGGGCGGCTCACTATAATTTCGCTTCGCTTTTCGGGTCGTTAGCTCAGCTGGTAGAGCAGCGGACTTTTAATCCGTTGGTCGCAGGTTCGAATCCCGCACGGCCTACCAAGAAAACACGGAAATGCCTCAGCTTTGGCTGAGGCATTTTTGTTTGATGGCCCCCGGCCCACAGCCGCGCCACGACGGCCCGCGGCTACACCACCGACGCCGGAGGCGGCCCGCCAGCCGCCGTACCCATGTCCTGAGCGGCCGCATCGCCGGCGAACACGCAGCAGCGATTGCGGCCCGCCAGCTTGGCCGCGTACATCGCATGATCGGCCTGGCGCAGCAGCTGCTCGGCCTCGATCTCGCCGTCCTGCGGGAAGTAGCTGACACCGATGCTGCCCGACACCTCGAGGCGCAGGCCGTCGACGGGCACCGGCTCGGCGATCGTGGCCAGCAGGCGCTCGATCATCGGCTGGCTCGCGGCCGCGTCAGCCAGGTCGGCGAAGATCGCGGCGAACTCGTCGCCGCCGAGCCGCGCCACCGTGTCCACGTCGCGCAGCACGCCGCGCATCCGGCGCGCGATCTCGACCAGCAGGCGGTCGCCGACCTCATGGCCATGGGTGTCGTTCACCGCCTTGAATCCGTCCAGGTCGATGTAGGCGAGCGCGAGGAAGGCGCCCGAGCGCCGCACGCGCCGCATGTCCTGGCTCAGGCGATCGGCGAGCAGCGTCCGGTTCGGCAGCCCGGTGAGCGCATCGTGCCAGGCGATGTGCTGCAGGGCGCGCTGGGCCTCGACGAGCGCCGCGACCGACTGCGCGAGCTGCCTGTTGCGGCGCGCGATCACCACCAGCAGCACCACCACCAGTGCCGAGACGACGCCGAGCGCGACGATGAAGTCGGCGTAGCGGCTCCACACGTCCCGCCAGGAGAAGGCCGGCGCCTGGTCGAAGGGCGGCAGGCGCAGGCTGCGCGCCAGGGTCTCGACCGGCAGGTAGTCGAGCGGCGGCGAGAAGCCGGCGATCCCGGCAGCGCGCGCCGCCGGGTGGTCGGCCTCGAGGCCGAGCAGCGCTGCCGAGACGCGCCGCACCATCTGCGGGTCGACGTGCGGCAAGGCCACGAAGGGCCACTCCGGATACAGCCGCGTCGACACCGCATAGGGATAACCGGCGAGCGCCTGCGGGTTGAGCACGACGAGCTGCGATGCGTCGAGCCTGCCCTCCGCGACCAGGCTCTCGATGATGCCGGTGCGGATGAAGCCGGCGTCCGCGCGCCCCTCGAGCACGGCCTCGACCACCTGGTCATGGCGTCCGCTGACGAGCAGCTCGACCTCTTCGGGCACACGCACGCCGGCCTGCATCAGCTCGAAGGCCTGCGCCTGGTAGCCGCCGAGGAAGCGCGGCCCCGAGATCGCGATCCGTCGCCCCTTGAGGTCGCGCAGGCTGCTGATGTCGCCCCGCCCGGCGCGCACGATGATGCAGCCGCCCAGGCTGCTCACCGCCCGGCCCGACTCGGCGGACACCACCGTGGCGAGCGCACCCGACAGGCTGTTGTGGCTGCGCAGCTCGAGATAGTGGCTGGGATTGGTCATGACCAGGTCGACCCGCAGCGCGGCGACGGCCTCGTCCAGTTCGTCCTGCTCGAGGACCTCGAGCTCGACCCGCGTCCCGCCGAGCCGCTCGCTGAGGTAATCGGCGAGCGGCTGATAGCGCTCGAGCATGACCGGCTTCGGCCGGAACGCGAACACGCCGAGCGTGAGCCGGTGCGAGGCCTGCGCGCCGACGCTGAACAGCAGCAGCAACGCGAATAGCACGTGCACGGCGCGCGCGCTCACCCGAGCCCCGCGCTGCGCGGCAGGAAGGACGGGTCGATCAGCTCGACCAGATCGTCGGCCACGCTCAGGCGCCCAGTCCGCAGCATGAGCGCATTGAGCTCGCGCGCGGCCTTCAGGATGCCGCGCTTGCCGCTCGGATCGAAATGGCTGCGGTTGCCGGCCACGTCGGGCAGGCTGAGCCCGGCGAAGCTGCGCTCGGTCTCCTCGAAGCTCAGCCCACGCCAGGCGGCGATGCGCCTTAACGCATCCTCGCGATTCACCCGCAGATGGTTGAGCGCGCGGAAGTGCCCCGCCAGCAGCGCGTCGATCCGGCTCCGCTGCCCGGACAGCCGATCGTGCCGCACGGCCAGCACGTCGAAGATGATGCCGGGAAAGCTGCGGCTGTCGAAGATGCGCCGCGCGCCCTCGCGGCCGAGCAGGCTGCTGCTGGGCTCGTAGCCGATCGCGACGTCGATCTCACCCGCGCGCCAGGCCTCGAGCTGGCGATCCGGCGGCAGCTCGAGCACGGTCACGTCGGAGTCCCTGAGACCTGCCGCGTCGAGCAGCTTGCTCAGGACGATCTCGCCCACCGCGCCGTGTTCGACCGCCACGCGACGACCGGCGATGTCGGCCGGGCGCTGGATCGGCGACCGCGCCATGACGACGTCGGCGCCGACCGAGCTGTCGAACACCAGCACGAGGGTGAGGCGCACCCCGCTCGCACGCGCCACCAGCACCTCATCGAGCGTCAGCGCCGCCGCGTCGACCGCGCCCGCCCGCAAGGCCGCCACCGAATCGCCTGCGGCCTGCCCCTCGCGCAGGCTCACGCCCTCCGGAAGCCAGCCGAAGGCGCGCGCGAGGTAGAGCGGTTCATACCCGGGCCAGGGGTGGATGCCGACTGTCAGCGGCGCGCCGGACGCACAGCCACCCGCCGTGACGGAGGCGGCGCCAAGCGCGGCGAGGCGAAGAAGGAATGCACGGCGCTGCATGGGACGCAAGTCTACCCAAGGCGCCCGCCCTGCTCGCCGACCATCGCACCCCGTCCGTGGACGAATGCACGCATGGACCCGAAACGGGAAGTGAGGTATAGTTTTGCCTGATATCTTCCCGGATCGGAATGTACGCGTTCAATCCGGGGCGCGGTGCGTGCGGCGCCGCAACATCACCCGCAGCATCACCTTCCCAGGCAGCGATCCCGAGCGCCCCGCGTACGCTCCACCCTCTCGCCTTCGCTGCCCGTGCCTGCATCCATTCGCAGGCGCGTCACTGCAGCACCCCTCGCCGGCCCGCCTACAACGCGCCGATCACGCACTGTCCATGCTGCGCCACCGCACGGCACGGATCACGCTCAGGCTTGCCGCGGCGGGGCGAGCCCCCGGTGTCGCGCACAGGTCGGCACCGGCACAACGACAAGGAGCCCGAACATGGCCAAGGAAGAACTCATCGAAATGCACGGATCGGTCACCGAGGTCCTGCCCGACGGACGTTATCGCGTCACGCTGGACAACGGCCACAACCTGATCGCCTATTCCGGCGGCAAGATGCGCAAGCACCACATCCGCATCATCGCCGGCGACAACGTCTCGCTCGAGATGTCGCCCTACGACCTCAGCAAGGGCCGGATCACCTTCCGCCACCTGCCGGGCCGCCCGGCCGGTGCCGCCGCCTCGCCGCCGCCCCGCCGCCGCTAATCCGTGGCGGGCGGCCTGGCCGCCTCCGGTCGCACCAGGCAGGCCAGGCCGGCAAACGCGGCGGCCTCGAGCGGCCGGCTGAACAGGTAGCCCTGATAGGCCGAGCAACCGAGCGCACGCAGGATCTCGAGCTGCTCCGGGGTTTCCACGCCCTCCGCGGTGGTCGCGAAGCCCAGGCTGCGCGCCATCGCGATCGTCGCGGTGACGATGGCACGATCGCTGTCATCGCTGGCGATGCCGCGGACGAAGCTCTGATCGACCTTGAGCTTGCCGATCGGAAAGCGCTTCAGGTAGGCAAGCGACGAATAGCCGGTGCCGAAATCGTCCACGGCGAGTCCGACGCCGAGCGCGCGCAGCGCATGCAGCGTGTGCACTGCCTGCTCGACATCGTCCATCAGCGCCGACTCGGTGATCTCGAGCTCCAGCCGCTCCGCCGGCAGGCCAGTGTCGCGCAGCACGTCCGCCACCTGGCTGACGAGTTCGCGCTCGTGGAACTGGCGCACCGAAAGATTCACCGACACCACCCCGAAATCCATCCCCTCGTCGATCCAGGCGCGCGCCTGGCGGCAGGCCTCGCGCAGCACCCAGGCGCCGATCGGCACGATCAGGCCGGTTTCCTCGGCCAGCGGGATGAAGCGGTCGGGCCGCACCAGGGACTCGCCCGGCGGCTGCCAGCGCAGCAGCGCCTCGGCGCCGATCCGCCCGCTGCCGTCCACGCTGACCAGCGGCTGGTAGTGGATCAGCAGCTCGCCGCGCTCGAGTGCCCGGCGCAGCCCCATCTCCAGCTGCATGCGTTCATTGACCGCCGCGGTCAGCGCACTCGAATAGAAGCAGAAACTGTCGCGCCCGCGCGCCTTGGCCTGGTAGAGGGCCGCATCGGCATGCTGGATCAACCCGGTGGCGGTGTCGCCGTCACCCGGATAGAGGCTGATGCCGATGCTGGCGCTGACGATGA
Source organism: Thauera sp. (assembly GCA_029286945.1). Classification (GTDB taxonomy): domain Bacteria; phylum Pseudomonadota; class Gammaproteobacteria; order Burkholderiales; family Rhodocyclaceae; genus Thauera. The sequence goes on along the minus strand of JAREIX010000034.1, from coordinate 9,715 downwards.
CCTCCTGGCCGCCGGCGAGGCGGAACGGCAGCTGCACCAGCTGCGCGAGCTTGCGCGCGACGCTGGCCGCGGCGTCCGCGGACTCGAGGTCCTCGATGACGACCAGGAACTCGTCGCCGCCCAGCCGCGCCAGCGTGTCCTCGTCGCGCAGCCCGCCGCGCAGGCGGGCCGACACCGCCTGAATGAGCGCGTCTCCGGCCGGGTGGCCGAGGCTGTCATTGACGTTCTTGAAGCGGTCGAGATCAACGAACAGCACCCCCACTTTGCTGCGATGCCGACGCGCCTGCTCGATCGCGTGCTCGAGGCGTGACTGCACCAGCAGGCGGTTCGGCAGGTCGGTCAACGGATCATGGTGGGTCATGTGCTCGAGCTGCTGCTCCGAGCGCTTGAGCTGGGTGAGGTCGGTGAACACGCCGACGTAATGGCTCGGCTCGCCGGTCTCGTCGCGCACCGTGCTGAGCGTGAGCCACTGCGGGTAGATCTCGCCATTGGCGCGCCGGTTCCAGACCTCGCCCTGCCAGTAGCCCAGCGTCTTGAGGCTGGCCCACATCGCCTGGTAGAAGGCGCGATCGTGGCGCCCGGAGCGCAGCAGGCTGGGATTGCGGCCGATGACCTCATCGGCGCTGTAGCCGGTGATCTCGCTGTAGGCCGGATTGACGGCGACGATGCGCGGCTCGAGGGTGGTGATCACCACCCCGTCGCGCGTGCTCTCGAACACTGCGGAGGACTGGCGCAGCGCCGCCTCGGCGCGCACCTTCTGTACCGCGAGTCCGGCGATGCGGGCAAACTCCTCGACCAGGTCGAGCTCGGCCTGATCGGGCGAATGCGGCGCATCATGGTAGCTGGCGAAGGTGCCGAGCACCTGCCCGTCGGGATCCTTGAACGGCACCGACCAGCACGCACGCAGCCCGGCGCGCGCCGCCACCTCGCGGAACCCCTGCCAGTAGGGGTGCACGGCCACGTCCTCGGTGATCACGCGCTCGCCGCGAAACGCCGCCGTCCCGCATGCCCCCTGCCCGTCACCGATCGTCAGCCCCTCGACCGCGGCGTTGTAGAACGCGGGCAGGCGCGGCGCGGCGCCGACGTGCAGGCACCCGGTCGGCGCATCGAGCAGCAGGATCGAGACGCGCATCTCCGGCACCAGCTCCTCCAGGCTGCGCGCGATCATGTCGAGGATCAGCGGCAGCGGCTGGCTGGCGGCCACGCCGTCGAGCACGGCGGCGCGCGCGGCGCGCAGCAGCTCGGCCCGCCGTGCCGCGGTGATGTCGGTCCACGCCCCCGCTACCTCGAGCGGCTCGTTGCCGCGTCGCGGCACCACGCGCAACTCGTCGCGCACCCAGATCATCCGCCCGTCCCGGCAGCGGAAGCGGTACTCGTGGGTCAGCTGGCCCTCGTCGATCAGGCGGGCGACGCGCGCGAGCACCTCGTCACGCATCGCCGGGTCGAGGTGGCGCGCCCACCAGCCCGGCACCATCGCCTCGGCGGCGGTATGACCGGTCAGGCGCGCGATGTTGTCGCTGACCCAGGTCGGCACCAGGGACTCGCCCGCCCTGCGCAGGCCGTAGAGCACGGTGGAGCCGGTGGCCAGCAGACGCTCGAGGCGCTCGCTGGTCATGCGCAGCTGCGTACGCTCGCGCATGATCACCGCCCTGCGATGCACCCGCTCGAGCGCGGAAGGCAGCTCGCGCAGGAAGGCATCATGGCGGACAAGGACGTCGTCGGCGCCTGCACGCAACGCGGCGCGCGCCGCCTGCTGGCCCGTCGCGTCGGCGAGCATTACCACCGGCAGCCTCATATCGCCATCGCGCAGGAAGCGCACCAGCTCGGTACCGTTGCCATCGGGGAGCTGCATGTCGGTCGCGACCACGTCGGGCAGCACCGGGCCGTGCAGCACCGCCTGCGCCTCGGCGAGGCTGGCGGCAAACTCGAGCACGATCCAGGGCGCCGTGCGCGCCAGCTCGCGGCGCACACGCTCGGCCGCGATCGGATTGCCCTCGACATAGAGGACGCGCAGCACCGACAGGTCGGCGTTCACCGCCCACCCCCAGCCGCGGCGCGGGCGCAGGCAGGCGCCGGCGGCAGGCATCGACCGGACGATGTGCCGGTATCGGGCAGGACGAAAAACGCGATCGGCATGGACCACCCAGAGCGGGGATTGGCAGTGGGCCGATCTTACTTTATTGCGGGCGCCGCGGAACGCCTTGCAGCGAATGATGGTCATTCCCATCCGCACGCCAGGCACGCACGCCCCCAGCGCGGCCCGGGCCGCGCCGAATCCGACAGAGGAGACCTCAACGATGAAGATCCTGGATACCGCTTCCGACCGCCAGCAGTTCGACAGCCTGCTACCCGCCGCCCGCGTCGACCGCCGCGGCTTCGTCACCACGCTCACCGCCGCGGGCTTCGCGCTCGCCGTGCAGCCGGTGCAGGCCAGCACGGCGATCAGCACCGACGCCCGCGGCCTGAGCGTGGGCGAGGCCAGCGTTGCGGTCGAGGGCGGCGCCCTGCCGGTGTATTTCGCCCGCCCGGCCGGCGGCTCGAGGCTGCCGGTCGTGCTGGTGGTGCAGGAGATCTTTGGCGTGCATGAGCACATCCGCGACGTCTGCCGCCGCCTCGCACACCAGGGCTACCTGGCGGTCGCGCCCGAGCTCTTCTTCCGCCAGGGCGACCCGCGCACGATCGAGAACGTCGCCGAGATCCTCCAGGGCATCGTCTCCAAGGTGCCGGACGCGCAGGTGATGGCCGACCTCGACGCCTGCGCGGCGTGGGCGGCGAACCACGGCGGCGCGCCCGACTGGCTGGCGGTCACCGGTTTCTGCTGGGGCGGACGCATCACCTGGCTGTATGCCGCGCACAACCCCGGGGTCCGGTGTGGCGTGGCCTGGTACGGCCGGCTCGATGGCGCGCCTTCCGAGCTGACGCCGAAACATCCGCTCGACGTCGCCGACGCCCTGCATGCGCCGGTGCTCGGGCTCTACGGCGGCCAGGACCAGGGCATTCCGCTGAGCGACGTGGAGTCGATGCGCGAGGCGCTGACGAAGGCCGGTGGCCGCAGCATGATCCACGTCTATCCCGACGCTCCGCACGCCTTCCACGCCGACTACCGCCCGAGCTACCGCAAGGCCGAGGCCGAGGACGGCTGGAAGCGCGCCTTGGCGTGGTTCGCCGCGCACCGGGCGTAGGACTCCGCCCCGGCCGGGCCGCCGAACGGTGCTGCGCGGATCGCGGCCGGCACCGCGCCCGCATCGGCGGCCCGCACCAGCCCGATGCCGGCCACCCAGCCGAACGCCAAGCCGAAGACGATCGCCAGCACGGCGCCGAGCCAGCGCCACCAGGGTCCGCCCATGTGTCCTCCGTCGCTCGCGCGGGTAGGTGTTCCCACCCGACGTGCGGGTTTGGACGGCGAAGCGCGATCAGCGTTCCGGCGAGTCGGCCCCACGCGTCGCCGCGGGGCCGGCTTCCGGCGGCGTCGCGCTGCGGGCGATCGGCGGCAGCTCGAGCAGCAGGCGCGAGGCAACCAGCCCATTGACCAGCCCGAACACCACCGCGGCCATGGCGAACACCGGCAGCAGGTAGAACACCCCGTCGTGCGGCACCAGCCACAGGCGCGCGACCACCAGCTGCGCGCCAATATGCGCGAACGCGGCCAGGATGCTGTGGCTGACCGGACCGAACCAGCGCCGCGGCAGGTGCATCGCCAGCCCGAGCACGAGCAGGCTGGCGAGCGCCCCCGACAGGCTGAGGAAGAAGCCGGGAGCGAGGAACTGGCCGAGCAGAAGGCTGCCGGCGAGCACACGCAGCAGCGACACCCACACCGCCTCGCGCCAGCCCCAGCGCGCCAGTACCACCAGGGTGACGATGTTCGCCAGCCCGGGCTTGACCCCGGGCAGCGGCAAGGGAATCGCCGCCTCGGCCACGGTCAGCACGATCGCGGCCGCCGCCTGGCGGGCGATGCGCCGGTCCTCGACGGTCGGCGTCAGCTCAATAGTTGAGGGAGTCATAATCCGCCGCGCGGCCGGTGAGGCTGAGGCTGACCTGGTTGGGGGCGCAGATCGCCACCGCGCCGGCCTGCGTCAGCCAGCCCTGGCGCACACAATACTGGCGCGGCCCGGGGTCGGAGGCGACGCGCGCACGTCCGGGGCGGATCTCGATCACGGTGACGCCGAGCGGGCCGGGCACCTCGATCAGTCGTTCGCGGCCGAGATCGACCTCGGCCACCACCCGCCCCCCGGCGCGCACCACCGCGCCATCGGGCGCGCCGCCGCGCCACAGGCTCAGCGCCGCATGGACGCAGACCGCGAGCCCGAGCACGACCATCACGACATCGCCCGGCCGCAACAGGACCCGCCAAGCGGCTACGTCGAACCTCACTGCGCGGTTCCGCCCCCCGCCTCATGACTGCCGGCGGCACGATCCGCCGCCCGCCGCGCCGCCGAGCGGTGACGCACGATGACGTCGAGCTGGTCACGGAACTGCGTCGCCAGCCATTCGGCCAGGTACACCGAGCGATGCTGGCCGCCGGTGCAGCCGATCGCCACCGTGAGGTAGCTGCGGTTGTCGCGCAGGTAGGCGGGCAGCCAGCGCGACAGGAAATGGCGGATGTCCTGCGCCATGCGCACCACCTCGGGGACCTTCTCGAGGAACTCGATCACCGGCTGGTCGCGTCCGGTGAGCGGACGCAGGCGCGGGTCGTAATGCGGGTTGGGCAGGCAGCGCACGTCGAACACCAGGTCGGCGTCGAGCGGGATCCCGTACTTGAAGCCGAAGGACTCGAACATCAGCGTCATGCCCTCCGTCGCGGGCATCTGGATGAAGTCCTTGACCCAGGCACGCAGGGTATTCGGATGCAGGTCGCTGGTGTCGATGCGGTGGCCGAGCTCGGCGATGCTCTCGAGCGCCTCGCGCTCGCGCTGGATCGCCTCCTCCAGGCTGACGTCGTCGATCGCCAGCGGGTGGCGGCGGCGCGTCTCGGAAAAGCGCGCGATGAGTGCGTCGTCGCGCGCCTCGAGGAAGATGAAGCGCAGGTCGCGGACGGTGGCGCGCAGGATCTCCACCTGCTGCGGCAGGGCGGCGATGCTGACCCCGGAGCGCATGTCCACCGCCACCGCGACCCGCCGCCACCCGGCCTCGCGCAGGTGGGCGACCAGCTGCGGCAGCAACGCCGCGGGCAGGTTGTCGACCACGTAGTAGCCGGCGTCCTCCAGCACGTTGAGCGCGATGCTCTTACCCGAGCCCGACAGGCCGCTGATGAGTACGATCTGCATGGGTCCTTCGCATGTAAAAAGCCCGCCGACACTATAACCCAGCGTCGACGGGCAGGTCCTGCAAGGGGGCCTCGCCCCCGCGGCGGGCACTCAGGCGTCGCGCCTGCGCCGGTCGGCGACCTTCTCCCACAGCTGCGCATTCGCGATCCCGAGCGGGCGCGGATCGAACACCGGCTCGGCACGGCCGCGCGCCTGCTGCGCCTCGTAGTCCTGCAGCGCCAGCAGCGCCGGCTTCTGCAGCACCAGGATCGCCACGATGTTGAGCCAGGCCATGAGGCCGACGCCGATGTCGCCCAGGCCCCAGGCCAGGTCGCTGGTGCGCACGCAGCCGTACAGCGCGGAGGCGATCAGCGCCACCCGCAGCACGAAGATCAGCGCCTCGGAGCGCAGGTTGCGGGTGAGGTAGGCGAGATTGGTCTCGGCGATGTAGTAGTAGGCGATCACGGTGGTGAAGGCGAAGAAGAACAGCGCCACCGCCACGAACATCGAGCCGAAGCCGGGCAGCACCTGCTCCATCGCCGCCTGGGTGAAGCCGGTGCCGGCGGCGATGTTGGCCAGACCGGTGAACACCTGCTGGCCATCCGGGCCGGTGACGTTGTAGGTGCCGGTGATCAGCACCATGAAGGCGGTCGCCGAGCACACGAACAAGGTGTCGACATACACCGAGAAGGCCTGCACCAGGCCCTGCGCCGCCGGGTGCGGCACCTCGGCGGCGGCGGCGGCGTGCGGACCGGTGCCCTGGCCCGCCTCGTTCGAATACACGCCGCGCTTGACGCCCCACTGGATCGCCAGGCCGATCATCGCGCCGAAGCCGGCGTCGAGGCCGAACGCGGAGGAGAGGATCAGGCCGACGACCTCGGGCACCTTGTCGACGTTGAGCGCCACCACCACGGCGGCGGCCAGGATGTAGCCGAGCGCCATGAAGGGCACCACCACCTGGGTGACCTGGGCGATGCGGCGCACGCCGCCGAAGATGATCAGCCCGAGCAGGATCACGATGAGGGTGCCGGTCACCGCCGGCGCCACGCCGAAGGCCTTGTCCATGCTCGCCGCGATGCTGTTGGTCTGCACCCCCGGCAACAGCAGGCCGCAGGCGAACACCGTCACCACCGCGAACACGATCGCGTACACGCGCCAGCCCAGGCCCTTCTCGATGTAGTAGGCGGGGCCGCCGCGGTACAGGCCGTGGTGCTCCATCTTGTAGATCTGGCCGAGCGCGGACTCGACGTAGGCGGTCGCGGCACCGAGGAAGGCCACCATCCACATCCAGAACACCGCCCCCGGGCCGCCGAAGCCGATCGCGGTCGCCACGCCGGCGATGTTGCCGGTGCCGACCCGGCCCGACAGCGCGATCGTCAGGGCCTGAAACGAGGACACGCCCGCCGCGGAACTGCGGCCGCGGAACATCGCCCGCACCATCTCGCCCACGTGGCGTACCTGCATGAAGCGAGTTCGGATCGAGAAATACAGGCCTACCAGAAGACAAAGGTAGACGAGCGCGGGGCTCCAGACCCAGCCGTTGATCCAGTCGACGGTTTGTTGCATGAGGGGCGCATCCCGGGGAAGTGAGGCGTCGATTGTATCTGCTCGTTGCAGAGCAATGACAAGCGCCCCCGCCCCGCCGCAGCCTGCCGGCGCGCCCCTCGCGCTAGCGACCGGCCACCAGCATGCCGTGCTCGCGCCGCGCCACCCCGGCGCGTTCCAGCTCGGTCACCAGCCAGCCGGCGAGCGCGTCCGGATCGAGGCCGAGGAAGCGGCGGTTGGCCTCGCGGTACAGCGGCGTCTCGTCGAGATGGCGCGGCAGCTCGTCGAGCGCCATGCTGCGCACATCGAGCAGCTTGAAGGTGACACAGGCGCGGATGGCGTTGCGCGCCATGCGCGCGCCGTCGGCCTCGAAGGCCTGCAGGCGGGCGAAGGCACGCTCGAGCGCGTCGTCGAACTCGACGAAGGGCGCGCCATGGCCGGGGATGACGACATCGACCGCGAGCCGGCCGATGCCCTCCAGCGTGCGCCGCGCTTCGCCCAGTCCGTCGCCGGTGCCGAGCACGTCGGCGAACAGGATGCCGAAGCCGTCGCGCCACAGCGCGTCGCCCGACATCAGGACGCGGCGCTCGGCGTTGAAGTAGGCGAGCGCGTCCATGTCGTGGCCGGGGGCGGCGATCGCCTGCCATTCCAGCTCGCCAGCGACGAAGCGGTCACCCGCTGCGAGCGTGGCGTCCGCCTGGAAGCGCTCGCCCGCCTGGGCTGCGGTGCTCAGCAGCAGCGCCGCCTCGTCCCAGTGCGTGACCGCGCGCTCCATGCCGACCGGCACGGTGATGGTGCATCCGAAGGCGCGCTGCACGCTGGCGTTGCCGCCGATGTGATCCGAGTGCGAGTGGGTGTTGATCAGCCGCCGCAGCCGCCGACCGTCGAGCGCGGCACGCACCAGCGCCACCGTCTGCGACGCATGGCTGACGTAGCCGGAATCGACCAGGGTCGCCTCGCCGCCATCGAACAGCAGCACGTTGTTGGCCGACAGCCAGCCGCGCTCGAAGACCTGGACGCGGGCGGGCAGGCGGGGCCGCGCACTCAATCGCTGCCCTCCCCGAGCTGGGCGGCGACATTGGGGGGCAATGCTGCAGGCCGCTCGGGCGCAGGCTGCAGGGCCTCGGGCGGCGGCGCCACCGGCACGCCGTTGATCTCGTCGGCGGTGCGACCGCAACCCAGGCACACGCCCGAATCCCAGTCGATCATGCACACGCCGACGCAGAGCGCGTCGCCGCTCATGCGCGCGTCACCACGCCGCTGGCCTCGGCGAGCCACTCGCGGCGCTCGGTCACGGCGGCAAGAATGGCGCGCCGGTCGTCATCGCTGGTCCGGCTCCAGCGCGTGATCTCGTCGATCGTGCGCTGACAGCCTTCGCACCAGCCGGTGTCGGGGCTCATGCGGCAGACGTTGGTGCAGGGGGAAGGAATACTCATGGCAGTCGTCTCTGTGGGGGCTGTGGGCGGGCCATGCGTGTGCGTGATCCGAAGACCGGATTATGAAGCAGCGGGCAGGCCTTGGTTCGAAACGGCCGCCATCGACCGCCTGCCCGCCTGCACCGCACCCGCCATCCTCCCGGTCAGCCCACGCTCACGCGCAAGCCGCCTTCGCACGCTTGGCCAGCACCGCGCGCGCCACGCGCGAGGCGGGCTCGCGGCCGAGCTGGGCGCTGATCCAGGCGGCGGTGTCGACCAGCGCGTCGAGATCGATGCCGGTGGAGAGCCCCAGGCCGTTGAGCAACCAGACCACATCCTCGGTGGCAACGTTCCCCGAGGCGCCCGCCGCGTACGGACAGCCGCCCAGGCCGCCGACCGAGGCGTCGAACACCGCCACGCCCATCTGCAGCGAGGCGTAGACGTTGGCCACCGCCATGCCGTAGGTGTCGTGGTAATGGCCGGCGAGCTTGTCCACCGGCACGCGCGTCGCGACCGCCTCGAGCATGCGGACGATGCTCGCCGGCGTGCCGACGCCGATGGTGTCGCCGAGCGAGACCTCGTAGCAGCCCATGTCCAGCAGCGTCGATGCCACCTCCGCCACCGCCTGCGGCGCCACCGCGCCCTCGTAGGGGCAGCCGACCACGCAGGACACGTAGCCGCGCACCCTGACGCCGGCCGCGTGCGCCGCCTCGGTGACGGGGCGGAAGCGTTCCAGCGACTGGGCGATCGAGCAGTTGATGTTCTTCTGGCTGAAGGACTCGGAGGCGGCGCCGAACACCGCGACCTCCCTGGCGCCGGCCGCGAGCGCGGCCTCGAAGCCCTTGAGGTTGGGGGTGAGCACCGGATAGGCGACGCCGGGCGCGGCGGCCGCGAGCACACGCGGCAGCAGCTCGGCGTTGTCGCCCATCTGCGGCACCCACTTGGGCGACACGAAGGAGGTGGTCTCGATCGCCTTCAGCCCGGCACGCTCGAGGCGGCGCACCAGCTCGAGCTTGGTGTCGGTGGAGACGAGCTGCTTCTCGTTCTGCAGGCCGTCGCGCGGGCCCATCTCGACGATGCGGACGGCGGTGGGCAGGTTCGATGTGGTCATGGATGCGTCCTCGATGTCAGGCGGTCCTGGCCTCGTCCAGCCCGAGCTCTTCCTTCATCTTCTGGCGGATCAGGAATTTCTGGATCTTGCCGGTCACGGTCATCGGGAAGCTGTCGACGAAGCGGATGTAGCGCGGAATCTTGTAGTGCGCGATCTGGCCCTTGCAATACTCGCGCACCTCGTCCTCAGTGAGGCGCTCGCCCTCGCGGACGATGATCCACGCGCACAGCTCCTCGCCGAAGCGCTGGTCGGGGATACCGACCACCTGCACGTCGAGCACCTTGGGGTGGGCGTAGAGGAATTCCTCGATCTCGCGCGGATAGATGTTCTCGCCGCCGCGGATCACCATGTCCTTGATGCGGCCGACGATGTTGCAGTAGCCCTCGTCGTCGATCACCGCG
>JAREIX010000262.1 GCA_029286945.1 Thauera sp. | reverse complement strand
GGCCGGGGACCTCAAGGTCTTCCTCGCCCGCGGCGACCAGGGCGTCAACTACGCCACCGGCGTCTGGCACCACCCGCTGCTCGCGCTCGAGACCGTGTGTGACTTCCTCGTCGTCGATCGCAGCGGCCCGGGGCACAACTGCGACGAGGTGCAGCTCGACACACCGGGGCTGATCCCCGCCCCGCGCAGCTGAAGCGCAGCGGCGGTACGATGCCGACGTGACCCACGACGCCTTCGACCATGCTGCCCGTCGATCATGCTGCCCTTCGACCCCTACGCCGCGCGCCCTGACACCGTCGGCGCCGAGGAATGGCGCGCCCGCGTCGACCTCGCCGCCGCCTACCGTCTGGCCGCGCGCCGCGGCTGGGGCGACCTCATCTACACCCACCTCTCGCTGCGCCTGCCGGGCCGCGAAGACGCCTTCCTGATCAACGCCTTCGGCCAGACCTTCGACGAGATCACCGCCTCGAGCCTGCTCACGATCGACTTCGCGGGCCGCGTCATCGACGGCAGCGACCGCGTCGCCAACCCGAGCGGCTTCGCCATCCATGGCGCGGTTCATCGGGCACGTGCCGACGCCCACTGCGTGATCCATCTCCACACCGACGCCGGCATCGCCGTCTCGGCCCTGCACGACGGCCTGCTGCCGCTGTCGCAGCATGCGATGCGCTTCTGGCGCGACATCGGCTATCACGACTACCAGGGGCTCGCCTTCGGCCCCGAGGAGCAGGCCCGGCTGGTCGCCGGACTCGGCAGGCACCGCGCGATGATCCTGCGCAACCACGGCACGCTGACCTGCGGCCGCAGCGTGGCCGAGGCCTTCGTGCTGATGGACACGCTGGACAAGGCCTGCCGCATCCAGCTCGCGGCGATGGCAGCCGGCGCGGTGAGGATGCCGTCCGAGGACGTGCTCGCCCGCACCCACGCCCAGCTCACCGCCGACCCCGCGCCCGAGGGCGCCCTCGAATGGCCCGCGCTGCTACGCGGGCTGATGCGCAGCGAACCCGACTTCGCGCGCTGAACCCGCCCTGCGGCGTGCCGCAGGGCCCGACCTCAACGCCCATCCCCTGGAGCCCACCATGCCCACCTTCCACATCGAACTCTTCGAAGGCCGCAGCGCGGAGAAGAAGCGCGAGCTCGTCGAGGCCCTGACGCGGGAGACCTGCCGCGTGCTCGACTGCGATGCGGGCTCGGTCGACATCATCCTGGTCGACGTCAAGCGCGAGCACTGGGCGACTGGCGGCGTACTCTGGTCCGAACGCAGCTGAGGCCGACTCCGCGCTGGCCGCGGCAGGCCGGGACCGCCCACGCGCTCCCCTCAAGCTGAGCCAGATCCTGCCGTTATCCCGTTTCGTCATGTAAATGGGAGCGCGGCCGTGCTCGACACGCTCAAGTTCAAATCAAAAGTCATACTGCTCGTCATTGCCACCTTCATCGGCCTGGCAGTGGGCGCGATCACCGACGCCGCCAGCCTCAGACAGGATCTGATGGACGCCCGCAAACTGCAGGTGCGCTCCATCGTCGAAACCGCGGTGCAGGTCGCCGCTGCACTGCACGCCCGGGCGCAGGCGGACGGGCTCAGCGATGAAGAGGCCCGTGCGCGCGCCGCACAGGCGATTCGGGACATGCGCTACGGCGGCCGCGACGGCAAGTCCGAATACCTCTACATCTACCAGGCCGACGGCACCACGGTGATGCATCCGATCCGCAGCGAATGGAACGGACGCAACGTGGTCGACCAGGTGCGCGACGGCAAGGGTCGCTACACCCTGAAGGACATCCTCGCCATCGCCAGCGCCAGCGGCGCCGGCTTCGTCGACACCGCCTTTCCGCGCCCCGGCACCACGGAGCCGGTCGACAAGCTGCAGTACGTAGCCAGCTTCGGCCCGTGGAACTGGGTGATCGGCACCGGCGTGTATGTGGATGACGTCGACCGGGCCTACTGGTCGAGCATCGGCACCCGGCTGTCGATCAACGTCGCGATCATGCTGGCGATCGTCGCCCTCGGCGTGCTGATCGCGCGCTCGGTGCTGCGCCAGGTCGGCGGCGAGCCCGCCGACGCGGTGCGGGTGATGAAGCGTGCCGCGGCCGGGGACCTCACCGTCGACATTCCGCAATCCGCCGCCGGCAGCCTGCTCGGCGAGCTGTCCCAGATGCTGCGCGGGATCCGCCAGATGGTCGGCGACATCTCCACCAAGTCCGACATTGTGCGCCGCACCGCGGAAGGCATTTCCGTGGCCTCCGGCCAGGTCGCCACGGCCTCTCACCGCCAGGCCGACTCCGCCTCGGCGATGGCCGCCGCGGTGGAACAGCTGACGGTGTCGATCAACCAGATCTCCGAGTCGGCCCACGACACCGAGCAATACTCCTCGTCGGCGGCCACGCTTGCCGCCAGCGGCGAGACGCGGGTGGCCGAAGCCGCCAACGAGATGGCCCTGATCGCGCAGCAGACCTCGTCGGCGGCGGAGGCCATCCGCTCGCTGGAGTCCCGCGCCACCGAGATCTCGACGATCGCCAACGTGATCAAGGAGATCGCCGCCCAGACCAACCTGCTCGCGCTCAACGCCGCCATCGAGGCGGCGCGCGCCGGCGAACAGGGTCGCGGCTTCGCGGTGGTGGCCGACGAAGTGCGCAAGCTCGCCGAGCGCACCTCGTCCGCCACCGAGGAGATCACCAGCATGATCGGCGCGATCCAGACCGACACCGCGACCGCGGTCGACACGATGGACAAGGCCCTGCCGCAGGTCGAGCGCGGCCTCGACCTGGCCCGCCAGGCCGAACACTCGCTGCGCGAGATACGCGACGGCGCCGGCACGACCCTCGAGCGCATCCGCGACGTGGCGCTCGCCACCCAGGAACAGAGTGCCGCCAGCACCTCGATCGCCCAGCAGGTCGAGAGCATCGCGCAGATGGTCGAGGAAACCAGCGCGTCCACCCGGCACACGGCGGATTCGGCGCACGAGCTCGACATGATCGCGCGCGAACTCGGCGAGTTGGTGGCACGTTTCCGCCACTGAGGCCGATGCATGGCGGCACGATGAATTCCAACAATACAAAATTCCTTATGTGTTCTATACGCCCATAAGGATCTCCCGCTGCGGGCGCCCTCCTAAACTGGAAGCGATGCCAGTTCATAACGACAAGGAGACGCCCCGATGTCCGATCAGACCCGCACGAGCCGCCCGATTGAGCTCGACCCCGTAGACCAGTGCCCGCCCGGCGGGCGCCTGTTCACCCTCGCCCTGCAGCACGTGCTGGTGATGTACGCCGGCGCGATCGCGGTGCCGCTGATCGTCGGCGGCGCCCTCGGGCTGCCCAAGGACCAGATCGCCTTCCTGATCAACGCCGACCTGCTGTGCTGCGGTCTGGTCACCATCATCCAGGCGCTCGGCGTCGGCCGCTTCGGCATCCGCCTGCCGATCATGATGGGGGTGACCTTCGCCGCGGTCGGGCCGATGGTGGCGATGGCGACCAACCCGGCGCTCGGCATCAACGCCATCCTCGGCTCCGGCATCGCCGCCGGCCTGTTCGGCATCCTGTTCGCACCGCTGGTGTCGCGTGCGCTGCCGCTGTTCCCGCCGGTGGTCACCGGCTCGATCATCGCGGTGATCGGCGTCTCGCTGATGCCGGTGGCGATCAACTGGTCGGCCGGCGGCCAGCCCCGGATCCGCGACGCGGCCACCGGGCTGATGGTGGACAACCCCGCCTACGGCTCGCTCGAATACCTCGCGATCGCCGCCATCGTGCTGGTCGTGGTGCTCGCAATCACCCGCTACGGCCGCGGCTTCCTGTCCAACGTCGCGGTGCTGCTCGGCATGGGCGTGGGCTTCGCGATCGCGATCGCGCTCGGCAAGGTGAGCTTCGACGGCCTGGCCGACGTGCCCTGGGTGTCGGTGGTGGCGCCGCTGCACTTCGGCATGCCGATCTTCGATCCGATCTCGATCGCCACCATGTGCCTGGTGATGGTGGTGGTGATGGTCGAGTCGCTCGGCATGTTCC
>JAREIX010000261.1 GCA_029286945.1 Thauera sp. | reverse complement strand
CCGATGAAGTTGTCGTAGCGGGTCTTGTACTGGAGCTTGGCGTCGGCGTGGCCGGGCAGTGCATACAGCATGGTGTCGTCTCCTCGATCTTTACGGTGTGCGGGCGGGTTGCCACGGCATTCAGTCAGCAGGACCCGTGCCATGTTCTCAAGACATTGTTTTTCAATGACTTTGAACAGGAATCCAGGACCCGCGGTGTTCATGAAACATGAATCGGATTGCCCGGACTGCTCCACTCGCTCCACAAATCACGGATTTGTGGAGCAGCCCGGACGAGGGCTCAGAAGAACAGGATGCCGCCGAGCGAGATCGTCCGCGTCTTCAGGTCGCCGGCGAACAGGTCGGCGCCCTCGCCCTTTTCCTGGTTGTATTCACCGACCAGGGTGATGTACTTGTTCAGGCTGTGATAAACGCCGACGGTGGCCGAGCGGAAGGTGTTGGTGTCGGTGAGCAGACCGCCGCGGTCGCGGTTCTCGCCGAAGTTGAGGCCGAACTTGGTCTTGCCGACGGTGTAGGTGCCCTGCAGGAAGTAGCCCTTGCCATCGGTCTTGGCGAAGGGCGACAGGTAGAGCGCACCGACGGTGGACAGGCCCAGGCCGCTGGCGTCGAAGCCGTAGGCCACGAACTCGAACGCACCGAGGCCGACCTTGGCGCCGAGCTCGAAGCCGTTGGCATTGAAGCTGCCCGCCCCGCTGGTGCGCTGGTGGATGGCGCCCGCCCACAGCGAACCCTTGGCCGCGCCCGCCTCCCAGTCGTAGTTGGCCATCGCCTGGAAACCGGGGTCCTTGGTCTCGTCACCGGCGAACTTGTTCGGATCGAAGATCTGCGGCTGGAAGCCGGTGTACATGTAGCCGTGGCCGATCATGCCGAAGGTGGTGTTGAAGGGCGTCGAGGCGTAGCTGTTGCCGCCGAGGCCGAGCAGCGTCATGTCGGACAGGATGATCTTCTGCCCGAACAGGCCGATGTCGCGGCCCAACTTCACCGTGCCCCATTCCTGCTTGCCGAACTGGAAGTAGAGGTTGCGGGTGTCGATCTGGGTGAAGGGGCTGTCGCAGCCGGTGGCGCCGCCGCAGCTCGGGTCGCTTGGCAGGCCGACCACGTCCGACTTGTCGTTGATGCCCGGAGCAAAGCCGACGTGGGCCTTGATGTCCAGGCCGTCGACCTTGGTGGTGAACACGAAGTTGATCCAGCCCGGCAGCAGGCCGTTGGTGAGTGCCGAGTCGGTCGTCTTGACCCCGGCGCGCTCCTCGCTGCGGTGGGAGTAGAAGCCGTTGACCGTACCGTTGATGTCGAGCGTGGCGTCGCCCTGGGAAAAGCTGATCGCATGCGCCGGTGCGGCCGCCATCGCGAACAGGCCCAGTGCGATGCTGCGGACCAGCGGACGACGCGCGAGCGCCTGCGGACGGAGGTTGCGGGGGGTGCTCGGATGCATTGGAATCTCCTCGAATGGTGGTCTTGTCGTGTGTGCCTCCAGCTCCGGTTCGGTGCGCTGAGGCCGCAGCGACCTGCGCAAACGCTGTGCCATTCGGCGAAAAACACCCCAGAATGCGGCGCGGCGGCCGAAGGACCGCCCTGCGATGTTCAGCCTGCTCCACAAGCGAGGTGCCCGGAATGATCCGGAACGATGCTGATGGAGCAGCGGATTCACGACCAGACGAGGCCCACCGGAATGGATCACCCCACCACGCGCACACCCGAAGCCGCGCACTTCCCGCTGGCCATCATCGGTGCCGGCGCGCTCGGGCTGCACTTCGCCGCCCGCCTGGCGCCGCGGCTACCCGTGGCGCTGATCGCACGCAACGCGGAACGGGCGGCGGCGCTGCGCGGCGGCGTGGAAGTCGGCGAGGCCGTGTTCCGGCCCCGGGCCTTCGCGGCCGAGGCCCCGCCCACCGCGGACTGGGTCATCGTGCTGGTGAAGGCGGGCGACACCGCACGCGCCGCAGAGATCGCCACGCGGATGCGCCCGCTGGGCGTGCTGTCGCTGCAGAACGGCCTCACCGCCGAGCTGCTGCGCGCCCACTGCACCGCCGCGCAGGTCGATCAGGGCATCACCACCGAGGGCGCCTATCGCGACGGCGGACGGGTGCTGCCCTCGGGCGCCGGCGAAACGCTGGTGCCGGTCGGCTTCGAGCCGGTGGCCGAGATGCTGCGGTGCGCCGGGCTGCAGGCGCGGGTCGAGCCCGACATCGTGCGTGCGCGGCTGGCGAAGCTACTGGTGAATCTCGCCATCAACCCCCTGGCTGCCCTGTTCCGCGTCCCCAACGGCGCCCTGCTCGAGCCACCTCACCGCGCGCTGCTCGACACCCTGGTGCGCGAGGCGCTGCCGGTGCTGCGCGCGCACGGCCTCGACCTGGACGAGCGCGCCGCGCTGGCGCGGGTGCACGGCGTGGCGACCGCCACCGCCCGCAACCGCGCCAGCATGCTGCAGGACGTGCTCGCCGGCCGCCCCACCGAGCTCGACGCGATCACCGGCGCCCTGCTGCGCATGGCCGATGCGGGCGGCTTCGAGGTCCCCACCCATCGGGCGGTGCAGACCCTGGTGCGCGCGATCGAGCGCGCCGCGTTTGACAGCCCCCGGGGTCGCGGCTAACCTCGCGCCCTGTTCATGGTTGCCTGCCGACAACGGCAGGCATGAAAAGGGAATCCGGTGCCGCGCCCAGCGCGAACCCCGGAGCTGCCCCCGCAACTGTAATCGGCGAGTCTTGCGCCCTCTCTGCCACTGGAGATCTTCCGGGAAGGCTGGCGCAAGGCGACGACCCGTGAGCCAGGAGACCTGCCATGCACATCACCTTCAACAGTTTGGGGCGGGGTGTCCCTGACAAGAGGCATGGCTCACACCATTTCACTTGCACGCTTTCCTGACGGCTCGGCCACGCTGCATGGCATGTTCATGCGGCTGACGCATCGCGCCCGTTCGTCGGAGATCCGCCCCGCCCGCACCGGATCTCCACCATGCACGCACCCGCCCGCCCCACCGCCGTCCCCCTCACCCCGGCGCTGACACCCACCGCGCCCGACACCGGCGCGCCCGATCACGCCCTGCGTCGGCTGCGCCGCTTCGGCGCGGCCGACGCGGCGCGCATCCGCGCGCACCTGCTCGCCCTCGACACCGACGACCGCCTGCTGCGCTTCAGCCACGGCATCCGCGACGAGGGCATCGCCGCGTATGTCGCCGCGCTCGATTTCGCGCGCGACCACGTTCATGGACTGTGCAGCGCGCAGGGCGACATCGTCGCCCTCGCCCACGTCGCGCTGCGGGATGGCGAGATCGACTTCGGTCTCAGCGTCAGCCCGGACCAGCGCCAGCGCGGCCTGGGCCGCACGCTGTTCGGCCACGTGATCGCGCTCGCGCGCGCCCTCGGCGCCGCCCGGATCGTGTGCCACAGCATTAGCCCCGCGGTGCTGCACATGGCTGCGGCCAACGGCTTCCGCCGCCCGGGCGGACGGCCCGGCGCGCCACTGGTGCTGGCGCTGCGCGCCGAGCCCCACTGCACGGCCGCCGGCGGGCACGCACCCCGGGGCGTAAGCAGCACACCGCCTGTCCGGCGCGCTGCGGCCTGAACGCTGACCCGCCCCCGCGCGCCCGACCGTATCGACGGCCGCCTGCCACCGAACCCACCGACGTCGGCCGTCATCGCCATCCGCCATCACCCTCCGAGGACATTCCGTGGATCGACTCCCTCCCCAAGCACTCCCCGACGGCATCGAGTTCGCCGCCTTCCAGATCATCCGCCGCAACGGCGCGGTGGTCGCCTTTGATCCGAACAAGATCGCCGTCGCCATGAACAAGGCCTTCCTCGCCGTCGAAGGCAGCCAGGGCGCGGCCTCCTCGCGGGTGCGCGACCTCGTGGCCCGCCTCACCGGCACCGTGGTCGGCGCCCTCACCCGCCGCCTGCCGGACGGTGGGCTGCTGCACATCGAGGACATCCAGGACCAGGTCGAGCTGGCCCTGATGCGCTCGGGCGAGCACGACGTCGCGCGCGCCTACGTGCTCTACCGCGAACGCCGCGCCGCCGAGCGCGCCGCGCAGCAAGGCACGTCGGCGCAGGCGGGCGCCGCCGACCCGGTGCTGCAGGTCGTCGACGGCGAAGCGCGCCGCCCGCTCGACCGCGCCGCCCTGCTCGCCGTGTGCCGCGAGGCCTGCGCGGGGCTGGACGGGGTATGCGCCGACACCGTGCTCGAGCACGCCGTGCGCAACCTCTACGACGGCGTCCCCATTGCCGCCGTGCGCCAGGCCCTGGTGCTGGCCGCGCGCACGCTGATCGAGCGCGAGCCGGACTACGGCCGCGTCGCCGCCCGCCTGCTGCTGTCGGCGATCCGCGTCGAGGTGCTCGGGCGCGAGACCGCGCTGGCGGACATGGCCGACCCCGAGCACGGCTATGCCGCCTGCCTGCCCGCCTTCATCCGCCAAGGCATCGAGGCGGAGCTGCTCGACCCGCGCCTGGCCGACTTCGACCTCGCCCGCCTGGCCACGGCGATCCGGCCCGAGCGCGACCTGCAGTTCGACTACCTCGGCCTGCAGACCCTGTACGACCGCTACTTCCTGCATGTCGACGGCCGCCGCATCGAGCTGCCGCAGACCTTCTTCATGCGCGTGGCGATGGGCCTGGCGATCAACGAGATCGACCGCGAGGCGCAGGCGATCGCGTTCTATGAGCTGCTGTCGAGCTTCGACTTCATGAGCAGCACGCCGACGCTGTTCAACAGCGGTACCCGCCATGCCCAGCTGTCGTCCTGCTACCTGACGACGGTGGCCGACAGCCTCGAGGACATCTACCAGTCGATCAAGGAGAACGCCCTGCTGCAGAAGTTCGCCGGCGGC
>JAREIX010000033.1 GCA_029286945.1 Thauera sp. | reverse complement strand
CATCTTGCGGCCGTCCAGCCCGGGCAGGGTGGCGACCGAGGCGTCGATGGCGGCCTCGGGCAGCACGAAGTGCTCGCCGTAGAGGTGGTTGAAGCTGCCGGCGATGTCGCGCGCCATCTCGATGTGCTGGATCTGGTCGCGCCCGACCGGCACCGAGTTCGCCTTGAACATCAGGATGTCGGCCGCCATCAGCACCGGATACATGTAGAGGCCCATGTTGACGCCGGCGTCCGGATCCACGCCCTCGGCGGTGTTCTTGTCCACCGCCGCCTTGTAGGCGTGGGCGCGGTTGAGCAGGCCCTTGCCGGCGACGCAGGTGATCAGCCAGGTGAGCTCGGGGATCTCGGGGATGTCCGACTGGCGATAGAACCACACGCGGTCGGTGTCCAGCCCGGCGGCGAGCCAGGTGGCGGCGATCTCCAGCGTCGAGCGCTGCACGCGCAGCGGGTCGGTGGTCTTGATCAGCGCGTGGTAGTCGGCCAGAAAGTAGAAGCTTTCCACGCCGGGCTGGCGGCTGGCGGCCACCGCCGGACGGATGGCGCCGGCGTAGTTGCCGAGGTGGGGCGTGCCCGAGGTGGTGATCCCGGTGAGGACGCGCTGGACAGTCATGGATCGCTCCGGCTCAAACTGGACAAGGAGCGCGAGTTTAACGGCTTCGGCGCGGACGGATAAGGCGGTTCGCGCGCGACCGCGAAATGCGTGCCCTTACATCCACCGTGCGGGCGGCGCGGGCGGACTCACTCCTGCCAGCGCAGCGACAGCCGCGCGCCGCCGCCCGGGCTGAGCTCGACCCAGTGCTCCTGCGTCTGCCCGGCGTAGGTCGCGGTGACGCGGTAACGCCCCGCCTCGGCCACGTCGAGCTGGCCGATCGGCCCGCAGGAGGCCTCCACCCGGCGGTCGCCGAGCGGATCGTCCACCCGCGTCGCCACATCGGTGACGAAGCCGCCCTCGGTGGTCGAGAAGAACAGCGTCAGCGCGTGCATGGTCACCTCCGCGCGCATGCGCTGCGACTCCTCGAGGCCGATGCCGCCGCATTCCAGGCGCAGCGCCGGGCCGCCTGCGGCCGCATCGAGCAACGCCCCCGCCTGCGCCGACGCCGGCAGCGCGGGGACGCCCAACGCCAAAGCCACGAGCAGATGTTTGCCAACCCTGATCATGCTTGAGCTTCTCCTTCATTGACCCGGAGCGGGTGGCCGCATTGTTGCCGCCTCCACCGCCGGCGGCAAGTGCGCGCGCTTCAATCCGCCGCGGGCTGCAGCCACGCCGCCGGCCACTCGCCGATCGGCAACGGCCGGCCATACAGGTAGCCCTGAAACCCGGTGCAGCCCTGCGCCTTCAGAAAATCGGCCTGTTCGTCCGTCTCCACGCCCTCGGCGACCACCTGCAGCCCGAGCGAGGTGCTCATGCCGAGGATGGCGCGGACGATGGTCGCGCTGCTCGCGTCGGCGAGCATGTCGCGGACGAAGGACTGGTCGATCTTGAGCTGGTCCAGCGGCATGCGCTTGAGGTAGGACAGCGAGGAATAGCCGGTACCGAAATCGTCGAGCGCAAAGCGCAGGCCATGCGCGCGCAGGTTCGCCATGCGCGCGAAGGCCTCGTCGCGGTCGCCCAGGATCACGCTCTCGGTCAGCTCGAGCTTCAGCCCCGCCGGATCGACGCCGTGCCGCCCGACGCAGGCGAGCACCTGTCCGACGAAGTCGGGCTGGTGGAACTGGCGCGCACTGACATTCACCGCAAGGCTCAGCGCACGTGTCGCCGGCGACGCCTGCCAGGCCGCAAGCTGCGCGCACGCGGTCTCGAGCACCCACTGGCCGATCGGCACGATCAGTCCGGTCTCCTCCGCAATCGGGATGAAGACCGCCGGCGAGACGAAGCGTCCGTCACCGTCGATCCAGCGGATGAGAGCCTCGGCGCCCACCACCCGACCCGCCGCGTCCACCTGGGGCTGGTAGAACAGGCGGAACGAGGCGTTCGCCAGCGCAGCGCGCAGGCCGTTCTCCGTGGCGGCGTGCGCATCCACCAGCGACTGCATCTGCGGGCTGAAGAAGCGGACGGTGTTGCGCCCCTCTTCCTTCGCGGCGAAGAGCGCCACCTCGGCCTGCTTGAACAGATTCTCGTGCGACCACTGGCGGCCGACGAACAGCGTGATGCCGATGCTGTGGGTGACGTAGCTCAGCGTGACCGAGCCCTCGAGCGCATAGGGCTCGTTGAGGGAGAGGTGGATCTCGCGGGCCAGCGCCTCGGCACGCAGCAACGCCTCCTCCCGCCGTTTGCCCAGGTTCTCGACGATGACGCCGAAGTCGTCATCGCCCTGGCGCGCAATGGTCGCGGCCTCGTCCACCACCTGGCGCAGCCGCCGCGCGATCGCGCGCAGCAGCTCATCGCCGACCGCATGGCCGCGGGTGTCGTTGAGCTGCTTGAAGCGGTCGATGTCGAGCAACAGCACCATGCCGAATTCGCCGCTGCCGGCGCTGGCCAGGATCGCGTGCTGCAGGCGGTCGCGCAGCATCGCGCGGTTGGGGAGGCCGGTCAGCGGATCGTAGTAGGCGAGGCGGTGCACCAGCTCCTCGGAGCGCCGGCGCAGGGTGATGTCCTCCTTCACCGCCACATAGTGGGTGACGACCCCGCCGGCATCGCGGATCGGCGCCACGGTGGCGAGCTCGATGTAGCTCGAGCCGTCCTTACGCGCGTTGTGGAACTCGCCCCGCCACACCTCGCCGCGCGCCAGCGTCGCCCACAGGTCCTGGTAGGTGGCGCTCGGCGTGGCGCCCTTGTTGAGGATGCGCGGATTGCGCCCGATCAGCTCCTCGCGGGCATAGCCGGTGTTGCGCACGAAGGCGTCGTTGACGTACTCGATCGTCCCCGCGGTGTCGGTGATGACGATGCTCTCGGGACTCTGCTCGACCGCCATCGACAGGCGGCGAAGCTCGTGGTCGCGCACCACCAGGGCCGCCTCGCGCTGCTCGAGCCCTGCCGCCATCAGGTTGATCCCCTGCTCCAGCGCGCGAAGCTCGCGCACCGACGAGGCAACCTCCAGCCTCGCATCGAGGCGTCCCGCGCCGATCGCCCCGACCACCTCGCGCA
The DNA here is from genome assembly GCA_029286945.1 of Thauera sp. Classification (GTDB taxonomy): domain Bacteria; phylum Pseudomonadota; class Gammaproteobacteria; order Burkholderiales; family Rhodocyclaceae; genus Thauera. Next base: position 15,265 of record JAREIX010000033.1, on the reverse strand, counting down.
CATGCTGCGCCCAGCGTCCGATCAGGCCATGGATGACGAGCCGGGCGAGCGCGGCCGACACCAGCGTGACGAGGGCGAGCAGCGCGACCCGACGATGAAAGGCGCGGTCGATCTCGCCGAGCGTGGCGCCAAGCGGCGCGCCGATGGCAACGAGGATGTCCTCGCTGGCGAAGCTGACCCTGCGCGCGCCATAGAGGCGGACCTGCCCGCCCGCGTCGGAAAGCTCGACGGTGCGCCCCGCAGTGCGCGAAGTCGCGTGCAGCGCGGCGACCTGCGCGGGCGGCAGGGCCTGACCCTGGGCCCCCATCGACGAACCCGCCAGCAGCACGCCGTCGCGGGAGATCAGGTTGGCACTCCAGCCCGCCGGGAGCCCGTAGCCGATGATCATGCGATCGAACCAGCGAAAGCCGATTGCCGCGAACACCACGGTACGCAGCGTTCCGTCGGTTTCTCGCACGGGGTAGCCGAGCACCAGACCCGGCTGGCCGGAGATGCGGCCGAGGACGAACTCGCCCTGCCCCAGGCCCTCCCCCTTGCTCGCCTCGATGAACCACCGACAATCCTGCACCGCGGTCGCACCTGCAGCGCCGCGGCCACTGCAGAACACGCGGCCATCGGACAGGGCCGCACCAAGGTTGTTGTAGTCGGTCAGCGTATCCAGCATCCGCTGCGCGAGCGCAGAGCACTCCCGGGCATCGAGGGTCTGCAGATCATCGGCGCGCGCCATCACCTTCAGCGTGCCTTGCACCGACTCCAGCGCGAGCCGTTCCTGCTGCTCGGCGACCGACAGCATGCGCAGCACATCGGCCTCCAGCTCCCGTGCCAGTTCGCGGCGCTGGTCCTGATAGTCGAAGGCGACCATCGAGAAGATCGGCAACACGGCGAGCAGCACGACGGCCCACAGGCGAAAGTTGAGCGACATCGGAAGCCTGCTCTTCATGCGTGGCTCTGACTGGTTGACCCGCACGCGCCCCCCATGGACCGTGCGCGCAGCCGATGCTGCATGATCGACTCAATCTGGGCAATACGAATCACCGCCGCTCCGTGAGCACCTCCACGCGCAGGCAGCGCGCGCGCTCAGGCAGCGCGCCAGAGCGGCCGCAGCGCGATCAGCCCCAGCACCGGCCCCGGCAGCAGCACCCAGGCCACGCGGTCGCCGATCAGCGGCCACAGCCGGGTGGTGAGCTCGATCGAGCCCATGGTGATCGCGAAGCCGATCGCGTTCTGGAAGGCGAGCGCGCTGCCCACGCTCTCCGGCGCGCAGGCACGCGCCGACAGCGCGGAGAAATGCGGCGAGTCGGCGACCACGCTCGCGCCCCACAGCAGCATCAGCGTCGCCAGCAGCACGGGCGGCCAGCCGGAGGCGAAGGGATAGATCGCGCAGCACAGCGCCGACACCGCCAGCGCCAGCGCCGCCACCCGCGCGCTGCCGATGCGCCGGCTGAGCAGGCCGCCGAGCACGCAGCCGGCGGCGCCGATGCCGATCACCGCGAAGGCCGGACCCGAGGACGGGCCCGCCTCGGCGCCCCGCGCCGCCGTCACCAGCAGCGGCACCAGCGTCCAGAAGGCGTACAGCTCCCACTGGTGGCCGAAGTAGCCGAAGGCCGAGGCGCGAAAGCGCGGCTCGCGCAGCGCATACAGGCCCTCGCCGAGGCGCAGGCGCGCCGCGCCGGGGCGGCGCGCGAGATGCGGTCCGTCGCCGAGCGCGAGGATCATCCCCGCCGCCAGCAGCGCCAGCAGCGAGGACACCAGCAGGGTCGCCTGCCAGCCCCAGCCGGCGTCGAGCGCGCGCACTCCGTGCGGCAGCGCGGTGCCCAGCGTCAGCATGCCGACCAGCCAGGCGAGCGCCGCGCCCGCGTGCTGCGGCACCCAGCTCACCACCAGCTTCATGCCCAGCGGGTAGACGCCGGCCAGCGCCAGGCCCACCGCGAAGCGCCACACGAGACCCTCGGCCAGGTTCTGCGCGAGCAGCGCGAAGCCGGCATTGGCCGCCGCGCCGAGCACCGCACAGACGGCGAAGATCCGGCTCGCCGCAAAGCGGTCGGCCAGCCCGCTGAGCGCGAAGCCGAGCGTGCCGAGGATGAAGCCGAGCTGCACCGCGATCGTCAGCCGCCCGATGTCGGCCGCCTGCAGCGCCCACGCGCGCATGAGGTCGTCGCCCGCTGCGTTGGCGGAGAACCACAGCGAGGTGCCGAAGAGCTGGGCGATGACGATGACGGCAAGCGGGTAGGCGCGCATGGGGCGCAAGTGTGGGGCGGCGGGCGCAGCGGCTCAAGCGGGGAATTCCCGCGCGCCCCGCGCCGGCCGCCCTTCCTGGCGCCCGGCCTTGGGTGCCGCTGCCCGAAGCGGCTACCATTGCGCCTTTCGTGCCGTCGGCCGGGCCAAGCCCCTCCGCGCCGGCGGACCGTCCCTCCCCACTCCGACACAGCGCCCATCGTGACCTCGCCCCGCCCCGAACGCCCGCGCGTCCCCATCATCACCGTCGGCCTGCGCCCGCACCCCACCAGCCCGGATGCCGCCGAGCCCGGCAGCGGTCCGGTGGGCCGCCTGCTGGCGACCATGTTCGCGCCGCCCGAAGGCGGCGCGGTGTTCGAGTTCCGCCTCGAGGACTGCCGCCTCGGCAAGCTCGCCATCCCTGCCGCGCAGCCTTCGGAGCCGACCGACGGGCTGTGGCAGCACACCTGCTTCGAGGTCTTCCTCGGCGTCCCCGGCGAGCCGCAGTACCGCGAGTACAACTTCTCGCCCTCGGGACAGTGGGCGGTGTATGCCTTCAATGCCTGGCGCGAACGCAGCGAGGACTTCGCCCCCGCCGCCGCGCCGGAGATCCACTGCACGCAGGACGAGGGCACCCTGGTGCTCGAGGCCCACGTACCGGCCGAGCTGCTGCCCACGGTCCCCGCCGGCAGCGACCTGCAGGTGAACCTGGCCGCGGTCATCGAGCGCAAGGACGGCCAGCTCGAGTACTGGACGCTGCGCCACGTCGCCGCCCAGCCCGACTTCCACGCCCGCGAGACCTTCGTGCTGACGCTGGCGACCGCGGCGCGCAAGGCGGACTGAAGGCATGGCCGCCACCATCCGCTTCGGCCTCAACCGCCTGCTCGCCGACCCCGCGCTGCGCCGCCCGCTCGCCGGTCGCCGCGTCGCCCTGCTCGCCCACCCGGCCTCGGTCACCCGCGACCTCACCCACTCGCTCGACGCCCTCGCCGCCCTGCCCGACCTCACCCTGTCGGCCGCCTTCGGCCCCCAGCACGGCCTGCGCGGCGACAAGCAGGACAACATGGTGGAGTCACCCGACTACACCGACCCGCTGCTCGGCATCCCGGTGTTCAGCCTCTACGGCGAGGTCCGCCGCCCGAGCGCGGCGATGATGGACAGCTTCGACGTGCTGCTGGTCGACCTGCAGGACCTCGGCTGCCGCATCTACACCTTCATCACCACGCTGCGCTATGTGCTCGAGGAAGCGGCGAAGCACGGCAAGTCGGTGTGGGTGCTCGACCGCCCCAACCCGGCCGGCCGCCCGGTCGAGGGCACGCTGCTGCGCGAAGGCTGGGAGAGCTTCGTCGGCGCCGGCGCGTTGCCGATGCGCCACGGCCTGACCATGGGCGAGCTCGCGCACTGGTTCGTCGCCACGCTGAAGCTGGACGTCGACCTGCAGGTGATAGCCATGCAGGGCTGGCAGCCCGACGCGGCGCCCGGATACGGCTGGCCGCTCGGCGAGCGCAGCTGGATCAACCCCAGCCCCAACGCCCCCAACCTGTGGATGGCGCGCGCCTACGCTGGCACCGTGATGCTCGAGGGCACCACGCTGTCCGAGGGCCGCGGCACCACCCGGCCGCTGGAGCTGTTCGGCGCGCCCGACCTGGATGCGCGCGCACTCATTGCCGAAATGCGCGCGCGGGCCCCCGACTGGCTCGCCGGCTGCGTGCTGCGTGACTGCTGGTTCGAGCCCACCTTCCACAAGCACGCCGGCAGGCTGTGCAACGGCGTGCACATCCACGTCGAGGACCCGGCGCACTACGACCATGCCGCTTTCCGCCCGTGGCGGGTGCAGGCGCTCGCCTTCAAGGCGATCCGCCGGCTGCAGCCGGACTACCCGCTGTGGCGCGACTTCCCCTACGAGTACGAGCACGAGCGCCTGGCGATCGACCTCATCAACGGCTCGCCGCTGCTGCGCGAATGGGTCGACGACCCCGCCGCCACGCCCGCCGATCTCGACGCGCTCGCCGCGCCGGACGAGGCCGCCTGGATCGACACCCGCCGCCCCTTCCTGCGCTATCCGGGCTGAACCGCCCGCGCCGCCGCGCGGGCAGGCAGGACGCCCACGCTGGCCTAGAATGAAACGGAGTCCTCGCCCTGCCGCCGCGCCCCCCCCGGGGCGGGGCGGGTGCGCGCTCCTCTTTCCCCGGAGGTGGTCGCCATGCCCGGAATTCCTGCCGCACGCCCGCTGGCCTCGGCCCTTGCCGCCGCCCTGGTGCTGGTCTCGGCCACCGGCTGCGAGAACATGCAGAAGCGCGACGTGGGCACCGTGCTCGGCGGCATTCTCGGCGGCATCGCCGGCTACAAGCTCGGCAAGGACAGCGCCGGCGGCGCGGTGATCGGCGCGCTGCTCGGTGGCGTGGTCGGGCGCATGATCGGCGAGTACATGGACGAGGCCGACAGGAAGCGGCTCGCGCAGACCATCGACACCGCAGCGCGCGGGCAGACGGTGAGCTGGCACAACGCGGACAGCGGGCGCGATTTCGCGGTGACGCCGACCTCGGACTTCTACGCCGACGCCGGCAAGGAGTGCCGGCGCTTCGAGCAGGTCGTGTTCGTCGACGGCCGGCGCGAGGTCATGGAAGGCCTCGCCTGCCGCACGCCCGGCGAGACGGCCTTCGACTTCAGCGGCCAGTCGGCGTGAGCACCCGCGCGCACGAACGCACCGCGAACGCGCGCCAGCGCCGCTGAGCGCTGCCCGGCGCGAACGCCACCGCCGGCGGGCGCCGCGGTGACCGCATGCCAGCGCAAATGGGAGACGCCGATGAGCACACCCTTCGCATCCCGCAGCCTCTGCCTGGTGCTGAGCCTCGCACTGGCGGCCCTGCCCCTGGCCGCGCGCGCGCAGGACATCGACAAGTCGCCCGGGCGGCTGAGCGCCACGCCCCCACCTGCCGTGGACACGCAGGACGCCGCCGCACCACCGCAGCAGAGCGGCGCTGACTACGGCGGCGACGGTCACCGCCCGGACACTGGCGGCAGCCGCAACTGGCTGATCCCGGCGGTGGTCGGCGGCGCGGCGGCGCTGTTCGCGATCGGCAAGACGCTCGCCGAGGAGAAGGTCGACAAGCGCGACGACGACGCGGCCACCCGCGCGCTGCTGCGCGACGGCCCGCAACTGGCCGCGCAGTACAACGGCAGCGCCTTCGGCGTGCGCGGCCTGGTGCGCGGCGGCTGGCCGGTGGTGGTCGATTACACTCAGCAGCGCCCCGGGCGGGTGCTGCTGCGGATCGCGATCCCGGGCGCGGAGACGGTCAGCTACCGCCTCGACAAGTTCGGCCTCGGCCGCCACCTGCTGCGCTTCGAGCTGCCGGGCTTCCTCGGCGACCGCCTGCAGCCGGCGGTGATCGCCCTCACCGCAGCCGACCCCGACACCGGCCGCGAGACGATCGACGGCTTCAGCGTGCTCGGCCTGGGCATCGGCCCGCGCGCCGTCGGCTCGGTGGCGGTCGACCGGCTCGAGTTCGATCCCGGCCAGCTGCGTCCGGCGCGCGGCGAGACCGCCGGCTACGCCTTCCATTCGCGCTCGGACTTCGACCACGCCGCGGTCGAGTTCATGCAGGTGACGCAGAGCCCGGACGGCGTACGCAAGCGTTACGTCCGCGGCCAGCGCCTCGGCCCGGTGCAGCGCGACCAGCGCTTCGAGAGCCCGCCCGAGCGGCGCTGGGACGGCCGCGACGAGCGCGCCCTGCTCTCCAGCGGTCGCCATCAGCTCCAGGTGCGGGTGTGGGACGAGGGCGGCGACTGGGTCGGCGCGTGGTCGGAGTCGGTCGTGCTGGTGCAGTGAGGGCGGCCGCGGCGGGCGCTCAGCCCCTCGCCCACTGCGCCGCCACGCCCGGTTTCCCCGCCACGCCCGGTCTCCCCGCCACGCCCGGTCTCCCCGCCACGCCCGGTCTCTCCAGACCTGGCCGTGCTGCGCGCACCCCAGTCGGTGCGCCCGTCACGGCGCGCAGCCGGTCGCCGCGCGCCGGGCAGCGCGCATGTGCTCGCACCACTGCGCCCGCGCCAGCGCGCGGATCGTGCCCTGCGCGTCCATCGCGCTCGCGTTGCCGAGCGCCAGCCACTCGGCCGCAAGCGCCTCGGGCCGCAGCGGCAGCCAGCGCCACTGGCGCGCCGCGACCTGCCCGGGCGCCGGAGGGCCGGCGGCGACGAAGGCGGCGTCATCGACCGCGCCCTGTTCGGGGAACAGCACGTCCGAGCGCAGCAGGGCGCTCAGCGCGCGCCCGTCCCTGGCGTCCCACAGGCGCACGCTGCTGGCGCCCCACAGCGCGACGCGATTGCCATCGAGCAACGCGCCGCCGCGCACGGCCTCGTCGAGCGCGAGCGGCGGCGACAGCCGCGCCCCCGGCCCCAGCCGGCGCGCGAGCGGCCCCGCGGCGATCAGCACCTGGTCGCCACGGGCGTGCAGCACCTGGTGGTCGTGCAGGCCGAGGGCGTCGAGCCGGGCCTTGAGCGCGGCGTCGGGCGCCTGCGCGCGCGGCAGCGCGGACGTCGCACCCGCCGTCACCGGCGCGGTGAGCTCGAGCGCCGGCTGCCGCCGCCAGATGCGCACGCTGCCGTCATCGGCCCAGGTGAGCAGGGTCGCGCCGCCGGCGTCGAAGGCGGCGCCGAGGACGCGGCCGGGATGGCGCAGCGGCAGGCTGAGCGGGGTGAGGGTACCGGTGTCCCACAGCCGGGCGCCGGCAGCGCTGCTCCACACGAGCGCACGGGTACCCCCGCCATCGGCCACCGCCAGCAGCGGCGCCTCCTCGCGCTGGTGGCGCGCGCGCGCCGCCAGCGCGCCGGCGTCCAGGTCCCAGGCCTCCAGCCAGCCATCGGCGCCGGCGGTGAGCAGACGCCGCGCGCCCGGCAGCAGCAGCACACGGGTCAGGCTGCCCTCGCGCTCGAGTGGACGCTCGAGGCGTGGCGCGCCGTCCTCCGCCTGCCACACCCGCAGCCGGCCGCGGCCGGCGCTCCACGACACCACGACGCCGGCGGCGGCATCGAAATGCACGCCGTCTATCGTCTCCGGCGCCTGCCAGCGCGCCGCCACCCTGCCCGCGACGGTGTCGTGGCGCAGCAGCGCGGTGTCGCAGAAGCTGATGACGCTGCGGCCGCCGGCGCTGGCCCTCACGCCGCGCGGCGCGCAGCCGGTCTCCCAGCTCGCGGTTGCGCCGGCGGCATCGACGCGCCAGAAGCGGCCGGCGGCATTCCACGCCAGCACCGCGCCGCGGTCGAGGAAGGTGGCGCCGGCGAGCGCCTGGCCGGCGAGCAGCGGGCCGGCCGGCGCGCCCGCGGGCAGGCTCCACCGCCGCAGGCCGTCGTCGCCCCAGCCGAGCAGCTGGCCGCCGGCGTCATCGGCGGCGATGCGCGCCACCCCGCCCTGCGCCAGCGCGCGCGGCGCGGCCGCGCCCTCCCACAGCCACACGCCGCCGCCGGCGTCGCGGGTGATCACCCCCTCGCCGGCGAGCACGAGGCCATCAGCCACCGCGTCCGGATGCTCGAAGCGGGCACGCAGGCGGCCGTCGGCGAGCCCGTATACGGTCGCCTCGCGGCCGCGCCAAGCGAGCAGCAGGCGCGCGCCGGCTGCATCGGACGCAGCGCCGGGGGTGCGCGTGTCGCCCGCTGTCCGCGCCTCGCCGGCGATCTGCGTGCCGCCGGCCTCCCCCGCCTCACCCGGGTCCCGCGCGTCCGCCCCCGCTGCCGCATGCGCCACGCCGGTGGGTACGCGCACGCCGTCGGGCGCCCCGGCGAGCGTGATCTCGCCCGCCAGCTCGACCCCGCCGGCCAGCATGCCGAGCGCGATCAGGGCGTTGTCGCGCGCCGGGCCGTCGCCCTCGAGATCGGCCGCGCGCGCCAGGTAATGGGCGGCGCGCAAGGCATCGCCGCCGGCGTCGCGCGCCGCGAGCGCGCCGCTCCAGTAGCTGTCGATGCGCTGGCGGGCGGTCTCGCGCTGCTGCTGCCACCAACCGGCGCCGAGCGCGGCCGCGGCCAGCACCAGCACGGCGATGCCGCCGCGCGCACCCAGCCGTCGCAGGCGTGCGCGGCGCTCGGCCGCGCCGCTGGCGTCCAGGTAAGCGCGCAGGCTGTCGCCGAGCTCGTCGGCGCGCTCGGCCTGCCAGCGCCGCCCCTCGGCGAGCGGGCCGCCGCGCAGCAGCAGGCCGGCGTCGTCGCGCGCGCGCTGCCAGGCCTCGGCAGCGGGCAGGGCCTGCTGGCGCCAGAGCAGGAAGGCGCGGTCCTCGTCGAGCCAGCGGCGCAGCGGCACCCAGGCCCGGAACAGGGCCTCGTGCGCCACCTCGAGCATGCGCGCGCCGCCCTCCTCCTGGCCGGATACCAGCAGGCGGGCGCTGACGAAGGCCTCGAGCAGCGGGTGCGCCGCCGCAGGCAGGTCCTGCCAGCGCGCGGCGCACCGGGTGTAGCCGCCCTCGGGCGCGACGTGCACCAGCTGGCGGAAGGCCTGGCGCAACGCACCAAGCGCCGCCGCCGGCCCGCCGCTCGCTTCCGCCCCGGCAGCGGGCGCCGCCGGCGCGGGAACGCACGCAGCGAGCACCGCCTCGGCCTCGCGGCCGATCGCACCTTCCAGGCCGCCGAAGCGGGCGCGGTACTCGTCAAGAGTGATGCGGCGATCCTCAGCGAAATCGCGCCACAGCCGGTTGAGCACGAAGGCGAGCAGCGGCAGCGCGTCGGGGCTGGCGGTGTCGTGAGCGAGTGCCTCGACCACGCCATCCTCGAACTCGAGCCCGGCGACGCGCGCCGGCCCGGTGATGATCTCGGCGAAGTGACGGGCGTCCATCGGCGCCAGCGGCAGCTGGCGAAAGGGCAGCGCGCCCCAGGCCGGCAGCGCCTGCAGGGCGCCGAGGTAGTCGGCGCGCAGGGTCGCCAGGCAGTAGAGCTCGCCGGCCTCGGGGGCGAGCGCGACCCGCAGCGCGGCGACGAAGCGCGCCGCGGCCGCGGGCGGGCTGAGGGTGACGAGCTCCTCGAGCTGATCCACGACCAGCAGCACCGCCGGCCGCCCCGGCTCCGCGGCGAAGGCCGCGGCCAGCGCGGCGCCGAGCGCCGCCGGCCGGTCCGCCGGCGCGGACAGCCCGGGCGGCAGCAGGCGGGCGAGCTCCGCGTCGGGCTGGCGCAGCGGCCGCATCGGGCCGAGCACCCGCCAGTCCGCCATGCGCGCGATGCGCGGCAGCACGCCGGCACGCACCAGCGAGGACTTGCCGCTGCCCGAGGCGCCGACCACCACCAGCAGGCGCTCACCGCCGTAGCGGCGCATCTGCGCCAGGGTGTCGAGGCAGCGCCGCTGCGCCTGCTCGCGGCCGAAATACACCGCGGCGTCGGCAGCCTCGAAGGGCGCGAGGCCGGGATAGGGCGCGCGCCCGCTGTCCCAGGCAAAGCTGTCGGCGGGGTCGAGCCCGGCCGCCAGCATGCCGCGCCACAGGCGGGCATAGCCGTCCTCGGCATCGGCGCGCAGATCGACCGCCTGGGTGTCGAGCAGCAGCGGGCGCAGGGTGCACGCGCCGATCAGCACCGGGAACAGGCGCTTGCCGAGCGCACGCGCGTGGGTGATCTCGGCGAAGCACCAGTCGGACGCCATCGAGTGCGCGCTGCACAGCACCACCACGCCGCTGCAGCTGCGCAGCCGGGCGTAGAGCTCGCGCTCCCAGTCGCGCCCGGCGGGGATGCCGTCGGCGGGGTCGAAGTCGAGGAACAGCGACGGGTAGCCGCGGGCGCGCAGGCGAGCGGCCATCTCCGCGGCGGCCTCGCGGTCGCGACTGCTGTGGCTGATGAAGATCCCCGACACCTTCGCCCTCCCTCGCGCCCGCGCGGGCGACCCGGCGTGCCCCGCCCGTAGGGGGCTGCGCGCAACGTCAAGGATGCTGTCCCCGGCCGCCGGGTTGTCGGCCAACGATGTGACAAAAAACGGCCGCCCGCAAGCCCCCGGGCGGCGTCTTCCCGTAGCATTGCGCCTGCGTCCCGGGCTGCCCCGCCGCCGGCAGTCCGCACCCCCGACCGCAGGTGCGCCCCCACCCATCACAGGAGTTTCGACCGATGATCAAGCACGGCCTCCAGATCTTCGCCTGCAACGCCAGCCTCGAGCTCGCCTGCGACATCAGCCAGCGCCTGGGCATGCGCCCGGGCCAGCTCGAGATCTCGCGCTTTTCCAACGACAACCTGCGCGTGCAGGTGCAGGAGAATGTGCGCGAGCGCGACGTGTTCGTGCTGCAGTCCTTCACCGAGCCGGTGAGCGAGCACATCATGGAGCTGCTGATCACGCTCGATGCGCTGCGCAGCGCCTCGGCGCAGCGCATCACCGCGGTGATCCCGTACTACTCCTACGCGCGCTCGGACAAGAAGGACGCGCCGCGCATCTCGATCACCGGCCGCCTGATCGCCGACCTGCTGCGCACCGCCGGCGCCGACCGCGTGCTGACCATGGACCTGCACGCCGACCAGGTGCATGGCTTCTTCAGCGTACCGGTGGACCACCTGACCGCGGTGTCGCTGATCGCCGAGCACTTCCGCAACCATTACGACCTGTCGACGATGGTCGCGGTCGCCACCGACGCCGGCGGCGCCAAGCGCGCCGGGCGCTTCTCGGAGAAGCTCGGCATCCCGATGGCGATCATCGACAAGCGCCGGGTGTCGGACACCGCCGTCAAGCAGGGCCATGTGGTGGGCGACGTCGTCGGCCGCGACGTGGTGATCTTCGAGGACGAGATCGCCACCGGCGGCACCCTGGTGTCGTCGATCGCCACCCTGAGGGCCGCGGGCGCCAGGAGCGTGCACGCGGCCGCCACCCACGGCGTGCTGTGCGGCCCGGCGATCGAGCGCCTGCGCGACGCGGCGATCGACTCCATCGTGGTGACCAACACCGTGAGCGTGCCGGCTGAGAAGCGGCTCGACAAGCTCACCGTGCTCAACGTCGCACCGCTGTTCGCGGCGGCGATCGAGCGCATCCACAGCGGGCAGAGCGTGGGCGCGCTGTTCGAGTGAGCGCGCTCGCCGCGCGCGCCGGAGCTCAGTTGAGCACGAAGTTCGCATCCGGCTGCGGCGCAGGCGGCGGCACCTCGCCCAGCAGCTCGCGCAGGCTCGCGTCGATGCCGGCGACGATGGCATCGAGCGCGAGGTCGTTCGTCATCGTGCCGAAGGGCTCCTCGATCTCGTCGCTGAGCGCTTCGAGCGCGAAGAAGGTGTAGGACACGAAGCCCACCACCAGCGGCGTCATCCAGCCGGTCGTATCCACCAGACCGAAGGGCAGCAGCATGCAGTACGCGTACGAGCTGCGGTGCAGGATCACCGAGTAGGTGAAGGGCAGCGGCGTGTTGGCGATGCGCTCGCAGCCGCCGAGCGCGGCCGACAGTTCGTCGACCGAGTGCTCCATGTGCTGCGCCAGCATCGGCGTCAGGTGGCCCGCCTCGCGCACGCCACGCAGCCATTGGCCGAGCCACAGCAACACCAGGGTGGGTGCGAAGCGCGCGCTGCGCGCGCGCGCGATCACCTCGTCGGGAAGCAGCCCGGCGAGCCCCTCGTCACGCGGGCGGCCGCGCAACTGGTTGCGCATCGTGGTCGCGAAGGCGACCAGGCCCAGAACGAAGGGGCGCACGTCGACATCGTCGCGGATCAGCGTCAGCGCATGGCGCGATAGATTGCGCGCCTCGACCAGCACCACCCCCCAGAACTTGCGCGCCTCCCAGTAGCGGTCGTAGCTGGCGTTGATGCGAAAGCCCAGGAAGATCGCGAGCGCGACCCCCATCAGCGAGAACGGCGCCGAGGTCAGGGTGACCTTGATGTGGAAAAGCTGACCATGCGCGACCACCACCGCGCACGACAACAGCAGCACGAAGAGCTGCTGCGGCAGGATGCGCGGCAACAAGGAGCCGCGGCGGACAAAGAGCAGATGAACCCAGTGCGGGCGGGGACGAACGATCACGACGAGCCCATGCGGGAGAGTACGGAAGGGGGTGAATTCTGACAGTTTCCCTGCCGTGGCGAAGCGCTATCCGCACCGGAGGGTCGCCGCGCAACGCCGCCCGCCACGACGCGAGCGCGGTGCCCGTGCCACGTTCAGCGGCGGATGGCAGAGCAGGAAATGCGTGTTCTTCTGATCCAGCGCAACTGGCAGGGGCCCGCAGAGGGTTTAGGATCGACTCCCCGGTCCTGTTGCATCGACGGCACAAAACAATAAACGCCCCCGCGGGCACCCCCTCGATATCGTGGTTTGCCTTCCTGGGAGACAGTCGGCCCCCGCAGGATCTCTGTGCAACTTTCGGAGATTCGCGTGAAATCAAAACTGGTGTGGTTGCTCGTCGCCCTGGTGGGGGCGACGGGTTTCGCCATGCTCGCCCTCAGCCGGGGCGAGCAGGTGAATGCAGTCTGGCTGGTGCTGGCGGCGGTGTCCTGCTACGCCATTTCCTATCGCTTCTACAGCAAGTTCATCGCCGAGAAGGTGTTCGAGCTCGACGACCGGCGCCTGACGCCGGCCGAGCGCTACAACGACGGCCTGGACTACGTGCCGACCAACAAGTGGGTGCTGTTCGGCCACCACTTCGCCGCCATCGCCGGCGCCGGCCCGCTGGTCGGCCCCATCCTGGCGGCGCAGATGGGCTTCCTGCCGGGCACGATCTGGATCCTGGTCGGCGTGATGCTGGCCGGCGCGGTGCAGGACTTCCTGGTGCTGTTCATCTCCACCCGCCGCGACGGCCGTTCGCTCGGCGAGATGGCCAAGCAGGAACTCGGCCCGCGCGCCGGCGTCATCGTGATGCTGGGCGCGCTCGGGGTGATGATCATCATCCTGTCGGCGCTGGCGCTGATCGTGGTGAAGGCCCTGGCCGAGAGCCCGTGGGGCACCTTCACGATCGCGATGACGATCCCGATCGCGCTCTTCATGGGCATCTACATGCGCTTCATCCGTCCGGGCCGCATCGCCGAGATCTCGGTGATCGGCTTCGTGCTGATGATGGCGGCCATCGTCTATGGCGAGGACATCGCCCGCAGCGAATACTGGGGGCCGCTGTTCACGCTCACCGGCCCGCAGCTCACGCTGGCGCTGGTGGTGTACGGCTTCGTCGCCTCGGTGCTGCCGGTGTGGCTGCTGCTGGCGCCGCGCGACTACCTGTCGACCTTCCTCAAGCTCGGCGTCATCGTCGGCCTGGCGATCGGCATCGTGATCGCCCTGCCCGAAATGAAGATGCCGGCGGTGACGCGCTTCATCGACGGCAGCGGCCCGGTGTTCTCGGGCAGCCTGTTCCCCTTCCTCTTCATCACCATCGCCTGCGGCGCCTGCTCCGGCTTCCACGCGCTGGTGGCCTCGGGCACCACGCCCAAGCTCGTCGAGCGCGAGAGCCAGATGCGCCTGATCGGCTACGGCGGCATGCTGGGCGAATCGCTGGTGGCGATCATGGCCCTGGTGTGCGCGTCGGTGCTCGACCCGGGCGTGTACTTCGCGCTCAACTCGCCGGCTGCGGTGATCGGCAAGACGGTGGAGTCGGCCTCGCAGGTCATCAACGGCTGGGGCTTCATGGTCACGCCCGAGATGCTGACGCAGATGGCCAAGGACGTCGGCGAACACAGCATCCTGTCGCGCGCCGGTGGTGCACCGACCTTCGCGGTGGGCATGGCGGTGATCGTCACCGACATCTTCAACAGCAAGGCGATGATGGCGTTCTGGTACCACTTCGCGATCCTGTTCGAGGCGCTCTTCATCCTGACCGCGGTCGACGCCGGCACGCGCGCCTGCCGCTTCATGGTGCAGGACCTCGCCGGCACCTTCATCCCGGGCCTGCACCAGACGCGCAGCCTGGTCGGCAACCTGATCGGCACCACGGTGGCGGTTTCGGGCTGGGGCTACTTCGTGTATCAGGGCGTCACCGACCCGCTCGGCGGCATCAACACGCTGTGGCCGCTGTTCGGCATCGGCAACCAGATGCTGGCGTCGATGGCGCTGATCCTGGGCACGGTGGTGCTGTTCAAGATGAAGAAGGAACGCTACGCCTGGGTCACGCTGCTGCCCACCACCTGGCTGTTCATCACGTCGATGAGCGCCGGCTGGCAGAAGATCTTCAGCGACAACCCCAGGATCGGCTTCCTCGCGCTGGCGGACAAGTTCAACGCCGCCGCCGCGCAGGGTACGGTGCTGGCGCCGGCGAAGTCGATCGAGGAGATGAGCCGCGTCGCCTTCAACAACCAGATCGACGCGGTGCTGTGCGGCTTCTTCATGATCGTGGCGGTGACGATGGCGATCTCGGCCTTCGGCGTCATCCGCCAGGCGCTCGCCAGCCGCAAGCCGACCACGATGGAGTCGCCGGTGGAATACCGCGCGGCCGCCGCCAATGCTTGACCTCTCCTTCCTGACCGGCCGCGGCAAGGCCGGCGCCCCGGCGGCGCCGGCCCTGGCCGAGGGCGAGCTCGACGACGCCTACGCGCGCTACGTCGCCGCAATGCGCGCGCGCGACCCGAACGCGGTGCCAATGGCCGAGGCCGAGTTCGAGCGCTACAGCCTGGGCTCGAACTGGCTCGACGGCCTGCGCGACGTGGCGAAGAAAGTGGTGCAGACTTGCCGCCTGGTGGTCGGCATCCACGACTACGCGTACTACCTCGAGCACATGCGCACCCGCCACCCGGAGGCGACGCCCTTCACCCGCGACGAGTTCTACCGCTACTGTCTGGAGGCGCGCTTCCCGAGCGCCGAACGCGGCGGCAGTCGTTGCCCGTGCTGAACGCGGCGTGAGCTGGGCGGCGGCCGCCGCAGGGTGACCTGCGGCCGCCGCCCTTCCCTTGGCCGTGGCGGCCGCAGGCACCCGCGCCGGCGCGCGCCAGCCCGTGGTGTCGGGATCGAGTGCCTCACTCGCCCGGCCGCGCCGACACCAGCCAGTAGGTCACGCCGAGCGCGAGCACGATCACGCCGATCGCGAACAGGTACATCGGCGCCAGCGTCGATAGGTCGAGCACGATCACCTTGCGCGCGATCGCCATCAGCGCGGTGGCGATCACCAGCTTGACGTGGATGACGTCGTCGCGCAGGTAGAGCGTGATGTTG
>JAREIX010000385.1 GCA_029286945.1 Thauera sp. | reverse complement strand
CGTCCGGCACCGCCATGGTCTTCACGCCGGCCTGGTCGATCTCGCGGATGTGCTTGGAGGTGATGCGCTTCTCGCGCGCGACGATGATCTTGCCGTCGGCGGTGGTGATGTCGAAGCGCGCCACTTCACCACGCAGACGCTCGGGCACGAGCTCGAACTGCGCGCCCTCGCCCTGCAGGTGGAAGGTGTCGGTGTCGTGGAAGGTCGCCAGGATCTCCTCCGGCGTCATGCCGATCGCGCGCAGCAGGATCGTGACCGGCATCTTGCGGCGGCGGTCGACGCGGAAGTACAGGTAGTCCTTCGGATCGAACTCGAAGTCCAGCCACGAGCCGCGGTAGGGGATGATGCGCGCCGAGAACAGCAGCTTGCCCGAGGAGTGGGTCTTGCCGCGGTCGTGCTCGAAGAACACGCCGGGCGAGCGGTGCAGCTGGGAGACGATGACGCGCTCGGTACCGTTGATGACGAAGGAGCCGGTGGTGGTCATGAGCGGGATCTCGCCCATGTAGACCTCCTGCTCCTTCACTTCCTTGATGGTCTCCTTGGGCGCCTCGCGATCCATGATCACCAGGCGCACGCGCGCACGCAGCGGCGACGCGAAGGTGAGGCCGCGCTGCTGGCATTCCTTCACGTCGAAGGCGGGCTCGCCCAGCATGTACTGCACGTACTCGAGACGGGCGTTGCCGCTGTGGCTCGAGATCGGGAAGATCGAGGTGAACGCGGCCTGCAGACCCTGATTGCGCCGCGCAGCTCTTGCGGATACGTTTCTTTTCGGTGTAGGAATACGCCATGGATGCTCCGGCTAGAGGGCTAACATCGGAAAGACAGGACACAACGTTCGGGCGTTTCCGGTGGGCTGCGGGATGACCACAGTCCGGACCGGACGGGCGGCAAACGCTCTGGCCTGCCATCGATGACCGCGGACCTTGCCGCAATCTCGATTACAAAGCACGAAAGGGCCGGCACTCCTGAGAGTGCCAGCCCCGCTGGGAAGTCGAATATTACTTGATTTCGACCTTCGCGCCAGCGTCTTCCAGCTGCTTCTTCAGCGCTTCGGCGTCGGCCTTCGGCGCAGCTTCCTTCACGGTCTTCGGCGCGCCGTCGACCAGGTCCTTGGCTTCCTTCAGGCCCAGGCCGGTAGCGGCACGGACGACCTTGATGACCTCGACCTTCTTGGCGCCGGCTTCGAGCAGCACGACGTCGAACTCGGTCTTCTCTTCAACCGGGGCGGCGGCAGCGCCGGCACCCGGAGCGGCCACGGCCAGCGAGGCGGCCGACACGCCGAACTTCTCTTCGAACGCCTTGACCAGGTCGTTCAGTTCCATCACGGTCATGCCAGCAACGGCTTCCAGGATGTCTTCTTTGCTGATTGCCATTTCAAATCACTCCAGAATCGATATTTTTGCGAAAACTTTCGTAGCAGAACGTCGCGATCAGGCGGCCGCGCCTTCTTCCTCGCGCTTCTTGGCGAGGGCGGCGAGGGCACCGGCAAAGCCGGAGACCGGCGCCTGCATGACGCCCAGCAGCTTGGCGAGCAGCTCTTCGCGGCTCGGGATCGAGGCGAGCGCCTGCACACCGGCCTTGTCGAGCGTGTTGCCCGCATAGGAACCGGCACGCAGGACGATCTTGTCGTTGCCCTTGGCGAAGTCGTTGAGCACCTTGGCGGCAGCGACCGGATCGGCCGAAATGCCATAGATCAGCGGACCGGTCAGGTCACCCGCCAGACCCTCGAACGGGGTGCCGGCGATGGCGCGACGGACCAGGGTGTTCTTCAGCACGCGCAGGTACACGCCAGACTCGCGGGCCTTGGCACGCAGCGCGGTGAGGTCGCCCACCGCAATGCCGCGATAC
>JAREIX010000032.1 GCA_029286945.1 Thauera sp. | reverse complement strand
CGGCGCGCGCGCCGACGATGAAGTAGTCCGCCGCGAAGGCCTGCAGCGGATGGACCACCGTAAGCCGCCGCCGCGCCTCGGCGAGCGCCGCCGGGTCGCCCGCGCTGCCGGCGCAAGCGGTGGCGAGCGTGTCGAGCAGCTCGTCCACCAGCACCGAGGGCGGCAGCGCGCTGCCGTCGCGCACGCTGCGGCCGACATAGGACAGGTGCAGCGCCTCGCGCGCCGACAGGATCAGGTCGAGGAACAGGTTGCGGTCGTCGAGCCGGCGCTGGCGGTCGCCGGCCTGCGGGCGGGCGGCCATGAGGTCGAACTCGGCCGGGCGGTCGCTGCCGGGGAATGCGCCATGGTCGAGCCCGATCACGCACACCACGCGGTAGGGCAGCCCGCGCAGCGCCGGCAGCGCGGAGAAGGTGACCGTGCCGCCGGGCACGCCGCCGCGCGCCGGGTCGTCGAGCAGAGCGGCCAGCGCCGGCTGCACGACCGCCAGCGGCAGCGCGGCCTCGAGCTCGGCGGCGGCGATGTCGTCAGCGAGCGCGGCGATCGCTGCGCGCAGCTCGCGCAGCGCGTCGGCGTGCTCGGCGGGGTCGCCGACCAGGCGCTCGAGCACCTCGTTGAGCACCCGGCGCCAGCCCTCGCCGCTGTGTTCGCGTAGCAGCAGGTCGCGCACCCGGCGCAGGCTGTCGGCGTAGCGCCACAGGCTGCCGAGGGCGAGCGCGGCCTGGCCTTCGGGCGCGGCGGCGCCGACGCGGCCGGCGAAGCTCGCCTGGTCGGCGGCCGCACCCGCCGCCCAGGCCAGGAACAGGCGCTGCAGGCCCTCGTCGAGGGTATGCGCGGGGGCCGTGCCGCTCGCCGCATCCAGTCCCCAGCGCACGCCGGCGGCGCGCAGCCAGTCGTGCACCGTCTCCAGCGCCACCGCGTCGAGGCCGAAGCGCGCCGCCACCGGGGCCTGCTGCAGCAGGTCGAACACCCGGCTCGCCGGGAAGCGGCTGGCGGCCAGCGCGAGCGCCTGGTCCAGCACGCGCGCCACCGGGTTGTCGCGCGTGCCGCCGAGGCCGGTGATGCGCCAGGGAATGCGGCGCGCCGGCGGCGCGGTGCCGAACACCGCCTCGATCAACGGCGCGCTGGTCTCGAGGTCGGGCGTCAGCACCAGCACGTCGGCCGGGCGCAGCGCGTCCTCGCTGCCGGCGTGCAGCTTGAACAGGCCGAGCAGGCGGTCGTGCAGCACCTCCAGCTCGCGCGTACGCGAATGGCAGACATGGACCTCGATGCTGCGGTCGGCGGCGGCCAGGCGCACGCCGGCGGGCGGCAGCTCCTCGAGGTCGAGGATGGCGTTCTGCAGCCGCGCCAGCAGGTGGCGGCCGGGATGGGGGGCGAACGCGGCGTCCTCCTCGACCGCGTGCTCGCCCTCGAACAGCAGGCCGATGTGGGCGCGGGTCTGCTTGCCCCAGGCGGCAAGCAGACGGTTGCCGGTGTCGAAGAACATGTCCTTCTGCTGTGCCGCCAGCCAGGACAGCCGGCGCGCGTCGACGATGTCGAACCAGAACTCGCGGCAGGGATTGAGCACGTACAGATGCACCGCCACCACCCGCGACAGCTCGCGCAGCAGGTCGAGGTAGAGCGGCGGCAGCGCCGGCAGCGCGAACACGTGCACGCTGGCCGGCAGGCCGACCGCGGCCAGCGCCTCGGCGTCCATCGCGGTGACGCGGCGCAGGAAGGCCTGCGCCGGGTGCTCCTGACGCAGGCCCATGCCCTCGCGCAGGCGGCGCCACAGTTCGGCCTGCCAGGCCTCGTCGGCGCGCTCGACCGCGCCCGCCGCCGGCCCCAGCACCGAGCCGCGCCCCTCCGCCCACAGCGCCAGCCACTGCGGGCGGTAGGTGAGGTAATGGTCGAAGACGCGGGCGATGCGACTGGCGAGCTCGAAGCGCATGCGCGCGTCGGCGCCCGCCAGGTAACGCGCCAGGCGCGGATGGGCCGCGACCCACTCGCCCTGCGGGCCGGCGCCGTCGAGCAGCCCGTGGATGCGCCAGGCCAGCAGCGCGGGCGCGAACGGCGAGCGCGCGGCCACCGGCACCACCCGCCCGATCTGCTGCCACAGCCACTGCGCGAGGTAGTCGAAACGCAGGTTGGCGCTCACCCCCTCGCGATCCGCGACCGCCAGCTCCACCGTGCGCCGCAGCGCGCTGCTCGGCACCACCACCTGGCGCTCGCCGAAGGGCCCGGGCTGTTCGCCGCCGAGGCGGTCGAGCAGGGTGTCGAGCAGGATCTCGAAGCGGTTGGAGAAACTGAGCTGGAACATGGCGGGCGCGGACGGCCGCGCGGCGGTGGGCGGGCCGCCATTATACGGAGCGGGACGCCCCGCTCCGCCGGTCACGCACGGGCGGCCGGCCGCGCGCTCAGCCGCCCGGCATCGGCGCGGCCGGGTCCGCTGGCGTATAGACCATCGCCCGGCCGCGCCCCTCGCGCTTGACCGTGTAGCAGGCGTGGTCGGCGGCGCGGACGATCTCGGCGACGCTCATCGTCGAGCCGTCGATCATCGCGAAACCGATGCTGGCGCCGATGCGGTAGTCCCGCCCTTCCCACTCGAAGTGCAGATCGCGGATCGCCGCGCACAGGTCGTCGGCGATGTGCGCGGCATCCTCCTGCGTGCAGCCGCGCAGGATCAGCGCGAACTCGTCGCCGCCGATGCGGCACACGGTGTCCTGGCTGCGCAGGCGGCCCTGGATCAGGTCGGCGACCGCGCGCAGCAGGGCGTCGCCGGCGGCGTGGCCGCCGGTGTCGTTCACCGGCTTGAAGTGGTCGAGATCGAGGAAGCACAGGGCGCCGCGATCGCCCGCCCGGCGCGAGGCGGCGAGCAGCTCTTCGAGCGCCTGCTCGAAGGCGCGGCGGTTGGGCAGGGTGGTGAGCGGGTCGTGCAAGGCCTGATGGGCGAGCCGCGCGGTGGCCTGCTCGATGCGCGCCTGCAGGGTCTTGTGGGCGTTGGCGATGGCGCGCGCCATCGAGTTGAAGCCCTGCTCCAGCGCCTGCAGCTCCTCGCTGCCCGCACGGCCGCTGACCTGCACGTCGAGCTCGCCGCGCGCCATGCGTCGCACCGCCTCGACCAGCCGCGCCACCGGCGCGCCGACCACGTTCGCCAGACGGATGGCGAGCAGCATCGCGAGCAGCACCGCCCCCACGGCCAGCCCGACCGTGGCCAGCACGGTGTTGCGCCAGCGCGCGTCATAGGCGCGGGTATCGAGCTCCACATAGACCCAGCCCACCGGCAGCGGCGCGAGCGCCGTCTCGCCGCCAGCAGCGAGCTCGTCGACCGCGACCGGCACGGACGTCACCGGCGCCGCAAAGCCCACGCGCTGGCCGTGGCGGCGCAGGCGGGCGGCCTCGCTGACCCGCCGCGCGCCTTCGGCATCGCCGAGCGCGGGCTCGCCCAGGCGGGCGAGTTCCTCGCCGCGGCGGTCGTAGAGCACCGCCGCGGCGACGTCCTGCTGCGCCCGCAGGGCCATCACCAGGCCGTCGAGGCTGCCGCGGCTGCCCGAGATGACGCCGTATTCGGCCGCGGGGGCGAGGAAGCTGACGATGGCCAGGCCGCGCTCGGCGATCTCCTGCTCGGCCATGCGCGCGCCGCGAAACAGCGACACGGCGGTCATTGCCACCGACAGCAGCAGCACCGGCAGCAGCACGGTGAGCAGCAGGCGCGCGCGCAAGGTGAGTCGATCGAAGTTCATGGTCGGCCTCCTCCCGCAGTCAGACGCAGCAACTCGCTGTCGTCGGGCACGCTGATGCCGAGCGCGCGCGCGACCTGGCGGTTCACCGCGATCTCGAAGGACACCGGCGCGCGCGGCGGCGGCAGCGTGACCCGCGTCGGGCCCTGGGTCCGCAGCCAGTCGATGACGTCGTCGGCGACCTGTTCGGGGGTGACGAACACCGCCGCCAGCGCGCCAGCGGTCACGTAGGCGCGCGAGAAGGCGATGATCGGCTTCTGGTAGCGATAGCTGGTGAGCAGGATCGCGCGCGCCGCGGTCGGCGTGGACAGCAGCGGATCGGGCAGCGCCAGCAGCACCTGGCTCGCGCTCAGCACCTCGCCCAGGGCGGCGATCAGCTCCTTCTCGCTGCGCACCTGGTGGGAAGCGAGCGTGAGCCCGAAGCGGGCGGCCTCGGCATGCAGCGCCGCCTCGGCCCCGTCATCGCCGCTCAGCAGCAGGCCGACGCGGCTGCGCTCGGGCACCACGGCACGCAGCAGGCGCAGCTGGCGCTCGAGCGGCTGGTCGAGCAGCCAGGCCGACAGCGGCGCCTGCGGGTGCGCCTTGCGCAGCGCCTCGAAGCGGCTGCGCGCGATCAGGGTCACCAGCGTCGGCCGCACGTGGCGGGCGAGCGCCGCCTCGGCGGCCGCCTCGCCGCTGGCGACGACGAGGTCGGCGCGCGCGAGCGCGACCTCATCGAGCCCCTCGGCCGGGCTGCCGGCGTCGAGGACGCGGTGGCCGAGGCTGGCCGCGGCGCGCATGAAGGCGTCGGCAAAGGCCTTGTACGGCCCCTCGCGCTGCGACACCACGACCGCGACGTCGAGCGCGAACGCCGGTGCGCACAGCAGCGCAAGCCCGAGCGCCAGCATGCGCAGCAGGGCGCGCAGGCAGCGGGGCCGCATCCGCTGCATGGACGGGATCACCAGGCCAGGCGCAGCGTGGCGAAGAGCTGCGGTTCGTGGCGGAACTTGCGCGCGTAGAACTCGGGGTAGCGGCCATTGACGCCCTGCGCCACGATCGCCACCTCGTTGTCGGCGCTCGGCGGGCCGAAGCTGCGCGCGAGGCGCAGGTCGAAGCGGTTGACCACCGGCACGCGGTCACCCTGGTTCAACCAGTACATCTCGCCGTGGCGGTAGTAGCCGAGACTGGCGCGCCAGCGCTCGGGCAGATCCTTGACCAGCAGCAGCGAGCTGATCGTGGTCGGCGCGCTCAGCTCGAAGTCGCCGTCGGACGCCCCGACGTCGGCATCGATGTCGATGAAGGCCTGCGACAGCACGATCCGCCCCCAGCCCGGACGGCGCCAGTCGGCGCTGAACTCGGCGCCGTGGCGGGTGAGCGCCGCGGAGTTGACGAAGCGGAACTGCTTGGGCGGCCGGTCCGCCGCGTGCGGGAAGGGCTCGTAGTTCTCGGGCGGGACGCAGCGCGGCTCGCCGATGATGCAGCTGCGGCTGTCGAGGTAGCGCGCGTAGCGCTCGTGGAAGGCGCGCACGTCGAGGTTGAGGCCGAGCTCGCTGAACTGCGCCACGTAGCCGAGCTCGAAATGGCGCACCCGCTCGGGCTCGACCGGCGTGGTCTGGCGCGACCCGACCCAGCGCACCGTGTCATCGACGCGGATGGTCTCGTACGCGCTCGATTCGAAGAAGCCGGGCGCGCGGTAGGACACCCCGGCCGACGCGCGCACGGCGGACTCCGGCGTGAGCGCGTAGTTCATCGCCAGCCGGGGCGAGAAGGTCGAGCCGCTGTAATGGTGATCCTCGTAGGTGCCGCCGACATCGAGCGTGAGCGTCGCCAGCGGGCTCCAGCTCAGCGAGCCGAACAGCTGGCTGCTGGTGCCCGACAGCGAGGTGTCGGTGTTGAAGTAGCGCAGCGAGCGCACCGTCTCCCGACGCACGCCGGCGCCGAGCAGCAGGCGCCAGTCTTCGGCGGGGCGATCGGTGTACTGCAGCTCGAACTCGTCGCGGCGGCCGTCGGTGTTCATGTCGATCGGCACCACCAGCTCGCCGGCCGTCATCCAGCCCGCACGGAAGCGCTCATCCTGGTGGCTGAGGTGCACGCTGAGCTCGGACTCGGGGGCTAGGCTGTGCCGCCAGGACAGATGTACGAAGCGCGAGCGCGTCTCCTCGTCGCGCGGCTGCTCCTGCCAGTCCTCGACGGTGCCGCGCTCGGCGACCCCGTCGTTGAGCGCGACGTAGAGGTCCAGCTCGTCGCGCGCGCCCACCTGCGCGGTAGCGCTGAAGTTGAGCAGCGTGTTGCGCACGTCCTCGCCCGAGGTCAGCTCGCGCGTCTTGTCGTCGCGGCGGGCGCGGAAGTTCTGCGCGCGGCGGTGCGAGGCGGACAGCCGCCAGTCGATCGCGCCCTCGGTGTGGCCGTTGATGCGGAAGCCGTGATCCTGGAACCCCTTGCGCCCGACGCGCGTGACCAGGGCCGCGCCGTTCTCGGTGGCCGGCGAACGCGTGATGATGTTGATCACGCCATCGAAGGCATTGACGCCATAGGCGGCGCCGTTGGCGCCGCGCACGACCTCGACGCGCTCGATGTCGTCCACCCGCACCGGCAGGTCCGTCCACGCGGTGTCGCCCCACAGCGGGCGATTGACCGTGACGCCGTCGACCATGACCTTGATGCGCCGGTCGTAGGCGTCACCCAGCCCGTGCCGCGCCACCACCGGCGAGCCTTCCGGCCAGTCGGCGACCAGGAAGCCCGGCACCAGGCGCAGCAGGTCGTGGATCTCGGTGAAGCCGGAGGCGCGGATCATCTCGCGGTCGATCACCGTGACCGCGACCGGCGCGTCGCGCGGCGACTGCGCCATGCGCGAGGCGGTGAGCACGAGCGGGATGTCGCCGAAGAAGAGATCGGACGCCAGCGCCGCGCCGCTGCCGAGCACCAGCGCGGCCGCGCTCGCGGCGGAAACGAGAGGGAGGAGGCGGCGAGGGCGGGGCAGGCGAAGGGCGGGCACGATCGTAAGTAAATGAAATATTTAACGAGGAACCTTGCACCGGAAAGGGGGCGGGCGTCCACTTGTGGCGGACGGCAAGCGCGACAATCCGCACGCTCGAACGTCGATGACAGTCGTGCGCGGCGCCTGCAAGGCGCGCGCAAGGCCGGGAGCATAGCCGATCGCTTGTTAAACTTGCGCCTCGCGCGCGGCCCTGCCGCTCGGCCCGCCCTCTCCTCACGGAATGCCCCATGGCCCGCACCCACCCCGAAGGCTGGCAACAGCTCCCTGCCGCCGGCGCCCGCGGGCGCGAACGCGCCACCCTCGCCCTGCTCGCCGCCGCGCTGCCGCAAGCATGGACGATCTACCACGGCCTGCACTGGACGCGCGCCGAGGGCGCGCAGCTGATCTTCGGCGAGATCGCCTTCGCGGTCGTCGGCCCGGGCGGCCGCATCCTGCTGATCGAGCAGCACGCGGGCTTCCTCGACGAAACCGCCGAGGGACTGATGCGCCCCGGGCGCAAGCGCGCGCAGCACGTCAGCCATGAACTCGCGCGCAGTGCCGACGAGCTGCGCATCCGCCTGCGCCCGCTGCTCGAGGGCGCCGAGCCGCTGCTCGACATCCTGCTGTTCTGCCCCGACTACCACGTGCGCCAGCCCGGCAGCGCCGGCCTGGACCCGGCGCGCATCGTGGACGCCGGCCGGCGCGAGGCCTTCGCCGCGACCGTCCGCGACCTGACCGCCCCGCAGGCCGGCGACCCGCCCGCCACAGCCGCCCGCCAGCAGGCGCTGCACCGCTTCTTCGCCGACATCCTGGAGCTGGTGCCGGACGTGCAGTCGCACATCGGCCAGGTCGACGCGCTCACCACCCGGCTGTCGGGCGGTCTCACCGAATGGGCGCGCCGCATCGACATGAGCCCGCACCGCCTGCGCGTGACCGCCACCGCCGGCAGCGGCAAGACCCAGCTCGCGCTCGCCGCCTACGCCGACGCGCTCGCCGCCGGCCGGCGCCCGCTCTACGTCTGCTACAACCGCCCGCTCGCCGACCACTTCGCCCGCATCGCGCCGGCCGGCGGCGAGGTCGCCACCTTCCACCAGCTCTGCGACCGCCGCCTGCGCGACGCCGGGCGCAAGCCG
The DNA here is from genome assembly GCA_029286945.1 of Thauera sp. GTDB lineage: Bacteria > Pseudomonadota > Gammaproteobacteria > Burkholderiales > Rhodocyclaceae > Thauera. The sequence continues at coordinate 15,531 of JAREIX010000032.1, read as the reverse complement.
GCCTTCGGCGCCCCGGGCGCCTTCCGCCGCATGGAGGCGGACTTCGCCGCGCTCGCCACCACCCACACCGTCGCCGACTGGCAGTTCGACGAGTTGATCATCGACGAGGGCCAGGACTTCATGGAGCCCTGGCGCGACGCCCTGCTCGCGCTGCTCAAGCCCGGCGGGCGCGCCTGGTGGCTGGAGGACCCGCTGCAGAACCTCTACGACCGCCCGCCGGTGGCGCTGCCCGGCTGGGTGGGCCTGACCGCCGACACCAACTACCGCACCCCGGCCGACGTGCTCGCCCTGCTCAACGCCCGCCTGCCGCTGCCCGCGCCGATCCGCGCCGGCAGCCCGGTGGCCGACAGCGAGCCCGAGGTGCTCGCCTGGCACGACGACACCGGCCTGCTGGAGGCGACCAAGCGCGCGATCACGCGCGCGCTCGGCCTCGGCTTCAGGCGCGAGACGATCGTGCTGCTCACCTTCCGCGGCCGCGAGCACTCGCGCTTCACCGCCCTCGACCACCTCGGCCCCCACCGCCTGCGCGCCTTCACCGGCCGCTACGACCTGCTCGGCGAGCCCGAGCACTCGCAGGGCGAGCTGCTGATCGATTCCGTATACCGCTTCAAGGGCCAGTCGGCGCCCTGCATCATCTTCACCGAGATCGACTTCGAGGCCGCGGACGGACGGATGGACGCGCTGACCATGCGCAAGCTCTTCGTCGGCGCGACGCGGGCGACGATGAAGCTGATCATGGTGGCGTCGGCGCGCGCGGCCGCCGTGCTGACGACCGACCCCGCCAAGACCGCACAGGCCGCGGTCGGCAACGGGGTGGAGCAAGCACAAGGCTGAAAGCGGGAGCCGGGCGGACTACCATGGAAGTGTCGCTTCCCCGCACGAGGCTGCAGCATGAGCAACAAGCACCGCAACGTCCTACAGGCGATCTTCCGCGACCCGCCCCCGAGCAATCTGCAGTGGCGCGAGGTGGAGTCGCTGCTCCATCACCTCGGCGCAGTGGTCGAGTCCGGCCACGGCGCGCGCTTTCGCATCGTCATCAACCGCCACGAGTTCTACCTCCACCACCCGCACCACAGCAACGAGTTCGGCAAGCAGGCAGTGAAGCAGCTGCGCGAATTCCTCGCCAGCGCCGGGGTCACGCCCTCGCTCTACGACGGGTCGGGGCAATGAGCTCGCCAGGCGCAAGGCCACGCGCCCGCTAGACGGCCGGAGCGCGATGCGATGAAGGACGATCCGGAACGGCTGACCGTGTATTACGACGGCGCCTGCCCGCGCTGCGTGCGCGACCGCCAGCACTACGAGTCGCTGGCGGGCGACGCGGCGGACACCGTGTGCTGGGTCGACATCACCGGACGCGACGAGGACTTGCGCACGCAGGGCATCGACCCCGGACTCGCGCTGCGCGAACTCCACGTCGCCGACGCGCACGGTCGCGTCCATCGCGAGCTCGACGCCTACATCCTGCTGATGTCGCGCGTGCCCGTGCTGCGGCCGCTCGCCTGGCTGATCGGGCTGCCCGGCCTGCGCCGAGTGCTGTCGGCCCTCTACCGCGCCAGCGTGCTGCGCCGTCTGCGCGCCAGCGGGCGCGACTAGCGCGCACTCACGATGCGGCCCTGGTCGGCACGATGTGGAACACCGCTGGGTCGTCCCAGTGTTCTAGAAGGATGCGCGCCACCCGCTGCTGCCACAGTTCACCGAAGCAGCGCCGCGCATCTGCATCCGCCTGGCCGCGCAGGCACAGGCCGAGCAGTGCCGAGGCCTCCGGATGCGGCGGCACGCGGGCGAGCTCGGCCGCCGCATCGACGGACTTGCCGCTGTCCAGGCGCGTGAAGCGCAGCGACAGGGGCAGCTCCACCCCGAAGTGCTGCAGGTCACGGCGTACGAAGTAGCCGCCGATGCCCTTGAAGCCGCCCTGCTGCGCTGCGCCCGTGAGCAGGGTGAGGACGCTGGCGATGACGCCGCTCACGCCGCTGTCCACAGGCTCGGCGAAGTCGATGCGCACGCCGCCGCGCTCGGGCAGTTCGCCCGGGTAGAGCGCGGCAAGGGCATGGCAGCCGAGCGCATAGGCCGAGGCCACGGTCGGGCAGGAGTGGCCGGCGAGCTTGACCGCGTCCTCGTAGCCGTAGTCGAGCACGCCGCCCTCGGCGGCGCCGAGGAAGTCGGCAAGCGGATCGCGCACACGCAGGCGCGGAACGTCACGGTAGAAATCGGGCAGGCTCAAGACGGCACCTCGGTATCGGGGCTGGAGGGATCGGACTGGGGGAGGGATCCGATTGTCCATGGCGCCGCGCGGTGCTGCCTTGATCCAACTCAGGGGGCGACAGGCGTCGTGCCGCGCAGCGACGCGGGATGGGGTGCCGACGGCCGCCGCAGCCCGCTCAGACGCGCAGGTCGACCTGGCTCAGCGTGCCCACCCGACCGTCCTCGCGCAGGTAGATGCTGCTCGCGCGCAGCAGGCCCTGGGTGTCGTTGGCGGCGTCCTTGAGGCCGAACGGGGTGTCGACCCGGCCGAGATGGAAGGCGCCGACGCCGGCCTCGTTCAGGGTCTGCAGCCTGCCCTTGCCCTCCGCATCGGGCGACCACAGCCGCAGTTGCGACCAGGCCGCGTCGGCCTCGTCGATCCAGCCGTTGCCGTCGTCGTCGAGCGCGGCGAGTTCGGCGAAGCCGTCGCCGCTGGTCGGGCCGAAGAGCTCGCGGCCGTCGTCGATGCGGCCGTTGGCGTTGCGATCGAAGGCGAGGAAGCCGCTGCCACTCAGCAGGGGCAGTTGCTCCTTGCGGCCGTCGCCGTCGAGATCGAAGTCGAAGCGCACGTCCGACAGCGCCGCCGCGGGGCCGCCGAAGTCCAGCACCAGCGGGTCCTTCAGGCGCTGGTCGCCGGCACGCAGGCTGAACGACACCGACTCGGTGTAGCTGCGCGCCATCGTGAAGCCGAGCTCGAAGCGGATCTCGGCGCCGTCAGCGGTGCGCACCGCGCCCGCAGCGCTGAAGCTCAGCTGCTCGGACTCGGTGTAGGTGGCGTTGAAGTCGTACTCCATGCCGAAGCCGACGCGGCGCGCCGCCTGCCCGGCCCCGCCGCCGGCCTCGCCCCTGCCTGCCAGATCGTCTGCAGGCAGCGCGACCGCCGCGCCCGGCTCGAGCGCGCGCAGATCGAAGCGGCGCACCGGCTCGCCGGTCAGGAACTCGATCATGCGCACCAGCATGGCCAGGCGCGGATCACGGTCGATCGGGTCTTCCGCGATCGCGTCCACTGCGCCGGCCTCGGCCTCGGCCTCCGCGCTCAGTGCGGCCTGGCCGGCGGCGGAGATCTGCACCGCCCCGCGCCCGGGCTGAACCCCGGCTGCCGCCGCAGCCGGCGCATCGCGCCAGAACGCGAGGCGCTCGCTCGTTTCGAGCGTCTGAGAGAAGCGGTGGGAGGACTGGAGTTCGATGTTGAAGGCGGCAATCTTCACGGACGGACCTGTGCGCTGCGTGGGGACAGGTGCTTAACGGCATCTGGATCAAGGCCTTGAGTGCGCGCCCCTGGATCAGTGACGCGTCCACGGCGCAGTCGGCCCGAACCGGCACCAATGAGAACGAGCGCGGCTCAGGACCCTGAATCGATTTTCCTCATCGATGAATTCCATGACAAATGTCAAATGCTGCACCGCAAGGTCTCCGTATGGTGAGGACTCGCCATACGACGTGCACCGCCTCGCCGGTGCACGATGAAAGGAGCACCCGCATGAAGCCGATGATCACCATCGACGGCAACGAGGCCGCCGCCTCCGTAGCCTTCCGCGCCTCCGAAGTGATCGCGATCTACCCGATCACCCCCTCCTCCAACATGGGCGAGCTGGCCGACGAATGGGCGGCGCACGGCAAGGCCAACATCTGGGGCAGCGTGCCGCGGGTGGTGGAGATGCAGTCCGAAGGCGGCGCCGCCGGCGCGGTCCACGGCGCGCTGCAGGCAGGCGCCTTGGCGACCACCTTCACCGCGTCGCAGGGCCTGCTGCTGATGATCCCCAACATGTACAAGATCGCCGGCGAGCTCACGCCGACGGTCTTCCATGTCGCGGCGCGCGCGCTCGCCACCCATGCGCTGTCGATCTTCGGCGACCACTCCGACGTGATGTCCACCCGCGCCACCGGCTTCGCGCTGCTGGCCTCGAACTCGGTGCAGGAGGCGCACGACTTCGCCGCCATCGCCAGCGCGGCGACGCTCGCCGGGCGGGTGCCGGTGCTGCACTTCTTCGACGGTTTCCGCACCTCGCACGAGGTGTCGAAGATCGACTTCATCCCGGATGAGGTCCTGCACGCGCTGCTGCCCGACGCGCGCATCGCCGCCCAGCGCGCACGCGCGCTGTCGCCCGAGCACCCGGTGATCCGCGGCACCTCGCAGAACCCGGATGTGTTCTTCCAGGCCCGCGAGGCGCAGAACCCCTGGTTCGACGCCTTCCCCGCCGTCGTGCAGCAGGCGATGGACGAGTTCGCCGCGCTCACCGGCCGCCACTACAAGCTGTTCGACTACGTCGGCGCGCCGGATGCCGAGCGCGTGATCGTGATCATGGGTTCGGGCGCCGACACGGTGGAAGAAACGGTCGCCCACCTCAACGCCCGCGGCGACAAGCTCGGCGTGCTCAAAGTGCGCCTGTTCCGCCCGCTTTCCGCCGCAGCCCTGCTCGCCGCGCTGCCGCAGAGCGTGCGCGCGCTCGCCGTGCTCGACCGCTGCAAGGAGCCGGGCGCCGACGGCGAGCCACTGTTCAAGGACGTGATGGTGGCGCTGGCCGAGGACCAGGCCGGCGAGGCGCCGCGCTTCGCGGCGATGCCGAAGGTGATCGGCGGCCGCTACGGCCTCGGATCGAAGGAGTTCAACCCGGCCATGGTGTGCGCGATCTTTGCCGAGCTGCAGCAGGCCACGCCGCGGCGCCGCTTCACCATCGGCATCGAGGACGACGTCACCGGCCTGTCCCTGCCCTGGGACGCGGCCTTCCGCACCGACGCCGCCGCCAGCGCCTTCGCCGCAGTGTTCTACGGCCTGGGTTCGGACGGCACGGTGTCGGCCAACAAGAACTCGATCAAGATCATCGGCGACGAGACCGCGCTCTTCGCCCAGGGCTACTTCGTCTATGACTCGAAGAAATCCGGCGCGATGACGGTGTCGCACCTGCGCTTCGGCCCGCAGCCGATCCGCTCGGCCTACCTCACCGGCGCGGGCGATGCAAAGTTCGTCGCCTGCCACCAGCCGCTCTTCATCGCGCAGCACGAGGTGCTCGCCCACGCCGCGCCGGGCGCGGTGTTCCTGCTCAACGCCAGCGTGCCGGCCGACCAGGTGTGGGCCGCGCTACCGGCAACGATGCAGCGCACCATCGTCGACAAGAAGATCACGTTCTACGTCATCGACGCCTACCAGGTCGCGCTCGAGGCCGGCATGGGGCGGCGCATCAACACCGTGATGCAGACCTGCTTCTTCGCCATCTCCGGCATCCTGCCGCAGGACCAGGCGATCGCCGCCATCAAGCGCGCGGTCGAGAAGACCTACGGCCGCAAGGGCCGGCGCATCGCCGAGCAGAACTACCGCGCGATCGACGCCACCGTGGCCGCGCTGCAACGGGTGGACGTGCCGGCGACACTCGGGGTCGCCGCCACCGAGGGCGCAGCGCCGATCACGGCCGCCGGCCTCGATGCCTTCACCCGCCGCGTCACAATCCCGCTCATCCAGGGCAAGGGCGACGCCCTGCCGGTATCGCTGCTGCCGGTCGACGGCACCTGGCCCACCGGCACCGCCCGCCACGAAAAGCGCAACCTCGCACTCGAGATCCCGGTGTGGGACGAGGCGCTGTGCACCCAGTGCGGCAAGTGCGTGTTCGTGTGCCCGCACTCGGCGATCCGCGCCAAGGTCTTTCCGGCCGAGCGCGTCGCCGATGCCCCTGTTGCTTTCAAACACGTTCCGGCGCGCAGCAAGGACTACGCCCCGGGCACCCACATGAGCTACCAGGTGGCGCCCGAGGACTGCACCGGCTGTACGCTGTGCGTGGACGTATGCCCGATCCGCGACAAGTCCAACGTCTCGCACAAGGCGCTCAACATGGCGCCGCAGCCGCCGCTGCGCGCGCAGGAGGCCGAGAACTGGGACTATTTCCTGCGCCTGCCCGACCTCGCCCGCCGCGACGCCAAGCGCAGCACCATCCCCGGCTCGATGCTGCTGCAGCCGCTGTTCGAGTTCTCCGGCGCCTGCGTGGGCTGCGGCGAGACGCCCTACATCCGCCTCGCCACCCAGCTCTTCGGCGACCGCATGATGGTGGCCAACGCCACCGGCTGCTCGTCGATCTACGGCGGCAACCTGCCGACCACGCCCTACACCACCGACGCCGACGGCCGCGGCCCGGCGTGGAACAACTCGCTGTTCGAGGACAACGCCGAGTTCGGCCTCGGCATGCGCCTGGCCACCGACCAGCTCGCCACCGCCGCGCGCACGCAGTTGCAGGCGCTGGCGGCGACGCAGGGCGAGGCGCTCGGCACTGAACTCGTCGCCGCGCTGCTCGACGCCGACCAGCATTCGGAGGCAGGCATCCACGAGCAACGCGAACGCGTGGCGCTGCTCAAGCAGAAGCTCGCGACTATCGACACCCCGGCCGCGCGCCAGCTCGCCGCGCTCTCGGAATACCTGATCCGGCGCAGCGTGTGGATCATCGGCGGCGACGGCTGGGCCTACGACATCGGCTTCGGCGGCCTCGACCACGTGCTGGCCTCGGGCGAGGACGTGAACATCCTGGTGCTCGACACCGAGGTCTATTCCAACACCGGCGGGCAGAACTCCAAGGCCACGCCGATGGGCGCGGTGGCCAAGTTCGCCGCCGGCGGCAAGCCCGCGCACAAGAAGGACCTCGCAAAGATAGCGATGGACTACGAGAACGTCTTCGTCGCCAAGGTGGCCTACGGCGCCAAGGACGTGCATACGCTGAAGGCCTTCCTCGACGCCGAAAGCTACCCGGGGGTGTCGATCATCATCGCCTACAGCCCCTGCATCGCCCACGGCGTGGACATGTCCTTCAACCTGCGCCAGCAGGATCTGGCGGTGAAGTCCGGCCACTGGCCGCTGCTGCGCTACGATCCGCGGCTGCGCGCGCAGGGCCGCAACCCGCTGTCGGTCGACAGCGCGGCGCCGAGCGTGCCCTACCGCGACTTCGCCCGCAACGAGGCGCGCTTCACCGTGCTGGAGCGGCAGAACCCCGAGGCCTCGACCCGCTTCCTCGACGAGGCCGAGCGCCACGCCCGCCGTCGCCACCATGAGTACACCGAGCTGGCCGCGCTGCCGGGCATCGACGACGCCCCGCCCGCAGCTGCCGCGAAGGAAGACGCTGCCCCGCACGCCGCCGCCCGCACCGGAGACACCCAGAATGGCTGACCTGAACGCCCCCGACCTGCGCACCAGCTACCTCGGCCTGGCGCTGAAGAACCCGATCGTGCCCTCGTCCACCCCTTTGAGCCGCACGCTCGACCCGGTGCTGCGCCTGGAGGACGCCGGCGCCGCGGCGATCGTCATGCACTCGCTGTTCGAGGAGGACGTCGTCAACGACGAGCGCATGATGGACCGCTTCCTGATCCATCCCGACACCTTCGGCGAGGCCGCCGGCCACCTGCCCGTCGACGCCGGCTACCAGAGCCGGCTCGACACCTACCTCGGCCAGATCGAGCGCCTCAAGACGCGGCTGTCCATCCCGGTCGTCGCCAGCCTCAACGGCAGCTCGCCGTCGGGCTGGGTGGAGCTTGGCCGCGAGATGGAGGCCGCCGGCGCCGATGCGCTCGAGCTCAACGCCTGGTACATGGCGAGCGACCCGGGCCTGGCTGGCGCCGCGCTGGAAGAGCGCTACCTCGCGCTGCTGCGCGCGCTGAAGGCGGTGGTGAAGATCCCGGTGACGATGAAGCTGTCGCCCTTCTTCAGTGCGCTGCCGCACTTCGTCGCCCAGGTCGAGGCCGCCGGCGGCGCGGGGGTGTCGCTGTTCAACCGCTTTTTCCAGCCCGACATCGACCTCGATACGCTGTCGGTGGTCGATCGCGTGCAGCTGTCCTCGCCCGCCGACGGCCTCCTCACCATGCGCTGGATCGCGCTGCTGCACGGCCACACCGGGCTGAGCCTGGCAGCGACCGGCGGCGTGCATGGCGCGGACGACGCGCTGAAGATGCTGCTCGCCGGCGCCGACGTGGTGCACATGGCGAGCGCGCTGCTGAGGAACGGCCCGCAGGCGATCACCGCCGTGCTCGAAGGCATGACGCGCTGGATGAGCGAGCGCGAGTACGCATCGGTCGCCCAGCTCAAGGGTTCGATGAGCCAGCGCCGGCAGGCCGACCCGAGCGCCTTCGCGCGCGCGGCCTATCTCAACGCAATCGATTCCTTCTCGCCGCCGCCGGGGGTGCGCTACTGAGGACGGGCTCAGCCAAGCTCCACGGCCAGCTCGGCGACCGCATCGTCCTTGTCATCGCCGCCGCCATCGGCATCCGCCCACTCGGGATGAGCACGGGCGCGCGTCAATGCGCCGGGCAGGCTGCCGCTGCGCCACTGACGGGTCGCGTCATCGGCGCTCGCCGTGCGGGTGCCGCCCACCTCGATCGGCGTCATCGCCGCATGGCCGCGGCCTTCCAGCGCCGCCAGCAGCTCGCGCTGGCGCAGCGCGACGATGCGCAGGATGGCGTCGTCCACGGTGAGCTCGCGATGGCCGCGCAGCTTGGCGGCGATGCGTTCGCCGTAGTGGCCGAAGGTCTGCCACAGCCCGCCGGCGATCGCGCCGAGCGCGGCTGCGGCGCCGAGCGTGATGCCGCCCACCATCAGATCCACGCCGACGCCGGCTGCCGCACCGGCGGCAGCGCCGGTACCGAGGCGCACGCCCATCTGGCGCAGGGTCTCGGGGTTGAAGAGGTCGTCGTCCCAGCGCCCGTCGGTGAGCGGCAGCGCGTCCATGCGCGCGTCGTCGGGACGGAAGCGGTACAGCCGCAGCAGCGCATCGACGCAGGCCTGCTCGCGCCGGCGCACGTCCTCGCGCAGGCGGGCGACGGCGGCCTGCAGCACGGCCTCGCTGTCGGCTTCGGCAGCGTCCTCGATGCGGTCGCGGCGGGCGGCGAGCTCCACCAGCAGTTCGGCCACCAGGCGGCGCGCGGCCTCGCGGCGGGCGTCGGACTCGCGCGCGCGGGCGTCGATCAGGGCCTGCAGGCGGGCGCGGTGGGCGTGAATCAGGGTCGCCAGGGTGTCGAACAGCTCGCGCTCGCCATCGAGCGGCGGCGCCACGGTGTCGAAACTCACCACCGCATGCAGGCCGAGGCGGGCGAGCGCGGTGCGCCAGTCGGTGACGCGCGCGCCGGGCGCGGCGACGAAGTTGAGCACCGGCAGCAGCGGGCGTGCGCAGGCGGCGAGCAGTTCGAGCTCGTCGCGGTGCTTGGGCAGCACCGGATCGCGCGCGTCGACCACGTAGAGGGCGGCATCGCTTGCCAGCATCTGGCGCAGCACCTTGGCCTCCTGCTCGAAGCGGCCGGCGGCTTCATCGCGGGCGAGGAAGCGCGCCACGCGCTCGGGGCCGTCGACGCGTTCGCCGGGCGCGACCAGGCCGTCGATGAACTCGAGCAGCGCGATCGCGTCCTCCAGGCCGGGCGTGTCGAAGAGCTCGGCCGCCGGCACGTCGTCGGCCATCAGGCGCAGGCCCTCGACGTGGCGGGTGGTGCCCGCCGAGTCCGACACCTCGCCGAAGTCCACGTCGCGCGCCAGCGTGCGCAGCAGCGAGGTCTTGCCGGTGTTGGTGTGGCCGACCACGGCCACGCGCAGGATGTCGCTCATGAGGCTCCGTCTCCGTGTTGCAGCCAGGCGCGCGCGGCCGCGACGTCGACCCGCGCCAGCGCCTCGCCCAGGCCGATGCCGGCCAGGCCTTCGCGCCACTGGCGCAGCCGCCCGAGCGAGGTCCCGTCGCCGGCCACACCGGCCGGCTCGCCCGCCGCACCGGCCAGCAAGACGCCGATCGACTGCGCATGGTCGGCCAGCTCGGCGATCAGACCGAGGCTGCCACGGTCCGGGGTCTGGCGCGCGTCGACCACCACCAGCAGGCGCCGGGGCGGATGGGCGGCGAAGCGCTCGCGCGCGACGCGGCGCTGCTCGCGAGTGTCAAGGCGGCCGCCGTCTTCCCACGGGCGGGCGGGCGCCGAACCCGGTCCGGCCGTCGTCTCGCGCCCCCCATCGGGCGCCGGTGGCGCCTCGAGGACGCCCGGCCACGGCAGGTCATCGCCGAGTTCGAGCGCCACCGCGACCGCGGCGCCGTCGCCGCGGGCGACCGCGGCATGACGTTGCGGTCGCGGCATGGCGGCCGGCTCGGGGTCGCGCACGCCGATGCGCTCGCTGTCGGGCATCAGCAGCGGGCGCAGGCGGGCGTAGCCCGGGCGCGACAGCGCGAGCGTCAGCCGGCGCGTGCCGCGCCGCCACATCAGGGCACAGAACAGCGCGAGCGCGAACCGCGGCAGCACGCCGTAGACCACCACCGCGCCCACCAGCCAGCCCGCCCAGGCGCGCCGGCCGGCCTCGTCCAGCATCGGCGCGGCGCCGCTTGCCGCCACCGTGGCCGCGTCCGGCACCGGAAAGCCGAGCACGCCCGGCAATGCGCCGAGCGCGGCGCTCAACGCAACGAAGGCGTCGGCCGGCAGGATCGTGGTCTCGGCGCCAAGCAGCACGGCGCACCACAGGGCATGGTTGGCCGCGCCCACGCCCCAGGCCGCCAGCCGTCCGCGCCCGAGCAGGCCGCCGAGCGCCAGCGGCAGGTCGGCCGCTGCCGCGCTGCGATCGAGGAAACCGGTCAGCGCCAGCCAGGCGCGGCCGAGCACACCGCCGTGCTGGAAGCCGCCGCGCGCGCCGCCCTGCAGCGCCAGCGTCGCCAGCCACAGCAGCAGGCTGAGCAGATGCACGCCGAGCAGGCCGCCCAGCGTCCACACCACATTCACCGGCCGCGTGCCGTCGCCCAGCACGCCGGCCGCCGCGCCGAAGCCCAGCACCAGCGCGAGCAGCGCCGCCGCGACCAGCAGCACGCGCGCCCGCGCCTGCCAGCGCAGGATCGCATCGCGCCAGCCGGCGCGCGCGCCGAGCGCATCGGCGCGCTGCAGCAGCCGGCCCTCGAGATCCGGCGCGGCGGCACGCGCATCGGCGTGAATGCGCGCGTCGTCGAGCACGCCATGGTGTTCCTCGTGGCGGCGCACCAGCTCGGCGAGCCAGCGCTGCGCGAGCGGTCCGAGGGCAGCAGGATGATCAGGAGCGCGGGGCGCCCGGGTCGAAATCACGCTTGAGCTGGGGCCATGTTCGGGAGCGGATCGCATACCGAAGGATAACCTTCCCGCGCGCGGCGCAGCGCACACCGCCGCAGGCGGGGCAGGCGGGCGCCATCGCGGCCCATGGCAAACGGGTGGGAAGCGGATGCGGGTTGATCGGAGTCAATTCCATCCCGGCAAAACGGTTTAGCCTCTGGGCTGTTCATCCCGACCCCGGATTCGACCATGAGCACCGACCTCTTCCACTGGTCCGACGAGTTCAGCGTCGGCCTGCAGGAGATCGACGAGCAGCACAAGGAGCTCGTCGACCTGCTCAACCAGCTCCACGTCGCCATCCAGGCGCACCACGGCTCGGCCACCTCGCGCGAGATCCTCGACAAGCTCGCCGACTACACGCGCACGCACTTCGCGGTGGAGGAGAGCCTGATGCGGGTGTCGAACTACCCCGACTTCGCCGCGCACAAGCAGAACCACGAGGAGCTGATCGGCCAGGTGAAGGCGCTGCAGGACAAGCTCGACTCCGGGCAGGCGACGATCACCTTCGAGCTGCTGCACTTCCTCAAGGTCTGGCTGACGCGCCACATCAACGAGGCCGACAAGCGCTTCGGCAGCTTCTTCCTCGACGCCGGCGGCGCCAGCAAGTGGTCCGATCACGTCGAGGACGCGATGAAGAAGCGCAAATGGTGGTGGAAGTTCTGGTGAACGCCGACCGCGTCCACGCCCCACCGCCTCCGATCCCCCTCACCGAGACCCTGACGATGCCGCTCCCCACCCTCGCCAAGCTGGCCCTGCTTTCGATCGCCCTGCCCGCCATCCTGCTCGCCGGCACCGCGCGCGCCGAGGACGTCTCCTGCCCGACCCTGGAGGCCGCGGTCCAGGTCGCCACCTGCCCGAGCGAGGCCGAGCTGAAATACACCTACGCCGGCTACTGCAGCGACAACGCCCGCCTCTATGGGCGCGACATCCTCACCTGCGCGAACTTCGACAACTACAAGGCGGCGAAGAACACCGCGCTGTGGGAATCGCGCGGCGGCGCCTTCAGCGGCTACCTCAACTGCAACCTCGACGCCGCCACGCTGCGCGCATCGCGCGCGCTGAAGATGAGCGCGGAGCAGAAGAATGGCCTGACCCGCCTGGTCTGCGACTACGCGAACGACCAGCGCATGGTGATGCGCACCCGGGCGCACTGCACGGTCGAGGCCGCCGACTGCAGCGGCGGCGAGTGCCGGGCGCGCTGCGACTGACGGCGCGCGCGCTCAGGCGCCGGTGTGCGGCGCCTGGCCGGTGAAGCTGCCGAGGATGGACACCACCTCGTCCTGCGCCAGCTCGCGCACGATGAACACCAGCCGGCTGCGGCGGTCGTCGTAGGGCGGCGTGTCGGGCCAGGCGGGCAGGCTGGCGGGTGGATAGACGCTGTGCTGCACGCACTGCAGCACCCGCGGCAGCGGATCGCCGGCGACGTTGAGCAGGCCCTTGATGCGCAGGATGCGCGCGCCATACACCTGCAGCAGCAGCGCCAGGCCGTCGGAAAACTCGTACCACGACAGCGGCTGCTCGAAGCGCAGCACGAAGCTGGTGACGCCGGCGTCGTGGCGCGGCCGATCGCTCGCGGGCGCGGCATCCGCGGAGGCTGCGGAGCGCGCGGGCACGCCCGCGCGCGCGCGCGACCATGTGCCGAGCGCCGGTGGGCGCCGGGCGGCGCGGATCGCTTCCTCGCCGAGCCAGGCGGCGACGTCGGGCAGCTTGCCGGTGGCATCGTAGAGCCCGCAGCCGAAGACCGCGTCCGGCACCACCGCGCCGCCGCGGACCTCGACCTGGCGCGCACCCGGGTTGAGCAGGGCGAGCCGGGCCCCGACCGCCTGGCGCTGCGCAGCATCGGCGAGGTCGCACTTGGTCAGCAGCAGCCGGTCGGCCATCGCCACCTGGCGCACGGCCTCGTTGTGGGCGGCGAGTTGGTCGAGCGCGTGGGTGGCATCGACCGCGGTGACGACGCCATCGAGCCGGTAGCGCTCGGACAGGAAAGGCTCGGCCATCAGGGTATGGATGACCGGCGCGGGATCGGCCAGGCCGGTGGTCTCGATCAGCACCCGATGCAGGCCCTTGAGCTCGCGCCGCAGCGCGCGCATGAAGAGAGCCTTCAGCGCCCGCACCAGGTCGCCCTGCACGCTGCAGCAGATGCAGCCGGAGTCGAGCACGACGAGGCGCTCGTCGACCTTCTCGACCAGATGATGATCGACGCCGACCGCGCCGAACTCGTTGATCAGCACCGCGCTGCCCGCCATCTGCGGCTGGCGCAGCAGGTGGTTGAGCAGCGTGGTCTTGCCGGCGCCGAGGAAGCCGGTGAGGAGCGTGACCGGGATGCGGCGGTCGGCGTCGGCGGATTGCGCGGGAGCGTTCATGGCGTGGCAGTGTAGCCCGCAGGCACGCCGGCCAGAAGCGCACCGCATGGACAACGGCCGATCGCGACTTGCGTCGCTCCCACATGCGCCCCGGAAACGCGGCGGCCGGAAGTCGTCACTGCCAGCCGCCGCCCAACGCCTTGTACAGCGCGACGCGGTTGGTGGCGTCGGCCAGGCGGGTGGCGATGAGCTCGAGCTCGGCGCCGTACAGGCTGCGCTGGGCGTCGAGCAGGTTGAAGTAGCTGTCCACCCCGCCCTTGTAGCGCGCGTCCGACAGCGCGAAGCTCTGCTTCGTGGCCTCGACCAGCTTGCGCCTGGCGTCGAGCTGCTCGGCCAGCGTGGCGCGCTCGGCGAGCGCGTCGGCGACCTCGCGGAAGGCGGACTGGATCGCCTTCTCGTACTGGGCGACGTTGATGTCGCGCTGGATCTCGGCCACGTCGAGGCTGGCCTGCAGGCGCCCGGCCTCGAAGATCGGGATGCGGATCTGCGGCACGAAGCTCCAGGCGCCCGAGCCGCCGTCGAACAGACCGTCGAGCGAACTGCTCGCGGTGCCGGCGCTGGCGGTGAGCGTGATGCGCGGGAAGAAGGCGGCGCGTGCGGCGCCGATGCTGGCGTTGGCCGCCATCAGCGCGCGCTCGGCCTGGGCGACGTCGGGGCGGCGGGCGAGCACCTCGGAGGGCACGCCGGCGGGCAGCTCGGTGACCGCGGCGAGGCGCGCGCTGAGCGCCTCGGGCAGCAGATCGGCGGGCACGCCAGCGCCGACCACCAGCGCGAGCGCGTTCTCGTCCTGCGCCACCAGCGCGGCGTAGCGCGCGGCGTCGGCACGCGCGGTCTGCATCAGGGTCTCGGCCTGGCGCAGGTCGAGCGCCGACACTGCGCCAAGCTCCAGGCTGCGCCGGGTGAGCTCGAAGGACTTCTGCCGCGTGTCGAAGGTATCGCGCGCCAGCGCCAGGCGCTCGCGGTCGGCGGCCAGGCGCAGCCAGGCGTTGGCGACCTCGGCCACCAGGCTGATCTGCGCGCTGCGGCGGGCGTCTTCGGTGCCCAGGTAGGTCTGCAGCGCCTGCTCCTCCAGACTGCGCACGCGGCCGAAGAAGTCGAGCTCGTAGGCGGCGAAGCCGAGGTTGGCCGAGTACTGGCGGGTCACGTTGGCGTCGCCTGTCATGCTCAGGTCGCCCGGCACGCGCTGCGCGCTCTGCCCGCCGCTGACCGCAATCGACGGGAACAGGTCGGCGCGCTGGATGCCGTACTGGGCGCGCGCGCGCTCGATGTTGAGCGCAGCGACGCGCAGGTCGCGGTTGTTGTCGAGCGCGAGCGCGATCACCTTGCGCAGGCGCTCGTCGGCGAAGTAGTCGCGCCAGGCAATGGTGTCGGCCAGCGGCGCGGCCGCCGCGGCCGCGGTGGGCTGCGCCTGCGGGAAGGCCGCGGGCACGGGCGCCGCGGGGCGCTCGAAGACCGGAATCATCGAGCACGCGCCGAGCAGGGTGGCGGCGAGCGCCACCGCCAGGCCGCGCAGCGGCAGACGGAGGCCGCCCGCAGCCACCCGGCCCGCGGGCTGTCGCGCCGGCCTACCGGCCCCAGCCGGGGCGGCCTCAGTCACGAGAACCGGTTCCCGTCCGGCGGCGATGTTTGCAGGGTATTCACTCATTTCAACGTCCCTCCTGGGGCGACGTCACAGCGGCCTCGTCCCTGGGCTTGTCCGGGAAAACGCGCTTGATCGCGACATAGAACAGCGGCACGAAGAACAGGCCGAGCAGCGTCGCGGCGATGGTGCCGCCGAGCACGCCGGTGCCGATCGCGTTCTGGCTGCCGGCGCCGGCGCCGGTGGCGATCGCCAGCGGCAGCACGCCGAAGCCGAAGGCGA
>JAREIX010000031.1 GCA_029286945.1 Thauera sp. | reverse complement strand
GCGATCACCGCGTCGAGCGTGGCATTGACGCCCTCGACGATGCGGCGGTAGTCGCCCTGGTGCTTGGCGGCGTTCGCGCGCGTCTCGAGGCGGCCCTCGACGGCGGCCTGGGCGAGCATCACCGCGTCGGCGACCAGCTCGTTGACCGCGTCGATGCAGGTGTTGAGGTTGTTCTTGATGGTGGTCGCCGTTGTAGGTGTCGGTGATCTTGGCCGGGATGGCGCCGCGGGCGATCTGGTCGACATAGGTGGCGGCCACGTTGAGCGGGCCGATCACCGCGTCCAGCGTGGCGTTCACGCCCTGCACGATCTTCTGGAAGTCGCCCTGATGCCTGGAGGCGTCGGCGCGGGTGGCGAGCTTGCCGGCCACGGCGGCGTCGGACAGCATGCCGGCGTCGGCGATCATGCGCTTGACGCTGGCCTGCACGTCGGCCACCGCCCGCACCACCTCGCCGACCTCGTCACCGGCGTCGGACTTGAGGTCGAAGTTGAAGTCGCCGCCGGCCATCCTCTTGGCGGCTGCGCTCACCTCGCTGACCGGGCGGGTGATCGAGCGCGTGATGAAGATCGCGAAGCCCAGCCCGATGACGAGCGCAACGGCGAGCAGGCCGAGCAGCAGCATGACCGACTGATCGGCCTGCGCTTCGGCCTCCTGGCCCGTCTGTCTCGCCAGGTTGCTCTGGAACTCGATGAACTTGGCCAGTGCATCGCGGTAGGGAATGTAGGCCTGCCGGTACTCGGGAAAGATCTCGCCCGCGCGCTCGAAGTTGCGCTGCTGGATCTGCGCTTCGTAGGTCTGCTGGATGCCGATGAAGGTCTGCCGTGCAGATTTCACCTGCTCGAGGAGCTGCTTGCCCTCGCTGCCGTAGGCCAGGGCATCGAGCTTTTCCAGGCCCTTGACGATCTTCTGGCGCTCCTCGGAAGTCTTCTGCAGGAAGCCTTGCAGGGCGGTGTCGGATTGCAGCGCCGGGATCATCATGTTCCGGTGCTGGAGGCCGAGCTCGTTGACCGAGTCGATGATTTCGTTGGCCACAGCGACCTTGACGTTCTTGTCGCCGACCAGGTCGGTGATGTTGCCTTGCAGAGCTTGCAGTCGCAGGCTGCCCATGACCGCGGTGATGAGCAGCAGCAGCAGGACCACGGCAAAACCGATGCCGAGCCGGGTGCCGATCTTCAGGTTCTTCATGATGTACTCCAGGGGAAACTCGGTAATTCGCTTGGGGAGAGTTCTCAGGCGCGGGCGGTGGCCGGCAGCGCGCGCGCGGCGGCGCCGGTGCGCTGTTCTTCGGTGTTGGCACAGCGTTGCACGAGGGCCTGAACGTCCAGGATCAGCGCCACCTCGCCGCTGCCGAGGATGGTCGAACCGCCAATGCCGCGGATGTTGCGGAAGATGCTGCCGAGCGGCTTGATGACGGTCTGGAACTCGCCCATCAGCTGATCGACGACGATGCCCGACTTGGTGCCGGCGTACTGGACGACGACCACGTTCTGGCGCGCTGGCGCTTCGCCCTCCATCGCGAACAGCTGCCGCAGGCGCACCAGGGGGAGCACCTCGCCGCGCAGATTCACGTAGTCGCGGCCGCTGCCTTCCTCGGCGAGCTCGACGCACTCGACCACGCTGTCGAGCGGGATCACGTAGGCCGCATCGCCGATGCCGACCAGGAAGCCGTCGATGATCGCCAGCGTCAGCGGCAGCCGGATCGCGAAGCGCGAGCCCTGGCCGGGCGTCGAGCTGACCTCCACGCTGCCGCGCAGGCCCTGGATGTTGCGGCGGACCACGTCCATGCCGACGCCGCGGCCCGAGATGTTGGTGACCTGCTCGGCGGTCGAGAAGCCGGGCTCGAAGATGAGGTTGTAGACCTCGGCGTCGGACAGGGTCTGGCCAGGCTGCGCCAGGCCGCGCTCGACCGCCTTGGCGAGGATGCGCTCGCGGTTGAGGCCGGCGCCGTCGTCGGCCACCTCGATCACGATGCTTCCCGAGTCGTGGAAGGCGTTGAGCTCGAGCCGGCCGCGCGCCGGCTTGCCGCTGGCCTCGCGCACGGCCGGTTGCTCGAGGCCGTGGTCCATGGCGTTGCGCACCAGGTGCATCAGTGGGTCGCCGATCTTCTCGACCATGGACTTGTCGAGCTCGGTCTCGCCGCCGGCGATCACCAGCTCGATGTCCTTGCCCAACTCGCGCGAGGTGTCGCGCACCACGCGATTGAAGCGGTTGAAGGTCTCGCCGATCTGCACCATGCGCAACTGCAGGGCGGCATCGCGAATGCCCTCGACCAGGCGGCTGCTCAGCGAGGCCGCCTCGATCAGCTCGCTCGAGCCGCTCTTGCCGGCGAGCAGGCTGACGCTCGCGCCGGCGATCACCAGCTCGCCGACGAGGTCGATCAGGCGGTCGAGCTTGTCGGCCTGGATGCGGATCAGGCGCGCCTCGGCGCTCTTCTTCTCGGTGACCTGCTTCTGGCGCGCGACCGCGGCCTCGACCAGCTCGGGCTGCACCACCTTGTGCTCGACCAGGATCTCGCCGATCTGGGTGTGCGGCGCCTCGGCCTCGGCTTCGGCTTCGGCGCTCGGCGCGTCCGCCGCCGGCGGGCGGTGCTGCGCCGCCAGGCCCTCGTCGAGCTCGGCCTGGGTCAGCGCGCCGACCCGCACCAGGATCTCGCCGAGGCGCATGCTGTCCTCGGGCAGGCTGTTGATCAGCGCGACGTAGTCCGCCAGGCGGCTGTGGGGAGGCAGGATCTGCAGCGCGCAGTCGTCGCGCACGAAGTCGAACACGCGCTCGATCGCCGCCTTGTCGGCGTTGGACGAGAAGCTGATCTCGAAGCCGAGGTAGCACGACTCCGGGTCCATCTGAGCGGCCTCGGGCAGGGTGTCGGTCAGCGTCTCCAGGCGCTCGATGCGGCCGATGGTGCCGAGGTAGCGCAGGAAGGACAGCGGATCCATGCCGTTCCGGAGCACGTCGGCACCGAAGCGCAGCGAGATGTGCCAGCAGTCGGTCTCCACCGCGCTGCCGCCGCTGCTGTGGATCGGCGGCGGCACGGCGGCCGGCGGGCCGGAGCGCGAGGCGGCCTTCTCGCCCGACAGCCAGTCGCGCTGCAGGCGGGCGAGCAGGGCCTCGCCCTCGGCGGCGAGATCCTCGCCGGGGCCGGGCGCGCCGGCTTCGAGCACGCCGAGCAGGTTGCCGATGTGGTCGGAGCAGGCCAGCAGCAGCGCGATCAGGTCCGAGTCGAGGGTGATCTCGGCATTGCGCAGCTTGTCGAGCAGGTTCTCGACCACGTGGGTGAAGGCGACGATGTAGCCGCATTCGATGACGCCGGCGCCGCCCTTGATGGTGTGCGCGCTGCGGAAGATGGCGTTCAGGGTGTCGTCGTCGCCCGGCTGGTTCTCCAGCTCGAGCAGCGCGGCTTCGAGCGCGGCGAGCTGCTCGCGGCTCTCGGTGACGAAGACGGAGGTGATTTCATCCATGGTCGGGTGGGTCCCGGGTCAGGCCTTGGCGGCCGGAATGAGCAGCGGGTCGCCGAAGGCGGCGGCCATGTTGTAGAAGTCGAGCAGGTCGCGCACGGCTTCGCTGTGCGCCACGATCTGCGCTTCCTTGCCGAGGCGGCGCGCCTCGCGCTTGAGCAGCACCAGCAGCTGGAAGCCGGCGGTGTCGATCTCGCTCACTGCGGACAGGTCGATCTCCAGCCGCTCGGTGGCCTGCAGGGCGTCGAGCAGGCGCTGCTTGTGGCTCGCGGCGTTGTAGATCGTCATGTCTTCGGCGATCACCAGCGCGGGGGCGGTCTTCTTCTTGCGGGTGGCCATGGCGGGGCTCAGAAAAGTTCGATCTTGTTGCCGGAGACGCTCGCCGCGGCGCCCGCGCCGCTGCCGACCGCATTGGCGTGGGTGTGGCGCTGCTGGTCCATGACGTAACGGCCGTAGATCTCGTCCAGGTGCTGGGCGAGCGGCGTGTAGGTGAAGCCGGGGGCTTCGCTCTGCTCGAGGCGCTCGGCGAGCACGCCGAGGTGCTCGTCGAGCCGGGTCAGCGACTCGGTCGTGTGCTCGATCTGCTGGCGGGTGACGTCCTGGAACTGCACGCTCGCCAGCGCATCCATGAACATCTCCGAAAGCCGTTCGCTGCTGCCGCGCACGGTCTCGATCGTGCTGGCCTGGCTGCGCAGCATCTGTTCGTAGCTTGCCCCGAGCTCGGTGAGCTGGTCGGCGAACTGCGACAGCGCGGTGCGCTCCGCGTCGGGCGCCGCGCGCTGCAGGCGCTGGTGGAGCTGGGACTCGATCGTGCCGGCCACGCCGAGGATGCCCTGGTTGATCGCCGTCACCGCCTTCTCGGTCTCGCCTGACAGCTTGCGCACCTCGTCGGCCACCACCGCGAAGCCGCGCCCGCTCTCGCCGGCGCGGGCGGCCTCGATCGCGGCGTTGAGCGCAAGCAGGTTGGTCTGCGAGGCGATGTCCTTGATCAGGCCGGTGAGCGAGCCGAGCGAGCGCGCCTCGTTGACCACCTGGCTCACCCGGGCCTCGTCCTCGTGCGCCTGCTGGATGCGGAAGTCGATGTACTCCTGCATGCGGGCGATCAGCTGCTGGTTGTTGGCGATGCGTGCCTCGGAGTCGTGGGCGAGTTCCGCCGACTCGCTCGCCACCTGGGCGACGAAGCCGTTGAGCTCGCCGACCACGGCGTCGATCGTCTGCAGCCGGCTGCTGATGTCGAACGCGGCCTGCTCGGTCTGCTGCACCACGCTGTCGAGCTGGCTGCGCAGCACGCCGCTGTAGGCGGGCACGCCGCGCAGTTCGCTGGCGACCTCGCGGCAGGTGGCGGTCGCCTGCCCGCGCGCGTGGCTGTGGTGGTGCAGCTCGGTGTCGCGGCCCATGGTCATGTCGCGGAAGAAGGCCAGCGACACCAGCCGGATCGCGATCGATACCGACACCACGATCACCACCGAGCCCAGGGCGTCGCCCAGCGGCTGCGGGATGCCGAGCGCGATGAGGAAGTCCTGGTGGAACCAGTCGTTGAGCAGATACACCGTGACCCCGACCGCGAGCGCGATCGAGACCTGGATGTACAGCGTCCGGCGCAGGAAGGTCGTGGAGTTCATGATCAGCGCATGACCAGCTTGATGGTGTTGAGCAGCTCGTCGGCCGAGGCCGGCTTGACGATCCAGCCCGAGGCGCCCGCTGCCTTGGCCTCGGCCTTCTTCGCCTGCTGCGACTCGGTGGTCAGGAACAGGATCGGCATGAAGCGGTAGGCGGGGAGCTTGCGCACTTCCTTGATGAACTCGATGCCGTTCATGCCCGGCATGTTGAGGTCGGTGATCAGCAGGTCGACCTTCACGCCGGCCTGGAACTTCTTGAGGGCGTCGAGGGCGCTGGGCGCCTTCTCGACCGCATAGCCCGCCTTGCCGAGGATCCCCGAGATGGAGAGCAGGATGGTGGCGGAGTCGTCGACGAGAAAAATTGTCTTCATTGCGTTTCAACCGTTTTCATGGGGGCTGCGGGGAGGGGGCCGCGCTGTGCAGGGAGGCATTAAATCGACTGTCAAGGGGCGTGAACTTGATCAGGATCTAATGTCGGCGCTGCCCGGAGGCCTAAGCGCGCCGCAGCGTGACCCGTTTCACGCTTGCCTGTCCGCCTCACTTTGGGTAACGGCCGCGGCGCGTAGAACTTGAAGGCGATCGCAGGGCGCAAACGCGCGGGCGCGCAGTGGCCGCGCCCGGTCGTGCCGGGGGGGAATGCCGGAATGCGCAGCGGCGTGCGCGAAGGGCGGGCGCTCAGGGCGCCGTGCGGCGGCCGTCGCTCAGGCGGGCAGCTCCGCCCGCACCGCTTCCACCGCGTCGAGAATCGCCTCGGGCGTCGCCGGCGCGCGCAGTGGCGGGAGGCTGCGCCCGTCGCCGCTGGCGGCGATGGCGTCGCGGATCGCGAACCACACCGAGAAGGCGAGCAGCAGCGGCGGCTCGCCGACCGCCTTCGAGCGCAGGATGGTGTCGGCGCGGTTGGGGTTGTGGAACAGCCGGGTGCAGAAGTCGGGCGGGCAGTCGTGCACCGCGGGGATCTTGTAGGTGGAGGGCGCGTGCGTCAGCAGCCGGCCGTCGGCGCTCCACACCAGCTCCTCGCTGGTCAGCCAGCCCATGCCCTGGATGAAGGCGCCCTCGATCTGGCCGCGGTCGATCGCCGGGTTGATCGAGTTTCCGGCGTCGTGCAGCAGGTCGGCGCGCAGCAGGCGCCACTCGCCGGTGAGCGTGTCGACCAGCACCTCGGACACCGCCGCACCGTAGGCGAAGTAGTGGAAGGGGTGGCCGCTGAGCGTCGCGGCGTCCCAGTGCAGGCCGGGGGTGGCGTAGAAGCCGTCGGACCACAGCTGCACGCGGGCCGTGTAGGCCTGCTGCACCAGCGCGGCGAAGGGCAGGGTGGTGGCGCCGATCGCGACCACGCCATCGGCGAAGCGGACCTCGGCGGCGGCCCCGCCGTGGCGCGCGGCGGCAAACTCCGCCAGGCGCTGGCGGATCTGCATGGCCGCCTGCTCGGCGGCCTTGCCGTTGAGATCGGCGCCGGTCGAAGCCGCGGTGGCCGAGGTGTTGGCCACCTTGCTGGTGTCGGTGGCGGTGGCGCGCACGCTCGCTGGCGGCACGCCCAGGGCATGGGCGACGACCTGGCAGACCTTGGTGTTCACCCCCTGGCCCATCTCGGTGCCGCCGTGATTCACCAGCACCGAGCCATCGGTATACACATGCACCAGCGCGCCGGCCTGGTTGAGGTGGGTGAGGTTGAAGGAGATGCCGAACTTCACCGGCGTCAGCGCCAGGCCCTTCTTGAGCACCGGGCTGGCGGCGTTGAAGGCGGCGATCTCGCGGCGCCGCGCGTGGTAGTCGCTGTCGGCCTCGAGTTCGGCGACCAGTTCGTGGATCACGTTGTCGGCGACGGTCTGGCCGTAGGGCGTGGTGTCGCGTCCGGGGCCGCCGTAGAAGTTGGCCCGCCGCACCTCGAGCGGGTCGCGGCCGAGCGTGCGCGCGATGCTGTCGATCACGTACTCGATCAGCAGCGCGCCCTGCGGCCCGCCAAAGCCGCGGAAGGCGGTGTTCGACTGGGTGTTCGTGCGCGCGAGGTAGGCGTGGATGTCGACGTCCGCCAGGTAGTAGGCGTTGTCGACATGGCACAGCGCGCGCGTGGCCACCGGCCCCGACAGGTCGGCGGAGAAGCCCGCGCGCAGGGTCATGTCGGCCCGCAGCGCCAGGATGCGGCCGTCGTCGTCGAAGCCGGCCTCGAAGTCGTAGTGCACGTCGTGGCGCTTGCCGGTGATCGTGAAGTCGTCGTCGCGGTCGGGACGCAGCTTCACCGGGCGGCGGAACTTCCACGCCGCCAGCGCGGCGACGCAGGCGAACGGCGCCGCCTGCGACTCCTTGCCGCCGAAGCCGCCGCCCATGCGCCGCGTCTCCACCGCGACCTGGTTGGCGGCCAGCTTCAGCATGCGGGCGAGGGCGTGCTGCAGCTCGCTCGGGTGCTGGGTGGAGCTCCACAGCTTGATGCAGCCGTCCTCGCGCGGTGCGGCGTAGGCGACCTGGCCCTCGAGGTAGAAGTGCTCCTGGCCGCCCACCGCCCACTGCCCGGCGAGCCGGTGCGGCGCGGCGGCGAGGCGCGCCGCGGGCTCGCCGCGCACCCGGTGCAGCGGTGGCAGCACGCAGGCCTGCTGGCGCCGGGCCGCGCGCGCGTCGAGCACGGCGGGCAGCGGCGCGTAGTCGATGCGTGCCTTGCGCGCCGCGCGGCGGGCGGTGTCGTGGCTGTCGGCGATCACCGCGAACACCGGCTGGCCGACGTACAGGACCTCGCCGGCGGCGAGGATCGGCTCGTCGTGCACGATCGCGCCGCAGTCGTTGACGCCAGGGATGTCGGCGGCGGTGAGCACGCCGATCACGCCCGGGGTGGCGAGCACCGCCTCGAGGTCGAGCGCGAGGATGCGCGCGTGCGCGCGCTCCGACAGGCCGAGCGCCGCGTGCGCGGTGCCGGCGAGCTCGCGCAGGTCGTCGACGTAGCTCGCCTCGCCGGCGACGTGCAGGTGGGCCGACTCGTGGGCCAGCGGCTGTCCGGGCGGCGGCGCGGAGGAGGGCGTGTTCATCGGATGGCCTCGCGGTCGTCGGCGACGCCGGCGAAGGTACGCGTCTGCTGCGCGGGCAGCGGCGCCTCGGGCCGGGTCTCGAGGTGGAAGCGCTGCAGCAGGTTGGCGGCGGCGCGCTGGCGGTAGGCGGCGCTCGCGCGCAGGTCGTCGAGCGGCGTGTAGTCGGCGGCGAGCGCGGCGCGGGCGCGGGCGAGCGTGGCCGCGTCCCAGGGCTGGCCGGTGAGCGCCGCCTCGGTACGCGGCGCGCGCCGGGGCGTCGCCGCCATGCCGCCGAAGGCGACCCGCGCCTCGGCGATCAGGCCGTCGCGCACGCGGATCGCGAAGGCCGCGCACACCGCCGAGATGTCCGAATCGAAGCGCTTCGACAGCTTCCAGCTGCGGAAGTGGAGTTCGCCGGGCGCGCTGGCGGCGGGCGGCGGTGCGGCCTGCGGGTCCTGCGGCGCGGCCGCCAGCGCCGCCTGCCGCAGCGGCACCCGCAGCGTGTCGACGAACTCGTCGGCGGCGAGGTCCTTCTTCATGTAGTCGAGGTAGAAGTCCTCCAGCGCCAGCTCGCGCGCGCCGCGCACGCTGCGCAGCACGATGCGCGCGCCGAGCGCGATCAGCGCCGGCATCGAGTCGCCGATCGGCGAGCCGTTGGCGATGTTGCCGCCGAGCGTGCCGGCGTTGCGCACCGGCGGCGAGGCGAAGCGCTCCCACAGCTCGGCGAGCTCGGGCCAGGCGCGGCTGAGCGCGGCGAAGGCCTCGGTCAGCGTCACCGCCGCGCCGATGTGCAGCCAGCCGTCGTGCTCGGCGAGCGTGTGCAGCGCCTCGATGCGGCCGAGGTAGAGGATGTCGTCGAGTTCGCGCAGCTGCTTGTTCACCCACAGCCCGATGTCGGTGCAACCGGCCAGCAGCACCGCCTGCGGCCGCGCCGCGCGCAGCGCGGCCAGCGCCTCCACGCTGCGCGGGGCGATGAAGTGCCGGCCGGCATGGCGGTAGTCGAGCACGTCCTCGCGCTGCAGCGCGAGCAGGGCGTGGCGGATCGCCGCGCGCTCGAGCGCCACCGCGGGCAGCTCGAACATGCGCTCGCCGGCCTCGAGGATCGGCCGGTAGCCGGTGCAGCGGCACAGGTTGCCGGTGAGCGCGCTGCGCAGTTCGGCCGCGGCCGGCCGCGCCGCGCGCTGCGCGCAGTCGTTGTAGAGATCCCACAGCGACATCACGAAGCCCGGCGTGCAGAAGCCGCACTGCGAGCCGTGGCAATCGACCATCGCCTGCTGCACCGGGTGCAGCGCGCCGCCGGCCTGGGCGCGCAGGTACTCGACGGTGAACACCGCCTTGCCGTCGAGCGCGGGCAGGAACTGGATGCAGGCGTTGACGCTGGCCAGGTGCAGGGCCTGCGCCGCGCCGCGCAGCTCGCCCACCACCACCGTGCACGCGCCGCAGTCGCCCTCGGCGCAGCCTTCCTTGCTGCCGGTCAGGCCGCGCTGCGTGCGCAGCCAGGTGAGCAGGCTGGTGGTGGGCGGCAGGCCCGCGGCCTCGACGGCTTCGCCGTTGAGCAGGATGCGGATCATGTGGCTGTCCATCGCAGGTGTCCTTGCAGTGCCGGGGGCGGCGTGGCCCTTGGTGCTCGCGCCAGCCGTGTTCATCCGTATCTTAGGCCGTGTAGGCGCCGGGTGTGGGCGTGGCGGCACGCGCGCGGGCCGGCGCGCTGGCCAGCCTGCCGGCGGCGTGCTTGAATGCAGCAGGACTTCACCCCCGCGCCTGCCCATGCCCAAGCTGTTCATCTCCTATCGTCGCGAAGACAGCGCCGGCTTCGCCGGCCGGCTCACCGACGCGCTCGAGCAGCGTCTCGGTACAGGCAGCGTGTTCCGCGACGTGGACGACATCGGCCCGGGCGAGGACTTCGAGGCCGTCATCGAACGCGGCCTGCAGCAGGTGCAGGCGGTGCTGGTGGTGATCGGCCCGGGCTGGCTCGAGGCGGCCGCCGATGGCCGCCGCCGGCTCGACCAGGCGGACGATTTCGTGCGCCGCGAGGTGGAGAGTGCCCTCGCCAGCGGCAAGCCGGTGGTGCCCATCCTGGTGGGCGGCGCGTCCATGCCGGACGCGGCGGCGCTGCCGTCCGCCCTGCGCGGCCTCGCCAACCGCCAGGCGCTGGTCATGGGCGACGCCTCGTGGGCGGCGGATCTGGCGCGCCTGCAGGCGGTGCTCGCGCAGTGGCTGGAGGCGCCCGTCGCCTCGCCCGCGCCCCGGCGGAAGCTGTTTGCCGGGGCGGCGGTGGTGCTGGCGGCGATCGGCCTGGGTGGCTGGTGGCTGTGGCAGGGCCGCGGCCCCGGGCCGGAGGCGGTCGTCGGCGCCTGGAAGGCCGAGGTGGCCTACCCCTGGAACCTGAGCCTGGAGGAGCGCTTCGACTTTGCGCTGCGCGATGGCCGCATCGAAGGCCAGGCGAGCTTCCTCGGCGTGGCGCGCGCGCTCGAGGCGGTCGAGTGGCGCGACGGCCGGCTGCACTTCCTCACCCGCAGCGAGACGGTGTCGGGCAACGAGCCCGCACGCGAGATGGTGCAGCGCTACGAGCTCACCCCTGCAGACGACGACACCCTGCGCGTGCGCCTGCAGATCCAGCGCAGCCAGAGCGTGGATGCGCCACTCGAGTTCGTCGCGCAGCGGCGCTGACGCGGACGATGAGCGTGCTGCGTCCCCATCTGCGCTGGATCGCCGCAGCGCTGGTCCTCAGCCTGGCGTCCGCGGTCTGGCTCGCCCAGGCCGAGCTGCAGCGCATGCGCCGCGTCTTCGAGACCCAGGCCGGCATCGTCCACCGCGTGCTCAGCCTGCGCGCGGTGGAGCACGAGGCCATCCTCGCCACCCTCGCCCTGCTCGATACGCCGGCGACGGCGGAGGCGGCCGGTCGCCTGCCGGCGATCTATCCGCGCATCGTCACCGTGCTGCGCCGCGACGGCGAGGGCGCGTGGGCGGCGGGCGCGCTCGCCGCCGAACTCGCCGCGGCCGAGGCGGCATCGCGCCGTGCGGGCCGCGCCTGGGGCCTGGTGTCGGGCATGGAGCGGGGGCGGCTGTGGCTGGTGCTTGCCGGCGAGGGCGCAAGCCACGCGCTCGAGATCGATCTGGCCGGCATGGTCACCGGTGCCGAGTGGCCCTTCGCCGGCGATGCGCCGGTGCGGGTCGAGCTCGCCCATGCCGGGCACCGCTGGCGCATCCAGGCGGGTACGCAGACGGCGGGCGGCTGGCAGTTCGCCTTCGAGCGCCCGCTCGCGGTGACCAGCCAGCCCTTCGACCTGGTGGTGGAGCGCCGCGTCGGCTGGGCTGCGCTGCCGTGGGCGGCGATGCTGGCGGGCGCCGTCCTGCTCGCCGGGGTGATGGCGGGCGTCGATGCTGGTGCAGCAGCGGGTGGCGCGGCGTCGTGCCGAGGAGCTGCTGCGCCTCGGTCAGGTGGGGCGGCTCAACGCCATGGGCGAGCTCGCCGCCGGCATGGCGCACGAGCTCAACCAGCCGCTCACCGCGATCCTCGCCAACACCCGCGCCGCGGTGCGTCTGCTCGACGACGAGCCGCCGGCGACCGACTCCGCGCGCGCCGCGATGGAGGCCGCCAGCGTGCAGGCCCGGCGCGCCGCCGATGTGCTCGCCCGCCTGCGGCGCAGCGTCGAGCGCCCCGGCAGCGCCGAGCGGCGCCAGCCGGTCGCGCTGCGCGCGGCGGCCGAGGCCGCGCTGCACCTGCTGGAGCCGCGCCTGCGCGCGGCCGGGGTACGGCCGCGGATCGAGGGCGAGGCCCGGCGTCCGGTGCTGGCCGACCCGGTCGCGCTCGAGCAGATCCTCCACAACCTCTTGAGCAATGCCTTGCACGCGCTGCAGCGGGTGCCGGCGGGCGAGCGCCGGCTGACGCTGAGGCTGGAAGCGCATGCCGGGCGCGCCAGCCTGAGCGTGATCGACAGCGGCCCCGGCATTCCCGCGCCGGACCGGCCGCGCGTGTTCGAGCCCTTCTTCACCACCCGCGCCGGGGGGCTCGGCCTCGGGCTGAGCCTGTGCGAGACGCTGGCGGCGTCCATGGACGGCCGGCTCGAGCTGCTCGAGCCGCCCGGGCGCGGCGCCGCCTTCCGCCTCACCCTGCCGCAGGCGCCCGCCGATGCGCCCGGTCCCTGACGCCTTCCCTCACCGAATCCCGGACGTCCCGCCATGCACGATGCAAGCTCCCTGTCCCCGCTGATCCACGTCGTCGATGATGACGAGGCCGTGCGCAGCAGCCTTGCGCTGTTGATCGGGACGGTCGGGCTGCGCGTGCAGACCTGGCCGGCACCGGAAGACTTCCTCGCCGGCTTCGACCCCGACAGCGTGGGCGCCGTCGTGCTCGACGTGCGCATGCCCGGCACCAGCGGGCTGACGGTGCTCGAGACCCTGGTCGCGCGCGGGGTCGATCAGCCGGTGATCATGCTCACCGGTCATGGCACGGTGGATCTGTGCCGGCGCGCGTTCAAGGCCGGTGCGGCGGAGTTCCTCGAGAAGCCGGTCGACGACGAGCTGCTGCTCGAGGTGCTGCAAAAGGCGGTGCGCCGGCACGTCGGCACCCGCGCCCGCCACGTCGCCGACCGCACCGCCCGCCAGCGCTATGGGCAGCTGTCCGAGCGCGAGCGCGAGGTGCTGGGCCTGATCGTGGAGGGGCTCACCAACAAGGAGATCGCGCGCGCGCTCGGCCTGTCGCCGCGCACGGTGGAGACGCACCGCGCCAACCTCTTCGCCAAGCTCGAGACCGGCTCGCTGGCGCAGCTCATCCGCCATTACGCGCGCCTGGTTGAGGAGGGCGAGGCTCCGTAGTTCTACGGAGCGCGGCGCGGTGCGCGCGCGTACGGGCCCGGATGGGCGGCGGCGGGGGTGCTTCCTAGACTGTGTTCACCGATCGGATGCGCCGATCCCTCACCGGAGAACCTCATGAACAAGCTGTCCATCCTCGCCGCCACCCTCGTCCTCGGCACCGCGGCCGGCGCCGCCCAGGCCCAGGTCATCAGCCAGCGCAGCATCGGCCTCGAGCTCGCCAACCGCCTCGCCGCCGGCGCGGTGCAGGCCTGCGCCGACAAGGGCTATGCGGTCAGCGCCACGGTGGTCGACCGCGCCGGCCTGGTGCGTGCCGTACAGCGCGCCGACAACGCCGGCCCGCACACCCTGGCCGCCAGCCAGCACAAGGCCTTCACCTCGGCCTCGGCGCGCAACACCACGCTGGCGATGATGGACGCCGCGCAGAAGAACCCCGGCGCCGCCAATCTCACCGACATCCCCGGCTTCCTGCTGCTCGGCGGTGGCGTGCCGGTGAAGGCGGGCGATGAGGTGATCGGCGCGATCGGCATCGGCGGCGCGCCCGGCGGCCATCTGGACGAACAGTGCGCGCTGGCGGCGATCGAGGGCGCGGCCGAACTGCTGAAGTAAGACGGCTCGCGTGCCGGCCTGCGCCCTGCAGGCCGCGCGCCTTCCGGCTGAAGAGGGCGGCGCAAGCGGCGCGCGCACTGGAAGGCGCGATGCGGCGAGGCCACAATACGGGTCCGTCTTCCAATCGTCCGGATTCCGCCCGATGTTCTACGGCATCACCGACCTCACCACCTTCATCCTCGGCACCATCTTCATCGTGCTGCTACCGGGGCCCAATTCGCTGTACGTGATGGCGGCGGCCTCGCGCTGGGGCGTGCGCGCCGGCTACCAGGGCGCGGCCGGCATCTTCGTCGGCGACACCATCCTGATGCTGCTCGCCGTCACCGGCATGGCTTCCATCCTGCGCGCCACGCCCGAACTCTTCATGATCATCAAGTACGCCGGCGCGGCCTACCTGGCCTGGGTGGGCGTCAGCCTGCTGCGCGGCGCGCTCGCCACCTGGCGGCGCGGGGACGAGACCGCCGAGCAAGTGGGCGATGGCCGGCCGGACTACCCGCCGGTGCGCAGCGCGCCGCACCCCTTCCGCACCGCGCTCGTCATCAGCCTGATGAACCCGAAGGCGATCCTGTTCTTCGTGTCCTTCTTCATCCAGTTCGTCGATCCCGCCTACGAACACCCGGCGCTGTCCTTCGTGATCCTCGGCGTCATCGTGCAGATCTGCAGCGTGCTCTACCTGTCCGTGCTGATCTTCGCCGGCGCCCGCCTCGCCGCCCAGTTCCGCCGCCACCGCCGCGTTGCCGCCGGGGCCACGGCAGGGGTGGGGGGCGTGTTCATCGGCTTCGGCGCCAAGCTGGCGACGGCGACGCTGGGTTGAACCTGGGAGACGGCGCGGCGTTGTCGAGTGCGGCGCGGATCATGCGCTGGCGGTAATGCGCGCTGGCGCGAGCGGGCGGACGGTCTTACTGATCGAGCGACGGGCTCCGGTAGCCCGCTTCGCGCTGGCTGCGGATGGCCAGGATGAAGACCGTGTCGAGCGCTTCGATGTAGCGGTAGAGGGCGATGTAGCCGTGGCCGCGTCGCCCGATGATCAACTCGCGCTTGCCAGCGCGCACCGGGCGGCCGATGCGTGGATTGCGCTCGAGCACATCGAAAGCCTCGATGATGTCGCGGATGTGCCCGTCGGGGTCATGTGCTTCATGCAGGGCCAGGTGGTCGAGGATGCGCTCGAAGTCCCCAGCCACCTCCGGCACCAGTTCGATCGCTGCCATGCTCAGCGCGCGAGCTTGCGTGCGACGGGTGGCCGCGCGTCGTCGCCCCGCGCGCGTGCTTCGAGGTAGCGTCGCATGTCGGCCCAGGGAATCGATTCGCCCGTCCTGACCAACGCCGCGTAGCGTTCTTCTGCCTGCGCATCGAATTCGGCCTGCCGCTCGACCTGGGCGGCTTTCTCGGCAATCGCCTCGAGAATGAACCCGTGGGCGGTTGTTCCTTCACTTCTGGCAGCCGCAGCTACCCGGGCTTTGAGCTCTTCGGGCAAACGGATCGTCGTGGTCGGCATGGTGCTTCCAATGGATTTGGGTGTCTTCAATGTAGCACAGCAGTGCTACATTGCACATGCAATGACGGAACCGCCTCAAACGGTCCGGCTACAATCCCCCCGTTCCCAACCCAAACGCATGGCCGCCCCGTGACCTCGTCATCCGCCACCGCCCCGCCCGTCGCCACCGATCCCGCCGCCCTCGACACCTTCATCGCCCGCTGGCAGCGCGCGGGCGGGAGCGAGCGCGCCAACTACCAGCTCTTCCTCACCGAGCTGTGCGAGGTCCTCGGCCTGCCGCGGCCCGACCCGGCGGGGGACGACACCCGCGACAACGCTTACGTGTTCGAGCGCCGCGTCGTCATCCGCCAGCCCGATGGCAGCGTCAACAACGGCTTCATCGACCTCTACCGCCGCAGCGGCTTCGTCTGCGAGGCCAAGCAGACCGGCCGCGCGCTCGACAGCTCGGGCTGGGACAAGGCCATGCTGCGCGCCCACAACCAGGCCGACCAGTACGCCCGCGCGCTGCCCGCCGAGGAAGGCCGCCCGCCCTTCATCCTGGTGGTCGACGTCGGCCGCAACATCGAGCTGTACGCCGAATTCACCCGCTCGGGCGCCACCTACACGCCTTTCCCCGACGCCCGCAGCCACCGCATCCGCCTCGAGGACCTGCGCGACCCGGCCATCCGCGACCGCCTGTGCAAGGTGTGGCTCGAGCCGATGGCGCTCGACCCCGCGCGCCGCTCGGCGCGCGTCACGCGCGAGATTGCCGACCGGCTCGCGCGCCTGGCCAAGTCCCTCGAAGCCGCCGGCCATGCGCCGCAGCACGTCGCCGGCTTCCTGATGCGCGCGCTGTTCACCATGTTTGCCGAGGACGTCGGCCTGCTGCCCAAGCGCGCCTTCACCACCCTGCTGCACGACCTGGAAAACGACCTGCCCAGCTTCGCGCCGATGCTCGAGAGCCTGTGGCAGACGATGAACAGCGGCGGCTTTTCGCCGGCCTTGCGCGCCAGCGTGCTGCGTTTCAACGGCGGCCTGTTCGCCGACGCCAGCGCGATCGCGCTCGACCGCGACCAGCTCGCGCTGTTGAAGGCCGCCGCGCAGGCCGACTGGACCGCGGTCGAACCGGCCATCTTCGGCACCCTGCTCGAACGCGCGCTCGATGCGCGCGAGCGCCACAAGCTCGGCGCCCACTACACCCCGCGCGCCTATGTCGAGCGCCTGGTGCTGCCCACCGTGATCGAGCCGCTGCGCGCCGAATGGAAGGAAGTGCAGGCCGCCGCGCTCACCTACGAGCAGCAGGGCAAGCGCAAGGACGCGGTCGCCGAGGTGCGCGCCTTCCACCACCACCTGTGCGAAGTGCGCGTGCTCGACCCCGCCTGCGGCAGCGGCAACTTCCTGTACGTGACGCTGGAGCACATGAAGCGCCTCGAAGGCGAAGTGCTCAACCTGCTGCACGACCTCGGCGAATCGCAGGGCCTGCTCGAACTCGAAGGCGTCACCGTCGACCCGCATCAGTTCCTCGGCCTCGAGATCAATCCGCGCGCGGCGAAGATCGCCGAGATGGTGCTGTGGATCGGCTACCTGCAATGGCACTTCCGCACCCACGGCTCGGTGACCCCGCCGCAGCCGGTGCTGCGCGACTTCCGCAACATCGAGAACCGCGACGCGCTGATCGACTACGAGCGCGAGGAAACGGTCACCGACGAGGCGGGGCGCCCGGTCACGCGCTGGGACGGTGTGACGTACAAGGCGAGCCCGATCACCGGCGAGGACATCCCGGACGAGGCGGCGCAGGTGGTGCAGGTGCGCTATGTGAATCCGCGCAAGGCGGTGTGGCCGCGGGCGGATTACATCGTGGGGAATCCGCCGTTCATCGGCGCCGCCACCATGCGCCGCGCGCTCGGCGACGGCTATGTGGATGCAGTGCGCCGCACCTGGCCCGATGTGCCGGAATCGGCCGACTTCGTCATGTACTGGTGGCACATCGCCGGCGAAACCGTGCGCGCGGAAAAGGCGCGCCGCTTCGGCTTCATCACCACCAACAGCATCAAGCAGACCTTCAACCGCCGCGTCGTGCAGGCGCAACTCGAGGCGAAGAACCCGCTCTCGCTGGCGTTCGCAATTCCGGACCATCCGTGGGTGGATGCGGCGGATGGGGCGGCGGTGCGGATTGCGATGACGGTTGGTTGCCGGAATGCCGGGTCCGGGTTCCTGCTGAATGTTCGTGAAGAGAAGGAGACGACCGGAGACGAACGTGATGTTCAACTTGATGCGGCATCAGGCGTACTACACGCCGACTTGCGCATCGGGGCGAACATTGCCGCCTCCACGTCATTGCGATCCAATGGCCTGATTGGAAATCGTGGTGTCCAGATCCTCGCCCCCGGCTTTGTTGTATCAGCGGAGGAAGCCGACACTGCCGACCCCGAACTAGCCCTTACTCGGCCATACCGCAACGGCAAGGACATAACGGACCGCCCGCGCGGTGTCCTGGTCTTGGACCCGTATCCACTTGGAGAGTCGGAACTGAGAGCCAAGGCTCCAGCGGTGTATCAGTGGCTTTTGACGCGAGCGAAACCTGAACGGGACCAAAACCCTCGCGCAAGCTACCGCGATAACTGGTGGCTATTCGGGGAGAATCAGCCTCAGATGCGCCAGGCAATCGAAGGCCTGCGCCGCTACATCGCGACGGCAATCACGGCTCGACATCGAATGTTCTTGTTCCTTGAGCCCCAGGTCATGGCCGATCAAGCACTTCTTGTAATTGCCAGTGATGACGCGACGCTCATCGGGACACTTTCAAGCCGTCTTCACGTGTGTTGGGCGCTAGCTGCTGGTGGAACCCTTGAAGACCGCCCTCGCTACAACAAGTCGGTCTGCTTCGAGACCTTCCCCTTCCCTGACCCCACGCTCGCCCAGGCCGCCCGCATCCGCGACCTCGCCGAACAGCTCGACGCCCACCGCAAGCGCCAGCAATCCCTACACCCCGAGCTGACCCTCACCGGCATGTACAACGTGCTCGAAAAGCTGCGCGCCGGTGACACGCTCACGCCCAAGGAACGCGCGATCCACGAGCAGGGCCTGGTGTCGGTGCTGCGCGAACTGCACGACGCGCTCGACACCGCGGTGTTCGAGGCCTACGGCTGGAGCGACCTCGCCGCGCAACTCGTCGGCAAGCCCGGCGCCACCACCCCGCTGCCCGACAAGCCCGAAGCCCAGGCCGCCGCCGAGGAAGAACTGCTGCGCCGCCTGGTCGAACTCAACGCCGCGCGCGCCGCCGAGGAAGCCCGCGGTCTGGTGCGCTGGCTGCGCCCCGACTACCAGAACCCCGGCGCCGCCCTTGCCGCATCCCAGGCGCCTTCCCAGCTCGAAGCCGAACTCGTCGGCGGCGCGGCCGGCACCGCCAGCGCGGAAGAGGGCGAGGGCGGCGAGGGCGAAGCCGCAGCCGTCGTCCCCGCCGCCGGCAAGCTCGCCTGGCCGAAGAGCATGCGCGAACAGGTCGCCGCCGTGCGCAGCGCGCTCGCCCACCAGCCGCTCACGTCCGAGGCCATCGCCGCCCGCTTCAAGCGCGCCCCCCGCGCCGCCGTGCTCGCGGTGCTCGAGGCGCTGGAAGAACTCGGCATGGTGGTGGGCGAGGGGGGGGCCTATCGGTTGCAGGGGTGAACGTCGCGGCCCCAGGCTAACGACGGGTTGATTGACACTATATTTAGTATCACGATTCAAAAATGACCAAAGCGCAGAAGCTGCTCGATGTCATGGCGGCCAACCCTCGTGACTGGGCGGATCGAGCAGGTGGAAACGGTCGTGCGGGCCTACGGTTTGACGATTCATTGCCCGGGCGGAAGCCATCACATCGTACGTAACGCCGCAGGCAAGAAGGTGAGCATTCCTGCGCATCGGCCGATCAAGCCGATCTACATCCGGCAACTGGTTCGG
>JAREIX010000260.1 GCA_029286945.1 Thauera sp. | reverse complement strand
CTTCACCGCCGATGCAGTCCGCGCCAGCGGGCGATCGAACACAGAGGCGATGAGCTTATTGCCGTCCTTGGCAATGATCTTGGCGGTCTCGTTGATCGCGCGGCTCGTCGCGAACGGCACCTGCCGACGCGCAACGTCATCGAGGCCTGCCATCACGTCCTTGAGGTTGTCAGACGCGGTGATGGTGATCATGCCTGCGCCTCCTGCGACCGCTGCCACCACAGATCGGCCAGGCGCTGCTCGGCCTCGTAGGACAGCACTGGCGTGGCGCCCTGCCCTTGCACGGTCTTCGGAAGCTTGGCGGACAGCCAGGCGCACCAGCGGCGCAGGGTGGGCTCGTCGGCGACGACGACTGCGGCACGGATCGACGGGCTGATGGCGCGCAGATCGGCCTCTTCCCAGCCAGCGGCGCGCAGGATCGGGATCACGCGGCGCACCAGGGCGCGCAGACGGATGACCAGACCTTCCATGTTCCCAACCTCCTCAACGAAAACGGAGGTTGGGAACAGGTTAGGAAGATCAAACCCCGCGCCGTTGCTGGTGATTCCTAACCTTCCTAACCTTCCTAACCTAGTTTCTAAAACGTAATGCGCGCGCGAGCGCGTGAGTGCGTACGCTCGCTCGCCTGCATGCACACACATGTACGCGCGCGCCAGCATGTAGTTTGAAAACAGGTTAGGAAGGTTAGGAAGGTTAGGAACCCCCAGTGCTGGCGCGGGTTTCAGGCTTCCCAACCTGCTCCCAACCTTCCTAACCTCGGGCGTGGCGCGGTCAGAAATCGACATAGTCGTCTTCCCCCGTCCACTGCTGCGCCGGCAGCGCAGCGGCTGGCGACGTGGTCACAACCCCACCAGAGACCGCAGGAACGGGCGCAGGCGCCGCGATCGTCGTCTTCTCAGGGGGTAGGTACCAGTAACGGCTGGTCGCGTTCGTGCGCTTCTCTATGCGCTTGCAGCCCAGCTTCTTGAGTGCGATGCCGACGCGCGTGTCCAGGTCGCGCGTCATCTTCCCGGGCTCGATCTTCAGCCCGTCCATCATCACCTCGGCTTTCGAGAACTCCATGGTCGACGGCCGCTTCTCGACCCACTCGGCGATCGCGTCCTGCAGCGAGTCTTGCGCCTCGCGCTTGAGCTGCTCGGGGTCGAAGATCTCGCGCTGTTCCTGCTGCGTCGGGTGGAAGCGCTCGCCGGCGTCGTAGCGGTGCAGCGCCTCGGCGAAGAGCTGCTCGCGCTCCTGCAGCAGCCAGGTGATATCGATGTTGCCCACCTCGATCGGCCAGAACCGCCGGCCGCCCGTCGGGTCCTTGTTCCACTCCCAGTCATTGACCGACCCCGAGAAAGCCGTCTGACGCGGCACCGTCATCACGTGACGGCCATACGTGGGCCGGAAGCGGTCATCGGTGCGGGACAGGAACGACTTCTGCTGATGTGCCTCGTGCCGGGTCAGTGCGCCCAGCTCGGAGAACTCCTGCAGCCACACGCCCGGCAGCGATGCCATCGCGTCCTTGTTGCGCAGGTCGAGTTCCTGGTCGGAATACCACTGCCCGCCGAGCACGGCGAGCGAGGTCGACTTGCCGCGGCCCTGCGCACCTTCGAGGATCAGGCAGTAGTCGAACTTGGCGCCCGGGCGCATCACCCGGGCCACCATGCCCATGGCGAACCACGTGCCCACCCGGGCGGTGTAGGGGTTCTGCTCGACCCCATAGCAGCGCGCCAGCCACCCAGGAAGGCGCTTCACCCCATCCCAGCGCAGCGTGCGCAACCACTCGCGCACCGGATGCCACGGGTGCTGCTTGGCGACGTACTCCACTGCCTGGGCCACGTCCGCCGGCTTGGGCGTGATGCCGTAGTGCTGGGTCAGCCAAAGGACAGTGGCCACGTCATCGCTGTCGCCCCAGATCCCCAGCTCGGCAGACCCGGCCGGCAGCGCCTTGCGCTTCTCGATGCGCAACGAGAACTCGTTGTAGGCCAGCACCGCCGACCACGCCGGATCATTGAGGATGATCTCGATCACGTTGGCCAGGCAGCCCGCCAGCTCGCCCTTGCGCACGAGGAGGCGATCGCGCCAGGACGCGCCCACCCCGGAAGAACGCTGCGCCGGCGGCAGATCGGCGGGCGGCTTGTCGCTGCCGCGCTTGGCCGCCTCCTCGAAGGCCGCGATCGTGTTCAGGATCTGAGAGCGCACCACACCCAGCCCTTCGGCCAGATGCACGTCGTTGAAGTCAGTGCCGGCCGCATCGTCGGCGGCAAAGCTGGGGACGGCCACGAGGCAGTTGTGCTTCTTGGCCACCAGCGCGCAGGCAGCGCGCCCCGCGTTGTCCAGGTGCCACGTGCGCGCCTCGGCATCGCCACGCTGCACCGAGAAACTGATGCGCTTACTGCCCGCGTGATCCTCGAACCACGCCCGCACCCGCAGTTGCACCCCTTCCGCGGCGCCATCGGCCGGCGGCAGGTGAAACACATGCGCCACCCCATCCGGCTCCACCTTGCCCGGCACGCCAACCCGCTCCATGCGCTCGCGCAGCCGACGTCGCAGGTGGCGGTCATCATCGGCCAGCAGCACAAAACGAGCGGTGGGGAACAGCTTGCGAAAGCCTGCGACCACGGGCTCGAGGTTGCCAGAATCGAAGCAGCACACCACCGGCCAGCGCGTGGCCTGGTGCGCCGACGCGCATGTCGCATACCCCTCGCCGAACAGGATCGTATCGGCATCGGCCACGTCGCCCAGGGCGTGGAAGGCGCCCTGCTTCTCCATGCCGGTGTTGAAGCGCTTTCCGCCTTCGGCATCGATGTACTGGCACCCAACCAATACCGATTCGATGTTACGCACCGGCACCAGTACAGAGCCGTTCAGGAACCGCAGCCCATAGGCCCGCACCTGCTTGCGCTCGAGGTACGCACTCGCGCCCTCTTCGTGCGCCAGGCTCCACAGCCGCTTCGCCTTCTCGGCTGCACGCTGCGCCTCGGTCTTGCGCTCCATCGCGGCGCGCTTCTCGGCTTCCTTGCGCGCCCGCTGCAACTCGGCACGCTCCTCAACCGACATGCCGCCGTCGGACATGCGCACCTTGTACGTGTCCGGACCCTTGCCGAACGCCCCGTTGAGCACGGTGCGCCCCGACTTGGTCACATGCTCGAAGAGGATGTACCAAGCGGACTTCTTGCGCTTGCG
The DNA here is from genome assembly GCA_029286945.1 of Thauera sp. GTDB lineage: Bacteria > Pseudomonadota > Gammaproteobacteria > Burkholderiales > Rhodocyclaceae > Thauera. Next base: position 964 of record JAREIX010000260.1, on the reverse strand, counting down.
CTCGCTCTCTGGCCGGAATCGGTGGTACTTGCCATCTGCGACCAGATCGCCGGCAGACAGGCCGGTGATGTCGGCCTCTGCCATCTGATCGATGACGTCCTGCAGACTGGTCGCCATTACGCGCCGCGCCCAGCCTTGGTCTCGGCCTGCCAGTCATCCCGGCACTCGGCGTCGCACCACCGCAGCCCGTCGGCCAGCAGCTCGCCGCAGCACAAGCACATGCCTGTCGCCGACGGGCCTTCAGGCGCCCGCACCTTCAGCGCAAGCGCGCGGTCGCGCTCCTCACGATCGGCGCCCAGGTCTGCGAAGTCCGCCATCGTCAGCGCCCTCCCCGCTTGCCCTTGGCGCCCACGCTGGCCAGCAGCTGCGGCAGCTCGGCGAGCATGGCCTGCACACGCTCGACCGCCTCGTCGCGCGCCGCGCTGCTGTCGCCGCAGTGCTTGGCGACCAGGTAATAGATCGGGGTGCGGTCGCCGGTCTGCTCGACGTAGCGCTCGAGCAGATCCACGTCCAGGTGGCGCTGGCCATCGCCGGAGAGCATCACCGACAGGTTGCCCGGCGCCACGTCGAGATCGGCGGCGCAGCGCTTGAGGCCGCGCCGATACACGCCCGCGGCCATCGCTTCCTTGGCCGACCGGAAACGCTCCGTCAGGTGCGTGTCCAGGTCCAGCGTCATCTGGATCTGAGAATCGTTGATGTTCATTGATAACACCTCCTATCAGTGCTTTTCCGTGGTTATCAGCCCCACGGTTCAAGCTGGAACCGTCAGAAACGAAACGCCTTGCCCTGCAAAAAAAGTGAGCCGGCCGCAGCCAATGCCACAGCCGGCTCGAACTTCCCCGAGAGGAGGTGCAGGGAGACAGGAAAACGGGCGGCACGCCCCATGCGGATAGAATTGGAGATCTCACCCACCATGTTCATCACCACAGGAGCGCACCATGAAGACGCGATACACCTACCGCAC
>JAREIX010000259.1 GCA_029286945.1 Thauera sp. | reverse complement strand
CGGCTACGCCGGCGTGTATGGCTCCTTCCTGCTGTTCGCCAAGCGCGCCGAGAAGAAGTACGGCGTGCCCGCGCGCGAGATCCTGGTCGAGATGGGCCGGCGCGGCATGGTCGGTGGGCAGGAGGACATGATCGAGGATACGGCGTTGAACCTCGCCAAGGCCAAGGGACTGGCCGCCTGATCGTGACCCGCGCCCCCGCCGGCAGATGCCGCGGGGGCGTTTCGGTTCAATACCGCATTAAGCACCGCGGCGTCGTGCGATCGGGCAGGGCGCCTTCTTTTCGCAGACAGGGAGGACGAAGACATGCCTTTGGCTGAAATCACCATGATCGAGGGCCGCACCGAGGACCAGAAGCGCGCCGTCATCGAGAAGGTCACGCAGGCGCTCGTCGAGGCCGTGGGCGCGCCGATCCAGACCGTACGCGTCGTCATCCGCGAAGTGCCCAAGACCAACTGGGGCATTGGCGGCGTATCGGCGAAGGACCTGGGGCGCTGAGGCGCCTCCGGTCGAAGGACACATCAAGCGGCCCGACAGAGGCCGCCGTCGACGGAACAGCAGACCGTAGCAAGACCACAATCATCAAGGAGGAGTCATGGCAACGAGATTCGGCAAGCTCGCCAGCGCGGTCGCGCTGGCAACCCTGGCGATCGGCAGCGTCCAGGCCAAGGAAGGCGGCGACCAGTATCCCAATGGTGCGGAGACCTGGCTCGGCGGCGCGGTGCCGCCGCCGGGCAACTACTTCATCAACTATTTCGGCTATTACGGCGGCGACCTCGTCGATGGAAGCGGCAAGAAGGCGTCCACCGGGGAGGTCGATGCCTGGTTCAACGCCTTCCGCTTCGTGCAGACCACCGAGCACAAGATCTTCGGCGGCAACTGGGGATGGCATGTCATCGTTCCGGTGGTGCATCAGAAGGTCGATCTGGGGGGCTCGAAGTCGGTGAACGGGCTTGGCGACATCACCGTCAACCCCTTCATCGTCTCCTGGCATCAGAAGAACTGGCACTGGGCGATCGGTCTCGACCTGAATCTGCCGACGGGGCGCTACAAGGAAGGCGACGCTCGGCAGAGCATCGGTGCCAACTACTGGAGCGTCGAGCCCCTGTTTGCCTTCAGCTACATGGGTGACACCGGCTGGGAGGTGTCCGCGAAGTTCATGTACAACATCAAGGCCTCCAACAAGGATTTCCGTCCGGAAGTGGGCGCGCCCAAGATGAAGTACGACTCGGGTGACGAGTTCCACATGGACTACCTCGTCGGCAAGCGCTTCGGGCCCTGGGGCGTCGGCCTGTCGGGCTATTACCTGAAGCAGACCACCGACGACGAAATCGACGGCCAGACCATTCCCGCAGCCCCCGGATTCTGGTCCGCAGGCCGCAAGGGCCAGGTGTTCGCCATCGGCCCCACGGTCAGCTACACGACCAAGTCGGGCGTGCACCTGACGGCCCAGTGGAATCACGAAACCAAGGCAGAGAACCGCTTCGAGGGCGACAAGTTCATCCTCAAGCTGATCATGCCGCTGTAAGGCCTCGCGTCGCGAGGACCCGCTGCCGCGGCTGAGAGAACCCCGGTTCGTCCTTGCGACGGCCGGGGTTTGTTGTTCTTGCGGGGTGATGCGCGCCGCGTCGACTGGGCCGCGGATAAACAGCGCAAGGACCGACCTGGATTTAATTGATGAAAATATCGAGATTTTTGCGCTAGAGTGCAGATGTCCCTGCGACGAAGTACATACCGACTTCATTGCAATGTCTGACCAGGAGAGTCATGAGCATGAATGCACCCGCCCGCAGCCCTTCGGCGCCAAGCGCCCCCGCCCGTGTCACCCGCATCGCCCGCCGCCGTGCCCGTCCCGGCCGCGAGGCGGAATACGAAGTCATGCTGCGCGAGATGCTCGCCAAGATGCGCGCATTCAAGGGCTTCCTCGGCGGTGACATGATTCCGCCCGAGACCGCGGGCGAGGAGTACCAGATTGTGGTGCGCTTCGCCTCCGAGGCCGAGCTGCAGGCCTGGGACATGAGCGCCGCCCGGCTCGAGCTGCTCGAGCGCATGAAGGATGTGGCCGAGGGTGAGGCCGAGTTCCGCAAGCTGAGCGGCCTGGAAGCCTGGTTCGAGCCCGCCGTGGTGCCGGCCAGCATGCACCCGCCACGGGCCAGGATGGCCGTGGTGACGTGGATGGGCATCTTCCCGGTGGTGTCCGTCTACCTCTGGCTGGTGTCGCTGTGGCCCGGATTCGTGGAGCTGCCCTTCCTGCCGCGCACCGCGGTGTTCACCGCCTTGATCGTCGCCACCATGACCTGGGTGGTGATGCCGCGGCTGACGCGGCTGATGCGCGGCTGGCTCAACCCGGCGGCCAGGGGCTGAGGGCGCACGCCCTCACTCCGGCGCGCCGATCCCGAAGCTCAGCGTCCCCACGCCGTCGATCCTGCCGTCGAGACGATCGCCCGGCTGCACCGGACCGACGCCCTCGGGCGTGCCGGTGTAGATGAGGTCGCCGGGCTGCAGGTGATAGTAGGTCGACAGGTCGGCGATGATCTCCGGGATGCTCCAGATCATGTCGCCGAGATCGCCGTTCTGGCGCTCCTCGCCATTGACCCGCAGGCTGATTTCGCCGCTGCGCAGGATGCGGCCTTCGGCGCGGACGATCTCGCTCGCCACCGCGCCCTTTTCGACGTTTTTGGCCAGATCCCAGGGGTTGCCCTTGGCCTTTGCGGTGGCCTGCAGATCGCGGCGAGTCATGTCCAGCCCGCAGGCGTAGCCGAAGATCATGCGCTGGGCCTGCGCTTCGTTGACGCGGAAGCCGCTCTGGCCGAGCGCCACGATCAGCTCCATCTCGTGATGGTAGTCGGCGGTTTCGGGCGGGTAGGGGGCGACCGTGCCCGACTCGGCGAGCATCGCGGCGAACTTGGTGAAGTACACCGGTCGCATGCTGGCCTTGTCCACCGAGGTGCCCATCTCGCGGGCATGCGCCTGGTAGTTGCGCCCGACGAAGAACAGGCGGTTCACCGGAAAGCGGGCACGCGTTCCGCGCACGGGCAGGGAGACGGGGGCGGGCGGCGCCCACAGGTAGTTGATCTCTGACATCTCGGCTCTCGCGATCGGGAAGGCGCGGAGTCTACAACGGCCCGGGCGGGCAAGGGGGCTCGGTTATAATGGCGCGCTAGCCGTCGGGGCGAGTGCGCGCTCCGTGAAAGCCTGTCCGTCCCGCCCGTTTTCCGACTCCGGTTTACCAAGAATATGACTTCGATCCTCAAGCTGCGTGGCGCCCCGGCGCTGTCCTCCTCCCGTCAGGAACGTCTCTCCCGCGCCGTCGGCGAGGTGCTGCCCAAGCTTGCCGGGCTGGCCGCCGAGCACTGGTATTTCGTCGAAGTCTCCGCGCCGCTGAACGCCGACGAGACCGCGCGCCTGGTCGACCTGCTCGATGCCCACCCGGCGAGCGCGGCGCTGCCCGCGGGCACGCTGAACCTCGTGGTGCCGCGCCTGGGCACGATCTCGCCGTGGTCGTCCAAGGCCACCGACATCGCCCACCAGTGCGGCTTCGACAAGATCGTGCGCATCGAGCGTGGCGTCGCCTACACGATCGACGCCCGCGGCGCGGACGGCAACGCGGCGCTGGCGGCCCTGCTGCACGACCGCATGACCGAGTCGGTGCTGGGCAGCGTGGACGAGGCCGAGGCGCTCTTCCACCACTACGAGCCGCAGCCGCTGACCACGGTCGACATCCTCGCCGGCGGCCGCGCCGCGCTCGAGAAGGCCAACGGCGAGCTCGGCCTGGCGCTGTCCGAGGACGAGATCGACTACCTGGTCGAGAACTTCAGCCGCATCGGGCGCAACCCGACCGACGTCGAGCTGATGATGTTCGCCCAGGCCAACTCCGAGCACTGCCGGCACAAGATCTTCAACGCCGATTGGGTGATCGACGCGCGGCCGATGGAAAAGTCGCTGTTCGGCATGATCAAGGACACCCACAAGGCCCACCCCGAGGGCACCGTGGTGGCCTATTCGGACAACGCCTCGGTGATCGAGGGCGCGCGCATCGCCCGCCTGTACCCGGACGCCGACGGCGCCTTCCGCTACCACGACGAGCTCACCCACATCCTCGCCAAGGTCGAGACCCACAACCACCCGACCGCGATCTCGCCCTTCCCGGGCGCGGCCACCGGCGCCGGCGGCGAGATCCGCGACGA
>JAREIX010000258.1 GCA_029286945.1 Thauera sp. | reverse complement strand
GAGAAGCCGCGCACCACCTTCGCGCGCGGCACCGCCAGCATCGAGGTGGTGAGCGGATAGGTGACCTGGTCCTCGACCACCTGCGGCGCCTGGCCGGGGTAGTCGGTGTAGACGATCACCTGCACGTCCGAGAGGTCGGGCAGCGCGTCGAGCGGGGTGTGCCTGACTGCGTAGAGGCCGCCGCCGATCAGGAACAGCGTGGCCAGCAGCACCAGGAAGACGTTGCGCGCGGACCAGTCGATGACGCGGTCGAGGACGCCGACGGAGCTGCCCGCGGGCGTCGCAGCATCGGCGCCGACGGGATCGCCGGCAGGCCTGGTTTGCAGGGCGTCGGCAGTACTGGGCGCAGCAGCTGGCGGGTTCAGGGGCGGCTGCATGTCAGTGTCCCCGGTGGGCGTCGCCCGCAGCGCTGCCCGTAGCCCCGGCGCTATCAGCACCGGCCGGCGCAGCAGCGCCCGCCAGCGGCTCGATGCCGGTGACGATGTACTCGCCCGGCTCGCCCGCCTCGAACACGAAGCGCACCGGCGTGCCGGGCGCGATGGCCTTCACCAGGCCGGGATCGGCGATCAGGAAGTCCATGGTCATCGCCGGCCACTTCAGCGCGGGGATCTCGCCGTGGGTCAGGGTGAGGCTGCCGGCCGCGGCATCCACCGCCTCGAGCGTGCCCTCGGCCTCGTAGCGCGTCGCGCCGGCAGCGCCCTGGCCGCCGTCCCCGGCATCGACCAGGTTCGACAGCGCCGCCTTGAGCTGGCTCTCCGAGTCGATCAGGAAGTTGGCCGACACCACCACCCGATCGCCCGCTGCCACCCCGTCGAGCACCTCGACCACGTCGCGGCCGCGCGCGCCCAGCTTCACCGGCTGCGGCTTGAAGCGTCCCTCGCCGAGGGCGAGCAGCACCACGCGACGCTCGCCGTCGTCGATGATCGCCGAGCCCGGCACCACCGTCTTCGGGCTGGCGTCGCCCGCCGCCAGTGCGACCTGCGCGAACATGCCCGGGCGCAGCAGGCCCTCGGGGTTGTCCAGTTCCAGCCGTACGCGGGTGCTGCGGGTGGCCGCGTCCAGCGTCGGGTAGAGATAGGCCACGCGCGCCTCGAAGCTGCGCCCCGGCCAGGCGTCGAGCGTGACCTGCGCCGCCTGGCCGACCTGCACGCGGGCGAGGTCCTGCTCGAAGACGTCGGCGATGATCCACACCCGGGACAAGTCGGCGATGCGGAATAGCGCCTCGCCCGGCATGAAGCGTCCCCCCTCGATGGCGGCCTTCTCCAGCACCACGCCGCTCACCGGGGCATGGAAGACCTGGCGCGGCCCGGCCTGGCCGGCGACCTGCAGGTTGCGCAAGCGCGCGCGCGTCGCCTCGGCCAGGCGGCGGGCGGATTCGCTCGCCAGCGGGTCGTGGCCGGCGCTCGCCTGCGCCAGGCGCTCGGCGATGCGCAGCTCCTCGCCGGTGGACTGCAGCTCCGGGCTGTAGGTCGTGAACAGCGGCTGACCCTTCTTCACCGGATCGCCCACGGCATTCACGTGCAGGCGCTCGATCCAGCCCTCGAAGCGCGGCGCCACCACCACCTGGGTGCGCTCGTCGAGCTCGATGCGGCCGCTGGCGCGCACCGCCGCATCGACCGTGCGCAGTTCGACCGCGGCGGTCTTCACCCCCAGGGTCTGGATGCGCGCCGGGCTCACCACCACCGCGCCGCTGTCGTCGGGCCGGTCGTCGGCATAGACCGGGATGTAGTCCATGCCCATCGAGTCCTTCTTCGGCACCGGCGAGGTATCGGGCAGGCCCATCGGGTTGCGGTAGTAGAGGATCTTGCGCTCGCCTTCGCCCTCGCCCTCAGCCGGTGCCGCCGGCGCGGCGGCCGCGACCGTGGCGCCCGCGGCACCCGGCGCATGCTGCAGGCGCGCAACCCAGTAGCCCGCACCCGCCGCGATCGCCACCGCGACCGCGATCGTCGTCATCCGCAGCGCAACGCTCACTTGTATTCCCCTGTCAATTTCCTGATTTCGGTGAGCGCCAGCCGGGTCTCGAGCTCGGTCTGGAGCTGGCGCATGCGGATGTCGATGAGCTGGCGCTCGGCCTCGATGACGCTGTCGAAATCGACCGTGCCGCTGGCGAGCGCCGCGCGGCTGGCGTCGCGCGTGGCCTGGGCCTGCGGCAGCAGCGTGTGCGCGAGCAGGCCAAGGGTCTCGCGGCCCTGGGTGTACATCGACCAGGCGCTGCCGAGCTCGCCGGAGGCGCGCGCGCGGGCGTCCTCGCGCCGGGCCTCGGCCGCCAGCAGCATGTACTCGGCCTCGCGCTCCCGGGCGCGGCGGCTGGATTGCTGCAGCGGGATCATCACCTCGAACATCACGTCCCAGGACGCCTTGCCCTCATCCGGGCGGTTGTTGGTCACGCCGACGGCGAAGTCCGGCAGGCGGTCCTGATAGGTGCGCGCGCGCTCGGCGCGGGCGACGTCGATGCCGTTGGCGGCGACCTGGACCTCGGGGTTGGCGCTGGCCGCGGCCTCGAACAGGCCGCCCGGCGCCAGTCCATCGGGCAAGGGCGCGGGATCGGCGGGCGCGGCGAGCGGCGCATCATGCGCGCGGCCGAGCAGGCCGTTGAGACCGGCGGCAAGGCCCTTGCGGCGCTGCTCGACCTCGACCAGCGCCAGGCGCTGCGCGGTGATCTCGCGCTGCATGCGCAGCACCGCCTGCTGCGGCAGCAGGCCGAGCTCGTAGCGGGTGAGGCTGAGCTCCTCCAGCCCCTGCAGCAGGGTCAGCGCCTCGCCGTTGAGGGTGCGCTCGCGGTCGGCGGCGTAGTAGCGCAGCCACAGCGCCTCGATCTTCGCCGCCAGCTCGGTCCACGCGGCGTCGCGCATGGCGTCGGCCTGGGTGACCTGCGCCTCGGCGGCCTTCACCGCCAGCTCGCGCTTGCCCCAGCCGGGCAGCGGCTGGGTGATGCGGTAACGGGTCTCGCCCACCTGGCCGGGCAGCAGCGAGGCCGAGCGCCCGCTCATGGTGTTGGTGGCATCCATCAGCTCGAGCTCGAAGCGCGGGTCGGGCAGCGCGCCGGCCGGATTCACGCGCTCGCGCGCCGCCGAGGCCTCGGCGCGGGCGGCGGCGAAACCGGGGTTGCCCTGGCGCGCATGCTCGATCAGCGCCTGGGCGCTGGCGCCGAGCACGGGCGCTTCGGGCATGGCCTGACTCCAGGCGCTGCCGCCTGTCAGCGCGAGCGCCAGCGCCAGCGCCGCGGATCGTGGCAGGCGGAGGGCCGCCACTGCAAACGGGGATTTCATGGACGGGGGTTCCGGCTTGCGGTCGGGGCCAGGGTCGGACAGCTCGACGCCCGCCCTTCGGCCAGGCGGGCGGGCGTCGGATCGATGATGGCGCGGGACTACGCCCGCGCACGAACCCTCACTGCGCCGGTTCGATCGCCGTGACCGTCAGCGCGCCGCCGACGCGCGTGACCGCGAAGCGGATCTTGTCGCCGACCTTGACCTGGTCGAGCAGGCCGGGCTCGGCAGCGCGGAAGACCATGGTCATCGGCGGCATGCTGAACGCCTCGAGCGGGCCGTGGGCGATGGTGAGCTTGCCGGCCGGCTTGTCGATCTTCTTGACGGTGCCTTCGGCCAGCGGCGCCTCGGCCGCGGCCGGGGCGCTGGCGCCGCCGTGGTGGGCGTCGTGGTCGGCCTGCGCGAGCGCCAGCGGCGCGCCGCCGCCGAGCGCCAGGAGCAGCGCGGTGGTGATCAGGGTCTTGTTCATGATGGGGGTTCTCCGGGGTTGGCTGGGAGGGGTTGGCTGGGAGAGGTTGGCTGGGAGGGGTTGGCTGGGAGGGGTTGGCTGGGAGGGGTTGGCGGATGGATCCGTCGGCTGCGGACCGAACTCGAAGCTCGGCGCGATTATGCGCAGCGCTCGCCGACGGGAGGCTGACGCGTGGATTACATTTCTGTCAGCCGCCGACCGTGATGGTGCCGACCATTCCGGCCTGGTAGTGGCCCGGGATCAGGCAGGCGAACTGGAACTCGCCGGCGCGGTTGAACTGCCAGATCATCTCGCCGCGCCCGCCCGGCGGCACGTGGGCCATCCACGGCTCGTCGTGCTCCATCTCGGGAAAGCGCTCCATCAGCTCCGCGTGCTCGGCGAGCGCAGCGGGCGTGCCGATCACCATCTCGTGCATCACCGCGCCGCGGTTCTCGTGGGTGAAGCGGATCGTCTCGCCCAGCCGC